>JBJMTU010000034.1:0-13076 GCA_045811545.1 Xanthobacteraceae bacterium | reverse complement strand
GTCGCCCAAGCGTGCGCCACCCTCCTGACCACTTTGCAGTAAGCTTCGATACAGCCGGAGCACGCAGGAGCGCTGCTCGTCAATGACACCGAGCGACGCGGTTGTGCCGTTGCCGATTGGCCATGCCGACATAAAGCTTGCCTTGAAGAAGAGCAAAAGTCCCCTTCTTACCCCTGTCGCGCTTGACGCCCGCGACTTGACACCGATCCTGGCCCGCTATCGCGCTCCGAGCTGTATGCGCAGCATGGTGGAGCTCGCGATCACGGCCGGGCCGCTGATTCTGCTCTGGCTTCTGATGTGGGCAACCCTTGATCTAGGCTACTGGCTCTGCCTGCTGCTCGCGGTGCCGGCCGCAGGCTTTCTCGTGCGGCTTTTCATGATCCAACACGATTGCGGTCATGGTGCCTTCTTCCATCGCCGTTTCGCCAACGACTGGGTCGGACGCGTGATTGGGGTGTTGACGCTCACGCCATACGATTTTTGGCGACGCGCTCACGCCGTTCACCACGCCACGTCAGGCAATCTCGAGCGCCGCGGAATCGGGGACGTCGACACGCTGACCGTGCACGAGTACCTCGCGCTATGCCGGTGGGGTCGGTTGCGTTACCGCGTCTACCGGCACCCAGTCATCCTGTTCGGCTTGGCCCCGGCCTATTTGTTCATCGTACAGCATCGGCTCCCAGTCGGCCTGATGCGTAGTGGTTGGCAGCCCTGGCTTAGCACCAGCGCGACCAATGTCGCCATCGCGGCTCTTGTCGCCATCATGATATGGCTCGTCGGCATCGGTCCATTCCTGCTTGTGCATCTGCCAATTATGCTGCTGGCGGCCTCGGCCGGGGTCTGGCTGTTCTATGTTCAGCACCAATTTGAGAATACCGTATGGGCTCACGACCGAGCGTGGAATCTGCAAGAGGTGGCGCTTCACGGCAGCTCTCACTATGCCCTGCCGAGCCTTTTGCGCTGGTTCACCGCCAACATCGGCATTCACCACATCCATCATTTGTGCAGCCGAATTCCCTATTACCGACTGCCGCTCGTGCTACGCGATTACCCGCATCTCGACGGCATCGGCCGGCTAACCCTGCTTCAGAGCCTCAAGTGTGTGCGACTGGCGCTGTGGGACGAAGGCCAGAACCGCCTCGTCTCTTTCCGCGAGGTGCGCCGGCACTACGGTCTAGTTTGAAGGCGATGCAGAGCACTGCTCTAGCAGCGACATTCTCCCTGTGCCGCGATCACCGCTCGGGCTCGCCATATCCGCCTGCGGTCGGCGGCTGGATGATGATCGCCTCGCCAGCATCGATGACGGTGGCGTCGCAGCCCTTAAGCTTCTCCACGCGGCCGTCGTTGCGCCGCACGGAGTTTTCGCCGATGTGGCCAGCTTCGCCTCCGGCCAGGCCGAACGGCCGCACGCGGCGGTGGCCCGACAAAATCGTGCACTCCATTTTCTCGAGAAAGCGAATGGTGCGGCGCACGCCATCGCCGGCATTCCATCGGCCACGCCCGCCCGAACCTTTGCGGATGTGGAAATCCTCGAGCACCACCGGATAGCGGAACTCGAGCACTTCCGGGTCGGTCAACCGCGTGTTGGTCATGTGGGTGTGCACGGCGTCGGTGCCGGGAAAGCCCGGGCCCGCCGGCGAGCCGGAGCAGATCGTCTCGTAGTATTGGTATTTGTCGTTGCCGAAATTGAGATTGTTCATGCTGCCCTGGGCGGCGGCGAGCGCGCCGAGCGCGCCGAACAGGCAGTTGGTCACGGCCTGCGACGTTTCCACATTGCCGGCGACGACCGCGGCGGGATAGGTCGGCGACAGCATCGACTGCTTGGGAATGATGATGTTGATCGGCCGCAGGCAGCCTCCGTTCATCGGGATCTCGTCGTCGACCATGACGCGAAAGACGTAAAGAACAGCGGCGCGCGTCACCGGTTCGGGCGCGTTGAAATTGCTGTTCTGCTGCGGCGACGTGCCGGTGAAATCCACCGTTGCCTCGCGCTTGTCCTTGTCGACGCGGATCTTGACTTTGATCCATGTCCCCTGGTCCATCTCGTATTCGAACGAGGCGTCGTGGATGCGGTCGATGACGCGGCGAACGCTCTCGGCCGCGTTGTCCTGCACGTGCTGCATGTAGGCCTTCACTACGGGCAGCGTGAAGTACGCGACCATTTTGTGCAGCTCCTGCACGCCCTTCTCGTTGGCCGCGATCTGCGCCTTGATGTCGTTGATGTTCTGCAGCGGATTGCGGGCGGGATACTTCGCGCCAGTGAGAAGATCGTAGAGTGCCTGCTCACGGAAACGGCCGCGCTCCACCAGCTTGAAATTGTCGATATAGACGCCTTCCTCCTCGATAGTCGTCGCATTCGGCGACATCGAACCCGGCGAAATGCCGCCGACGTCGGCGTGGTGGCCGCGGGAAGCGACCCAGAACAAGAGTTCGCGGCCCTCCATATCGAAGACAGGCGTGCACACGGTGATGTCGGGCAGGTGCGTGCCGCCGTTATAGGGCGCGTTGATGACATAGACGTCGCCCGGCGCGATCTTGCCCTTGTTCTCGCGAATGACGGTCTCGACCGCGCGGTCCATGGAGCCGAGATGCACGGGCATGTGCGGCGCGTTGGCGACGAGCGTGGCGTCGGCGTCGAACACGGCGCAGGAGAAGTCGAGCCGCTCCTTGATATTGACCGAATACGCCGTGTTCTGCAGCGACACGCCCATTTGCTCGGCGATCGACATGAAAAGATTGTTGAACACTTCGAGCATTACCGGATCGGCCGCGGTGCCGACGGCGCTCTGCCGCTTGAGCGGCACGACGCGTTCGAGCACGAGGTGGTTCTTGGCGGTGATGTCGGCCCGCCAGCCGTCCTCGACCACGATCGTCTGGTGCGGCTCGATGATGATGGCGGGACCGCGCACGGCGTGGCCGGGCGAAAGCTGCTCACGAGTGAAGACGGCCGCCTCATGCCATTGCCCCTGTGAATAAAATCGGGTGCGTCGCGCAGGGGGCGGGGGCGGAGCGCTCATCGTCGGCAAGACCGGCTCTGTGAATTTCGCGCCGCCGCCAACCGCCTCGACCGATACAGCTTCGACCACCAGTTCCTTGCTCTTGTCGACAAATCCGAAGCGGGCTTTGTGCGCGGCCTCGAAGGCGGATTTCAGGGCCGGGAGGCGAGGCTTGCTTCCCTCCTCCTCAAGGGAAGCGCGGAGCGAGAACGCCGGCACCACCAACGCGGTATCGGTGCCGGCGTAACGGATGTGCGCGCGGACGAACACTTCGACAGCTGCCGCAGCGACGCCCTGATCGACGACTTCGCGCCTGGCCTCGTCCGCCAGTCGGCCGCCCACGCGCTCGATCGACGCCAGCGCTAAATCCCCGAACGGCTCTTCGATCGCTTGCTGACGCGTGGCGCGGATATTGGCGAGCCCCATGCCGTAGGCGGAGAGGAGCGACGAGAACGGATGGATCAGCACCTTGGTCATGCCCAGGGCGTCGGCCACGAGGCAGGCGTGCTGGCCGCCGGCGCCGCCGAAGCAGTTGAGCGCGTAGCGCGTCACGTCGTAGCCGCGCTGCACGGAGATTTTCTTGATCGCGTTCGCCATATTCTCGACCGCGATCTTGATAAAGCCGTCGGCGACGTCTTCGGGAGAGCGACCATCGCCGATCTCGCCTGCGAGCTGCGTAAATGCCTCGCGTACGGCGTCGGCATCGAGGGGCAAGTTTTGCTGCGCACCGAAAATTTTCGGAAAGAAGTCCGCCATCAGCTTTCCGGCCATGACATTGGCGTCGGTGAGCGCGAGTGGCCCGCCACGGCGATAACATTTCGGACCGGGATTGGCGCCGGCGCTGTCGGGCCCGACGCGAAAGCGGGCGCCGTCGAAATGCAGAATCGACCCGCCGCCCGCCGCCACGGTATGGATCAGCATCATCGGGGCGCGCATACGCACGCCGGCGACCTCGGTCTCGAACGCCCGCTCGTATTCGCCGTCGAAGTGCGAGACGTCGGTCGAGGTGCCTCCCATGTCGAAACCGATGAGGTGGGAGAAACCGGCCTCGCGTCCGGTCTCGGCCATACCGACCACCCCGGCCGCGGGTCCCGACAGAATTGCGTCCTTGCCTTGAAACAACTCGGCCGCGGTGAGGCCGCCGGAGGACATCATGAACATTAGGCGGGGGGCAGCATCAGATACCGCGGGCTCGGCGCCACCCTCCCCTGGAGGGGGAGGGTCGGCCGTAAAGCGGCCGGGGTGGGGTGAGTCAGATGTCACCCCCACCCGCCGCGCTACGCGCGGCGACCTCCCCCCTCCAGGGGGAGGTGACACCGAGCGTGCCGAAACACTGGTGCCCAAGTCGTGCGCCACTTGCGCCACGTATCGCTGCAGGATCGGAGAGAGGTAGGCATCGACGACCGTCGTATCGCCGCGGCCCACGAGCTTGATCAGCGGCGAGACCTCGTGGCTCACCGAGACTTGCGGAAAGCCGATCTCGCGCGCGAGCGCGGCCACGCGCTGCTCGTGCTCGGCGTAACGGTAGGCGTGCATGAACACGATCGCGACTGCGTTGATTCCGCCTGCGAGCGCGGCCGAGAGCTCTGCCCGGGGGGCGGCGAGATCCGGCTTTTTCTCCACCGTCCCATCGGCGCGCACACGTTCGTCGACCTCAACCACGCACTCGTAGACCATTTCCGGTTTGATGATGTGGCGAGCAAAAATTTTGGGCCGCGCCTGATAGCCGATCCGAAGCGCGTCGCGGAATCCCTTGGTGATGAGGAGGAGTGTGCGTTCCCCCTTGCGCTCGAGGAGCGCGTTGGTCGCAACCGTAGTGCCCATCTTCACCGAGCCAATGATGCCGGGAGGAATGGGTTCGCCCACTTTGACGCCGACGAGATCGCGGATGCCCTGCACCGCGGCGTCGCCATAGGCTTCCGGATTATCGGAGAGAAGCTTGTGGGCAACTAGCGTGCCATCGGGACGGCGCCCGATCACGTCGGTAAAGGTACCTCCGCGATCGATCCAGAAATCCCAACTGCCGTCCGGTTGCATCGCCATGCGCATACCCTACTCGCTGCTTTATAGGGGTGCAGGCGCGCGCCGCGAAGTGTCTGGCAACCTCGCGGGCCAAGCTTGCCGTGGCCCGCCCGCCGGCGGCTCTTTGGGCTGCGAAGTCCCAATGTCGCTGCAATCTCTGCTATGATGCTGGGAGGCGAGGTATGTTTGCGCCCTATGCGCTCGGGGCCGTGCGCCATGGCGATGGTGCGATTGTCCGCGTTCGCGGCCGCTGCCGCGGTCGCGCTAATGGCCGCGCCGGCTCGCGCGCAGGTGCAATGGAGTCTGCCCTCCGCCTATCCGGCCGATAACTTTCATAGCGAGAACCTTGGCGCCTTCGCTCAGGACGTAACCGATGTGACCGCCGGAAGGCTCGCGATCAAGGTCTATCCCAACGCCTCCTTGTTTCCGGCGACCGCCATCAAGAGCGCGGTACGGATCGGGCAGGCGCAGGTTGGCGAGGTCTTGATCTCGCTCCACGACAACGAAGACCCTATGTTCGGCATCGACGTGGTGCCGTTCCTTGCTGCGAGTTACGACGAAGCGCGCAAGCTTTGGGCGGCCTCGAAGCCTGCGATCGAGCGCAAGTTCGCCGCGCAAGGCCTGATGGTGCTGTTCGCCGTGCCGTGGCAGCCGCAGGGCATCTACACGAAGAAGCAGATCAATAGCATCGCGGATATGCGGGGGCTGTCCTGGCGCGTGTACAATGCGGGGACCGAGCGCATCGCGCAGATCGTCGGCGCGTATCCGGTCACGATCCAGGCAGCCGAGTTGCAGCGGGCGCTCGCCACCGGCCTGATCAACGCTTTCATGACTTCGGTGGCCACCGGCTACGATACCAAGGCCTGGGAGACTATGACCTATTTCTACGACACGCAGGCGTGGCTGCCGAAGAACGTGACCTTGATGAACAAGACGGCGTTCGATCGGCTCGACAAGCCGACCCAGGATGGGTTGCTCAAGGTTGCGGCCGCAGCGGAAGCACGCGGCTGGTGGAGATCGCAGGATAAACATCAGTGGTACGGTGAGCAGCTTGCTGCGCGCGGCTTGAAAGTCCTGCCGCCGAGCGGCGCCTTGAGAACCGGGCTGCAGCAGATCGGCGAGCGCCTCACCGCGGAGTGGCTCGCCAAGGCCGGCGCCGACGGGCAAGCCGTGATGGAGGCGTACAAGAAGTCGGGCACGTGACACGCGGCTACGCGTGGTACGCAGGGACGTGCGTGCACTCACGTCCCGCGAATCAATCCTTTCGTCCGTGCTCGTGATACCAACGCTGTGCCCCTGGGTGGAGCGGGACGTCCATCGGCGTGCTGTCGCTCTCGTGTCCCATGTGCAAAGCGGTCCCATCAGTTCCCTTCTCCCAAGGAATCTCCGCTTCGCGTGCTGCGAGAGCGCCGCAGATGTCGTAGGCAACCTGCTCCGGAAGCGATGCGCTCGTGTAAATCGGCCAGCCGCTGAAATCGAGCGTCTCGACGTCCCGAGCCAATCCCGGGAAGCGTGTTTTAGGAAGCAACACCTTCCGCCAACCGAGGCGCGCCATGGCGTCGAATTCGACCGGTTCAAGCTCGACCGGCGAGAGACCCGCCGCCAGCGCCGCATCGAGCCACACTTTGATGCCTTCGTCGAACACCGCATCGATTTCGCCGCGACCAAGTGGTTCCAGGCGGCGAACGTCCGCGGGGCCGCCGCAAAACACGAGGCGTCCGCCCCATGATTCGATGTCCTTGAGCGCAAAGCCGTGCAGCGCGAACGCCTGATCAATCAAAACAAGGGTGGAGTGGGTGGGATCCTCGCGAACCGACACGCGCAGCGGGTATCGCTTCGCCTTGATGTCTGCAAGCGAGCGGATCTCTGTTCGCGGGTGAACCATGAACACGAAGCGGTCCCAGCTCGGATAGACCCCGACGATGCGCACGGGTAGCGCCGCGCTGAACAAGCCGACGCCTCGATAGGCTTGCGTCAGCAACGCCGACGGATTGACGAATGCCAATTCGATGCCGTCGGCCTTCGCGACCTGCTCGGCGAGAATGGCGGAACCGGTGGCGAGGCGCAGCCATGGACGGAAGGCCGCGCCGGAACCGCTGCCGATGGTGATGACCATGTCTCGATTGCCGCCGTAGGGCGTCGCCGGATTGCCGGCGAGGTGCAGACCGACCTCCCACAGCGTCTTGGCGCGAACGAAGTTTGCACCTTTCGGTAGCGGTTCCATGGCGGCGTCTCCGGGGGCGGAGAGAGGGAATGCAGTATGCCACGGCCATTGCGCGCCGTTCGAATTCCGCGGCACGTCGGGAGGAGTGTCCGGCCTGCAGGTGATTTGCCGATGCGGCGGCGACACTACTGCTTAGATTATTTCGGGGAGCTTCCGGTTTTAACTTGCGTTCGAGTGTATTCGGGACTGACCTTGATCGTCATTTTCGGGTTGGGCTCGTTCTTGGTTGCCGTTGGGTTCGAGCCGGGCTGCCCGCCGTCCGACTGGGTCTGTCGACCGCGCGAACCCGCCTCCGCGACGCCGGACGCCATCACGACCAAGGCAAGCGTCGCGATGAACGCGGTCACGCGCCAAATGATCTGCTGCACTGATGCCTCCTCGCACGCAACGGATATCGCGTCAGAACGATAATCCTAGCGCCACCAGAACGAAAGCATGAGCGGCGCGTCGCACGTCAATTGTCGAGTATCCGCTGTGCTGAGAATTGGCGGGGGCCCAGCGGATTTTCCGCCGGGCCCCCTTGATCAGTATCAGCCGGCCTGTAAGCCGGGTTCTGTCGGCAAGGGCGACGCGCCCCCGCGTGACGGCCATTCCTCTGCGACGCCGGTTGCCCGGCGCCTTCAGCAACCTACCCGGACGGCTGGATCTGGACATTGATCCCGAGATCGCTTCCGCTCGCGCGGACGCCTCGCGCCGTCCCTATTCGGTCTTGCTCCCGGTGGGGTTTGCCGTGCCGCTTGCGTTGCCGCAGGCGCGGTGCGCTCTTACCGCACCGTTTCACCCTTACCGCTCCCATGCTTGCCACAGCGGCGCGCGAGGAAACGGCGGTCTGTTCTCTGTGGCACTTTCCCTGGGCTTAACGCCCGCCGGACGTTATCCGGCACCGCATGTCCATGGAGCCCGGACTTTCCTCTCGGACCGCCTTTCGGCCTTGGCCCGAGCGGCCGCCCGGCCGACTGACACGTAAGGGAATGGGGTGTAAGCGGGCCAACGTCAAGGCCGGTGCGGCAGCAATCTTAACGACGTCTCCGGAGCGGCGGGAAGCAACCTCAGCTCCGCTTGCTTGTGTCGCGATGAGCGTCGCGCGTGGCGATGAGATCCTTCAACGTCGAGATCGTCGAAACGTCAATGAACCCGTCGACCCGCTGCGGGCGGAAATGGCGCTGGAACGCCGCCACGACGTCATGCGTGATCCGATCGAGAGCGCCGGTGGCGGTGACCTCGTAGCCGTAGTTTGCCAGCAGCGTCTGCGTTTCCTGGATGGCGGCATCGGTGTCGCCAAGCGTGAAGACCGGTTTTGCCGGATCGCTCGGCACGGGCTTGACCCATAGCCCAATCCCGGAATCGGCTAGCAACTTCCATGGAAACTTCTCGCCCGGGTCGCGCTTGCGCGAGGGTGCGACGTCGGAGTGGGCGAGCACGCGATCGGCGGCAATTCGGTGGCGCGCAAAAATACTGCGGCAGAGCGCGGTGACTGCCGCGACCTGACGTTTGGGAAAAGCGGGATACCCGTGGTCGTGTCCAGGATTCGCAATCTCGATGCCGATCGAGCGCGAATTGACGTCGCTCTCGCCCGCCCAGGATGACGTGCCGGCATGCCAAGCGCGGCGCGCCTCTGCAACGAGCTGAATGACGTAGCCGTCCGGTAGCACAACGTAATGCGCGGAAACCTCGCTGGCCGGATTACAGAGATGGCTGATTGCGTCTTGATCGTCGGGCATTCCAGTATAGTGCAGCACGATCATGTCGGGCGTGCCGCTGCCCGCGCGCTCGTTGTGATTGGGCGACGGTCTGACCTCCGCGACGACGGAGGATTCGGGACGTAGTTCGGATGCAACCATACGCGCACCGAGTGTTTGCGGAGCCGAGTCTGAGTTCTGGCAAGAACGAACGGCTCGCCACGGAGGGCGCGATTGTGCAGAAACAGCGATGCCAGACAAGCGACCGCCGGAAGCTGCAGCCGCAAACACGACGGTCGGGCCGGCGTGCCGCCGACCCGACCGTTACCGGGGATTAAATTGTCCCGTACCTACGCTACGTAACTTACGCTTTAAACACTACGCTACTTAGTCCTTCCCACATGCGTGCCGACTTTAGCGGCCCGCCGGCGGCGCTGTCGGCGCCGTTGGTCGCGGCCCCATGCCCGTGGTTGGAGACCCACCAGGGGCGCCGGTCGTGCGTGCCGGCGGCTTGTAATACTGGAAGTCGGGCGCGTTTTTGAGCTGATCCTTGGTCCAGCTGACTTTGAGCTTACCCATGGTGGGATCGTCGCTCCGGGTCATTGCAGCCCCACCGCTGCTACTTCCGGTATCGGGCGGAGCGGGCTGGAACGCGCTCATGTCGATGGCGACGTTCTTTTCCCCGATACCAAGGAACCCGCCGACGCCCACGATCAGCCCGAGAATTTTGCCGTTCTTATCAAACAGCATGTCATTCACATTGCCGATATGCGCGTTGTCCGGGCCCAGCACGTCCGTGCCCTTGAACTTCGAGAAAACCCACTGATCCGTGCTCTGCGCGGCGATGAACTTGGCACTGTCAGCCGGTTTGTCGGCCTGCGCCAGGGCACCTGAGACCATCAGCGCACTGACGGCGGCCGAAATCATAAGGGTCTTGAGCATCATGGCCTCCAATCGAGTTTGTTCTGTCAAGGAAAGGAAGCCTTCCTTGTTCGGGAACAACTCGCGAGAGGAGCCGACGTTCCGCGCGTTTGGAACTCGCGCGCGGGCTGGCGAAATGCAAACGGCGGGGGCGAAGCGCTCGGAGGGGAGTTGTCCCGCGCCATTACCGAAAACGGGCGTTCAAAGGTCCAGGAGTCTGAGGTCCCGGCGGTTGTGTTACCCCGATGACCCAATGGCTGATTGTAGCCGTGCCGCCAGGTCTGGAGGCGTGGTGCTACTGGTCCGCGTCAACCTCGGGTCGACCCCTCAACCCTTCCTTAAATGTGAATCCCATTAATAAGGCTTGGAAATCCGGCTGGCCAGGTCGCGCACTGGCTGCCGAGCATCAATTGACGCCCAAGCCGTCCCATGATAACCCATAGCTTCCCATGCGGTGATGCGGCCCGTAAGACCGCCCCCGCAGGGGGCGCGCGGGCGCCTGCCGCTCGCGCGGCAGCAGCGCCGAAGCGACTGGCGGGGGTGGACCAGGGACGTCATGGACCGCTTCGTGTCGAACTACACACTGCGGCTCGATGCCAAGGGCCGGGTCTCGATCCCGGCGCCGTTCCGCGCCGTGCTCGCCCGCGACGGGTTCGAGGGGCTCTATTGTTATCCGACACTCGACCGACCTGCGCTCGATGCCGGCGGCAATGCGCTGCTCAACGAGATCGAGACGCTGATCGCGCGTTTCCCGCCCTATTCCGAGGAGCGCGAGCAGCTCTCGGGGGCGCTCTATGGCACGAGCGAAGTGTTGAAGATCGACGGCGAGGGCAGAGTCACCCTGACCGAGGCGCTCAAGACTCACGCCGGCATCAAGGACGAGGTCGCCTGTGCCGGCCTCGGCCACAAGTTTCAGATCTGGGAGCCGGGACGCTTTCGCGCGGAACTCGCGGAGGCCACCGAGAAGGTTCGCGCGCTCAAGAGGCAGCTGGGCTCCCGGGTAGCGGCGGAAGGCCCGCACGGAGCACGGGAATGATGGCGAGCCGCGACAGCGGAGATGCTGTCGCTGGCGGACTGGCTCGTCATATTCCCGTGCTCGGCCGCCCCACGGTCGAATTCCTCAACGTCCGCGCCGGCGCCGTCTACATCGACGCAACCTTCGGTGCCGGCGGCCACACCCGCGCGATTCTCGCGGCGGCCGACTGCAACGTCATCGGCATCGACCGCGACCAGGATGCGATCGCGCGCGGCGTTGACCTCGTGCACTCGGCCGGCGGCCGGCTCGTGTTGGTCGAGGATCGATTATCCAATCTGCAGGAAGTCGCGCGTGCGCGTGGTTACGATGCCGTGGATGGCGTCGTTTTCGACCTCGGCGTCTCCTCGATGCAGCTCGACGAGGCCGCGCGCGGGTTTTCCTTCCGCCACGACGGTCCGCTCGACATGCGCATGGGTCGCACCGGAGCGACCGCGGCCGACGTCGTAGCACGGGCATCCGAGCGCGAGCTTGCGACTGTAATCGCCACGCTTGGCGAAGAGCGCCACGCGCGCAGCATCGCGCGCGCCGTTATCGCCAGACGCCGCGCGGCGCCGATCCGCACCACGCGCGCCCTGGCCGACATCATCGCTGGTCTCGTCCACGCGCGCCCCGGCGCGATCCATCCCGCCACGCGCACGTTCCAGGCGCTGCGCATCTTCGTCAACGACGAGCTTGCCGAGCTCGCGGCAGGACTAGCCGCGGGCGAGCGGGTGCTCAAGCCGGGCGGGCGATTGGTTGTCTTGGCATTCCATTCGCTGGAAGACCGCATCACGAAATCGTTTCTGGTCGGGCGCAGTCGGCCGAGTGCTCCTTCGCGCCATCGCCCAGAGCTGCGTGCCGCTCCTCCGACGTTTCGCATCCTGACCAGCCGGCCGATCGTGCCGGACGAAGCCGAGATCAGCGCCAATCCTCGCGCACGCTCGGCCAAGCTCCGCGCCGCCGAGCGCACCGACGCGCCCATCGCCCTTCGCGCCGCGACACAAGCGCTTCCGCGGCTACCGTCGTTGGCGGAGGTCGCCGTCCGGCAGGACTCGGGGCGGCAGCCATGATGCGCGTGCTGAACATTTGCCTGATCGGGGCGCTCGTGTTGGCCGCGGCCGACGTCTATACGATCAAGTTCGAGTCCGCGCGGCAGGCGCAACACGTCGCCAAACTGCGGCTGGAGATCAGGCGCGAGCGGGACGCGGTGGCGGCGCTGCGGGCGGAATGGGCCAAGCTCGACAATCCCGCACGCATTCAGGCTCTAACGCGGCGACACTTGCAGTTGAGGGCGGCCGAGGCGCGGCAAATCGACCCGCTCGATAATCTGCCCGAGCGGTCGCCCGATCGCGTTCCCGTGGACGAAGCCGATCCGATTGGCACCGTGATCGTCAATCCCGAGCTTCTCGATCATTCCCCGACCGGTAGCGTGCACGGGCCCACGAGGTGAATGGGATGCATGCACCTGCGGCAGACCCGGCGGCACCTGCGCGCGAACCCTGGCGCCGCGGGCTCGTGGGTTCGCTGCTTTATGGCAGCAACGTGGATCGCGTCGCCAAGACGCGGGCGCGGATCCTTCTCGCCGTGCTGATCTTCGCGCTCGGTTATGCGGTCATCGCCACGCGTCTGGTGATGTTTGCGACTGCACCTGAAGGGCACGGGTCGCGGCGCGCCATCGCACAGGACGCGGTGGCGACCGCGCGACCCGACATTCTCGACCGCAACGGCGAGATTCTGGCGACCGACGTGCGCACGCCATCCCTGTTCGGCGAGCCGCACCGGATTATCGACGTGGACGAGGCATCGGAGCTGCTCACCGCGGTGATGCCGGAGATCGACGCCGCCGAACTGCGCGGGCGGCTTGGGTCCAAGCGCCGCTTCGTCTGGCTCAAGCGCGAGATCACGTCGCAGCAACGCGAGCAAATTCATCGGCTTGGTATTCCCGGGATCGGCTTCCTGCCGGAGAACAAGCGCGTCTATCCGAACGGTGCCGAGGTCTCGCATCTCATCGGCCACGTCAACATCGACAATCAAGGCACCGCCGGCATCGAGAGATGGCTCGACGCGCGCGGGCTTGCCGATTTGCATCTCGCCGGGCTCGCCACCGACCGCTTGCAAAAGCCGGTCAAGCTTGCCGTCGACCTGCGCGTGCAGCACGCGCTGCGCGACGAGCTGATCGCCGCCCGCGCCAAGTTCAAGGCCATAGCGGCTGCGGGCCT
>JBJMTU010000033.1:0-3619 GCA_045811545.1 Xanthobacteraceae bacterium | reverse complement strand
CGCACGGGTCACGGCATCGAATGCCGCGGGATCCAGCCGCATCACCCGGCCATTTTCGAGCGTGAAGCTGCCGCTGCCGACCAGCGAGCCGACAAGTGCCACCGGACTCATTCCCGTCCCCTCGGCGGTCGCCTCGACGGTCAGCCGGCCCGAGAGCGATCCTTCGGGCAGCAGTTCGGCGGCATTGGCGCCGACGAGGCGCAGCTGCGTGCGCGCGCTGAGCCCATTGGCGCGGCGGAGAAACGTCAGGTCTGCGGCCGCCTGGCCGCCGGCAAGGCGACCTTCCATTCCCTGCAACGCCAATTCGGAATCTCCGAAGCGGAGCACGCCGCGGACATCCTGCGCGGCAAGCTTGGGCGTGAGAGCGACGCGCGCCGCTTTGACCGCGACTTGACCGCTAAGTCCCGGTAACGCCTGCTCGAACGGATCGGCCGGCCAAGGCCCAGAGGCATTCGTGCTCGTACCGGCGTTCGCGGCGCCTTGCGCCGGCATTCCAATGGCGACGGCGATGGCGGCCGGCAGATCGAGCGCGCCCAGTTCGAGGTCGCCTTCGACCGTGATCGGCTGCTGTTGCACTCCAAGCTCGAGCCGCCCGCGGACGCTTGCTCCCGCCACGGTCCCGGTGAGCTCGCTGACACGCACGGTCGCTTGGCTTAAAGCGAGCCGCGCCGCCACCGATGCCGGCAGCGGCTCGGCCGGGCGGCCGCCCGGCCGGGGCGAGCGAACAGTCGCGTTGGTGATCTTGAGATTGAGGTCGGCGCCCGCTTTCGCACGATCCGCCACGTGGACGGAGCCATTGCTCGCGATGTTGAGCGCGCCGGCCGCGAGTTGGGCATCAACGGCAAGCTCACCGTCGAGTGGTCCTTTCACCGCCAATGTCAGACGCGCCGGCCGCTTGTCGACCGCCAGGAAACGGTCGAGGCCGATACATTCGATCAGCGCGGCCGCGTCATCCGCATCCAACCTCCCGCTGAGGTCCACCCTGGCGCCCGCGAGCGCCCCGAGATCGTCGAGCTTGATCGCGTCGTTCGCGCCGGCTGCGTCGCCTTGCATCGCCAAGCGGAACGCGCCGGCGCGGCCGTCGATCTTGATCTTCGCGGCCGCGCCGCCCGCCGGGGCCGGATCGACGCTAACGGCCGCGCGCAATGTGAGCGGCACCAAACGTCCCGCTGAGCGGCGCAACCGGTCGCCCGCTTCGGGAGCGATTTTGTCCAGTAGCGCCACGAGGCCGTCCAGCGCCCGCGCGTCGACGTCGAGCGTCATCGCGCCGCGCGGCGACTGCGCCTTGGTGTCGATGCGGCCCTTAGCCGCCAGTGTCGCTCCGCCGAAGTCTGCAATCGCGAGCCGCGCGATCTCGAAGCCGTTCGCATCGCTGCGCATCTCGATCTCGGCCTGCTTCGCCTCGATGCCGGCCACGAGGGCGCGCGCAATCTTGAGCGAGAGCGAGCCTTCGCGCGGCCAGTCGAAAGTCGTCTCGCCGAGCACCGCCTTGGCAACGGCGTGGATGCGGTCGAAATCGATCTCAGGCGCGTTCAGCACGGCCTCGAGTCGCGCCGGCCGCTCGTCACGCGCCCAGCTGTAACTCAACCGTCCGGCGACCGTCATGCGGTCGAGTTCGAACTTGAGGCGATCGATGGCGATAGCATCGCTGCCGATGGTAAGATCGCCGCCGAGGCGCAGCGGCCCCGAGGAGACGGCTTGCTCGTCGCTGCGTTCGGTCAACCAAGCGACGAGCGCGCGCGGGTCATTGGCCTCAAGCCGCGTCGATCCCACGAACTCCGCACCAGTCGACGTCGCGACCAGGCGGCCCTTGAGGCGCAGCTGACTCATGCCCGGCGCGCGCAATTCCAGGCCCTTGATCTCCACACCGTCGGCATCGGCCTTCAGATCGGCGGCGAGGCGCACCAGTGCTGCACCGCCGAGCGTGACGTTCTCGGCGCTGAGGTTCAGCGCCGCAGGGATGGGCAACCGGGACGCCGCAAGGAAGGATTCGGCCAACGTCTTGATGGCAGCGAGCGGGCGCCGGCGAACCGGTTCGGGCAGCGCCAGCACGCGGTCGAAGTCGATCTGCGGCGACGACAGCGCGCCCTTGAACTGCGGCTGCCCCCCGAACGTGAGATCGGCGCTGCCCCTGAGCTTCACCGCCCGGTCGTCCGGTCCATATTGGAATTCGATCTGCTCCAACACCGCGGCAGCGCTGTCTCCTCTAATCCGGCTGGTGACCCGCCACGGCTCGATGATGAGCGAGCCGGCGCCTGCGGGCGCGCGGCCGACCGCGCGTGCGACTTGCAGGCTGCCTTCGAAGCGCGGCACCCCACGCTGCAGCCAAAGCGAGATGTCCGCTTCGGCGGCGATTGGCTGCCCGGTCGCATCGACGGCCAGCCGCACCTTGGCCGCGCCGTCGTCGGCGATCCGCCCGATGGCGAGGCGATAAGGATAACGCTGGCCGGCGACGACGAATGAGCCCTCCCCTTTGGCCGGGCCAACCAGCGAGCGGACCTCGCCCGTGAAGTCGAACTTCTCGAGCACGACTCGGGCATCGCTCGCGGCATCGGCCAGGCTCGCGCGGCCGTCCTGGATTTGCAGCCGAGCGATGGACACCCCCTCGAGGTCAAAGCCGAGCTTGGGAACGGGCCAGGCAACGCGGCCGGTGCCGTCGAGCCCGGCGGTGAATTCGGGGCCTTCCAGCTGGGCCTCGGCGATGCGCCATTCGCCGCGCGCCAGCGCACCCAGCGCGAATTCGATCCGCAAAAGCCGCGCGCGTACCTTGCTGCCTTCCTCCGGACGGCCGAACTCAACGCCCTGCAATACGACGGTCGGGGTGGGCAGGAGGCGGGCGTCGATCGCACCAGTCAGGCGGAAGTCGAGCCCAGTCAGACGGCTGGCTCTCGCCTCGAACTCGCCGCGATAGCTGTTCCAATCGATGAAAAGAGGGCCGACTAGCGCCGTCACCAGCGCCAGGATAATGGCAATCGCAACACCGAGCAGCGTCGTCTGCACGCCGTCTCCACCCCGGGTCTCGACCCTCGCACCGGGCGGTGTGCGCGGGCCTGGAAAAAAGCCCGACCACCAATGACTTGAGCACGATTTATGTTGCCGGACCGTGACGCGGCGCCCGCGACCGGTCCTTGCTCCACCACGCCCCGAGTGGAATATCCGGCGCCTTGACGGCAAATCTATGTCGGCTGCCAATAAGTTAGGGAGAAATCCCAGGATTGCGGCGGATCGCGGCCGCTAAGCGCGCCAAGCAGCGCTCAGTCGATCGCGACGATCTTTCCGGGGTTCATGATGTCGTGGGGGTCGAGCGCTCGCTTGATCGCCGCCATGGACGCGAGCGCCGGGCCTCCCAGCTCGCCCGCGAGGTATTTCATCTTGCCCTGCCCGATGCCGTGCTCGCCGGTGCAGGTGCCGTCCATGGCGAGCGCACGCTCGACCAGCCGCTCGCACAGCGTCTTGGCGGCCTTGACCTCCGCAACATCGGCCATGTCGACCAGCAAGGTGAGATGGAAATTTCCATCCCCCACATGCCCGAGAATCGGCGCGACGAGGCCAAGCTCGGCGATCTCGCGCTGGGTTGCGGTGACGCATTCCGCCAGGCGTGAGATCGGGACGCAGACGT
>JBJMTU010000032.1:0-14066 GCA_045811545.1 Xanthobacteraceae bacterium | reverse complement strand
GGCGGCCTTCGCCATGGAGCGTCTCATGGACCGCGTCGCGCGCGAACTGCGCCTCGACCGCGCGGAGGTGCGGGCACGCAATCTCATCCCGCCGGAGAAGATGCCTTACACCAAGCCGCTCAAGGCGCGCTCCGGCGCTAGCATGTGCTACGACAGCGGCGACTATCCCGCCTGCCAGGCGCAGGTGCTGCTTGCGGCGGGCTGGGAGGAATTCCGCAAGCGACAAGCCGCCGCGCGAGCAGAGCGCCGCTATATCGGCATCGGCCTTGCGCACGGGATCAAGGGCACCGGGCGCGGTCCGTTCGAATCCGGCCTGGTGCGGGTGTCGAACACGGGACGCGTCTCGGTGTTTACCGGTGCCGCCGAGATCGGACAGGGGCTGCGCACCGCGCTCGCGCAGATTTGCGCGAACGAGCTTGGGCTAAAGGCGCAGGACATCACCGTCGTGCCGGGCGACACCGGCACCGTCTCGCTGGGGCTCGGCGCTTTCGCCAGCCGTCAAACCGTGACCGCGGGTTCATCCGTGCTCCTCGCGGCACGAGCGGTTGCCGAGAAGGCGAAGAAACTCGCGAGCCACATGCTCGAGGCGGCGGAGCACGATCTCGAGATCGCGAACGGCGAGGTGCGGGTTGTCGGCGCGCCGCAGCTTTCGATCAAGCTCGGCGAGCTCGCGCGCATTCTCAAGGGCGCGCCCGGCTACGGCTTTCCGGCGGACATCGAGCCGGGCCTCGATGCTAATGTGAATTGGCGCACCGACGCGCTCGCCTACGCCAATGCCTGCCATGTCGCGGAGGTCGAGGTCGATCCCGACACGGGCGGCGTCAAGGTTCTGAACTACGTGGCGCTGCAGGACTCGGGCACCTTGATCAATCCTATGCTGGTCGACGGCCAAGTACGCGGCGGCGTGGCGCATGGCCTCGGCAATGCCGTGCTGGAGTGGATGGGGTACGACGCGACCGGCCAGCCGCTCACCACAAGCTTCGCCGATTACCTCTTGCCGAGCGCCACGGAAGTGCCGGCGATTCAGACGCTCTATAAAGAGACGCCATCACCGCTCAATCCGCTCGGCGCCAAGGGCGCCGGCGAGGTCAGCACCATTCCGACCGCGGCCGCGGTGATCTCCGCAATCGAGGACGCGTTGCAGCCCTTCGACGTCCGCATCACGCAAACGCCGGTCACGCCGCAGAAGCTAGTCGAGCTCATCACCAATGGCGTAAGGGAATGAGCGCAAGCCAGAAACTCGGTCGCTACCCTCCCCCTTGTGGGGAGGGTCGGCGCGAAGCGCCGGGGTGGGTCATGCGGTGAGATGATCGTGGCGCCACCTGCGAACGAACGCACGACCCCCACCCCCAACCCCTCCCCACAAGGGGGAGGAGAGCGCACCGAGTATGCGGCGCGAACGTGCTTCAAGCACACGCGAACATGTTCTAGCTGATAAGGCGCGTCCGATGCGAACCGGCTCCGACTATCTTCGTTCGCTCAACGACGGACGGCAGGTGTTCGTCGACGGCGAGCGCGTCAAGGACGTGACCGCGCATGTCGCCTTCCGCGAGGCGGCGCGCTCGATCGCGCGGCTTTACGACATCGCGGCACAGCCGCAGATGCGCGAGCGCATGACCTTCGTCTCGCCCAAGACCGGCGAGCCGGTGCTGCGCGCCTATCAGATCCCGCGCAGCCACGCCGATCTGCGGGCGCGCCGCTTGTTCTCCGAGACCTGGGCGGAGGCGACGTTCGGTCTGATGGGCCGCACGCCCGACCATGTCGCCGGATTTTTCTGCGGCTACGCCGCAACGCCGAGCGTGTTCGCGGCAGCCGGCCAACATTTCGCGAAGAACGTGGTCGCCTTCTACGAACACCTGCGCGACAATCACCTCTACGCGTCCTATGCCATCGTCCCGCCACAGATCGACCGCAGCAAGCCCGCGCACCAGCAGAGCGATCCGACGCTTTATGCCGGCGTGGTCAAGGAGCGCGAGGACGGCATCGTCATCTCCGGCGCGCAGCAGCTCGCCACCGGCGGCGCGATTTCCGACGTCATCCACTTGAGCTGCATCCATCCGCTGCAGCCCGGCGACGAGAACTACGCCAACTGCCTGGTAGTCCCCGTCAACGCGCCGGGGGTCAAGCTCTATCCGCGGCGGCCGTTCGCGCTGGGAGCGACGAGCGCCTTCGACTATCCGCTCTCGAGTCGCTTCGACGAGAGCGACAGCTACGTCGTGTTTGACAACGTGTTCGTGCCCTGGGAGCGGGTCTTCATCTATCGCAACCTCGACGCATCGCGCGATCAATGGTGGAGGACGCCGTCGCATCTTTACGGCAACCACCAGGCGCAAGTGCGTTACGTCACCAAGCTGCGCTTCATGATCGGCGTGGCGCAACGCATGAACGAGATGACCGGCAACATCGCCAATCCGGCGGTGCAGATCATGATGGGCGAGCTTGCCGCCTGGGTCTCGATCTACGAGCACATGCTTCTTGCGCACGAGGTCACGGCGGTCATCGACAACGACGGCGTGCTGTGGCCGTCGAAGACCGCCCTCTATTCGGCGATGGCGCTCCAATCCGAGCTCAACGGCCGCATGCTCGAAATGATCCGCGAGCTCGCCGGCTCCGCCATGATCACCTTGCCATCCTCGCTGCGGGATTTCGAGAGCGCGGAGACCTCACACGACGTCGAGCGCTACATGCGCTCGGCCTCCTCTGACGCGAAACGCAAGGTGGCGCTGATGCGGCTCGCCTGGGATCTGATCGGATCGGAATTCGGCAGCCGCCACCAGCAATACGAGAAGTTCTACGGCGGCGCCTCCTTCCTGGTGAAGCAGAACGTCTATCGCAATTTCGATTTCAAGCGGGCGGGCGCGCTCGTCGACGCCGCCCTCAACCTGCCGCCGCCGGCGGAGGAGTGACACACCTTCGCAACGCGAATGGTCTGCTCCCTCCCCCGCTTGCGGGGGAGGGTTGGGGAGGGGGTGACCGCACGAATCTTCGCGCCTGCCCCCTCCCTGTCCCTCCCCCCGCAAGCCGAAGAGGGGACGCTGGAGCCCATCCGGCGCGTCTGCTGCAATGTCAGAGAGCGATGCACGTGCCCAGTTACCCGGTTTTCCACAAATGCGAGAACTGCGTGGCGACGACGCCCTCATAGGGCACGTCGCCGCTGAGGATTCCGACGTCGCGCGAGAATTGGTTCATGCCGGCGACGAAGTCCCGCGAGATCGAGGCATCGTAATAGGGGAGATCCCGCCGAATGAGCTCGGCGATGAGCTCGGCCTCGGACGGCGGAAACAGCTTGCGGCCGATGTCGGTCGCGCGCGCCACATTCTCCTTCAGCGCGTCTTGCGCCTTGACCATGGCGCGAACGGCGCCAGCCGTGGCCTCGGGCGAGCGCTCGATCAAGCGGTCGGTCGTGGCGATCGAGGCCATGGTGTAGTTGAAGCACCGCTTTGGCCCGTCGCCGCGCCGCACGTCGAGCACCATGGTGCCGACGCCGCGGCGCACCGCCACCTCGGCGCCCATGCCGTTCGCCCAGAAGCCATCGATCTTGCGCTCCTCCAGCGCCTTCGCCGCGGTGACGCCGAAATTCACGCCGGCGCCTTGCGCACCCGGCACCGGCGCAATCCTCACCTGGTCGCGCGTGAGATCGATGCCGGCCTCGATGAGGAGGCGGCGCAGCCCCATCTCGACCCAAGGGGCCGCGCCGATGCTGCGCCCCTTCACCACGCTGAGATCGCCGCGCTTGCCGCCGAAATCCTTGTGCATGACCAGGAACCAATACATGCCTTGCGCTTGCGCGCACAAAAGCTTGGCGCCCTGCCACGACGGAAACGCTGAGAGCGCGGAATGCGCAGATCCGCCGACGAAATCGACCGTGCCGTCGCGCAACGCCGCGTAAGACTTGTCGACCGGATAGATCAGCTCGAGGGAGACATCGAGGCCTTCCTGCTTGAAGCAGCCCAGCTCGATCGCGGCGATCGCGGGGAAATACGAGTTCGAGATCATGTCGGGCACGGCGAGTTTCATTGTCTATTCTCCTCCCAGATCGCCTCGCCTGCTCCAGGAATTCGCGCTTGGGCAGCGCACGGTGTTCGCGCTCAGGTCCGTAATACTCACTTGTGATACTGCGCCCTAGAACAAAGCCTTGACCGCGGTTGCCACGCCGAAGGCCTCCGCATCGCCGTTGATGAATCCCGTCACTTGCAGGCCGAGCGGCAGCCCGTCGTCTTGCAGCAGGGGAAGCGAAATCGCCGGGATGCCGAGCAATGACGCGTGCGCGGTGCAAGCCGGATCGCCCGTCGAGTCGAGCCCGAGCGGCGCCGCGGCGGGGGCGGAGAGGCTGATGCAGGCATCGCAGTCCAATTGCGCATAGAGCGCACGCGCCTTGTCGCGCTGGGCGAGATCGTTGCGATAATCATCCAGGCTCATGGCCTCGGCGTCAGCGAGACGAGCAAGCATGGTGCGGCTGAGCTTGCTCGCGTCGCGTTCGCGGTAGGTATTGAGCGGCCAGCGCGATTCCCAGCTGTTGATCCGCATGGACAGGGGGCGCGCGTGCGCGATCGCCGCCTCGACCGCGGCGACCTGCGCATGCGAGTGGCGCGTGAGCACATCGATGCCGGCCGCCTTCAACCGTGCCAGCGCATCGGTCATGGCTTGCTTGGCGCCCGGCGAGGCGGCGGCCCAGCCGGCGGTTTCGAGGAACGCAAGCCGGCGCGGTTTGCGCGGCGGCGGCGCGCTCGCCGGTCCGAATAGACCGGGATAGCCGGGATCGCCACCGGCGCGAACCGCGATCTCGTAGGCGACCTGCCAAGTATCCTCGAGCGTCACCGCAAGAACGCCAGTCGCGCTCTGACTCAACCCGTCATGACTGCCGCCGCGATTGAGCGCCCCGACCGAGACCTTGAAGCCGATGCAGCCGCAGTAACTGGCAGGGCGAATGGTCGAGCCGATCACCTGTGTGCCGAGCGCGGTGCTCACCATGCCGGCGGCAACCGCGGCCGCCGAGCCGCTGCTCGATCCGCCCGGGGTGCGGCGCAGATCATGCGGGTTGCGCGTGCCGCGCGGCTCGGTCGAAGCAAATTCGGTGGTGACGGCCTTTCCGACGATGACCGCGCCGGCCTCGCGCAGCGCGGCCACGCTCGCCGCGTCGCGTTCGGAGCGGAAGCCGGCGAACAGTGGCGAGCCGTTTTCGGTCGGCATGTCGGCGGTCTCGATGATGTCCTTGATGCCGATCGGCAGGCCGTCGATCGGCGAATGCGGCTTGCCGGCGCGCCAGCGTGCAGTCGATTGGTCGGCGGCCGCGCGCGCCCCGTCGAGGTTGAGGTTGACGAAGGCGCCGATCTTGGGTTCGAGCGCCGCAAGAACCGCGAGGCAGCGTTCGAGGAAGTCGCGCGGCGTGTCCTCGCCGCTCTTGAAGCCCGGGGTTGCCGAAAGATAGGGCTTCGGCGAAAGCTTCAGTTTCTCGTCCGGCGCCAGCATGGCGATGCCCTCCCGATGTTCAAATGTAGTGCCCGGATGACCAAAAGCGAAATCCGGGTTGATGCTAGTGGGTGATATGTGCGGGTTACTTCTTCTTACTTCTTGCTCTCGTCGTAGTAGTGGATCTCGTAGAGCAGGCAGCCGCGCTCGGACTTGAAGGGACCGTGGTAGATGCCCGGCGGCCGGCAGGCATAGGTCGGCGCGTCGAAAGATTCGCCGCCTTTGCCCTGCTCATCGTTGCCGACGATGAGATCGCCGGAGACCAGATAGACCTCCTCCCAATGGTCGTGCACGAACGGCGCGGTGGTGAAGACACCGGGCTCAATGCGCAGGAGCCGGGTGCGGCTTCCCATCTTGCGCCCCTCGTCGAGGTCGCTCGCGAGAATTTTCTGCTTGATCCCCGCCGGATAGCCGGGCGGCGTGGCCCACCCGCTGTTCATGTCCACGCGAGTAAACTCGAGATGCGGCTTATTCATCGGCATGGTTCGTCTCCGGCAATCATTCTTGACTCATCCCCGGACGGGCGTGTTCGCAAGCGGCCACGGATGAAAGTGCCCGTGCGCGTTGATATCATTGACGCCGTCATTTCAACAAGCTCTAGACTTGAGACTTCCGTCCCTCGCTGAAAGGCCAATGCGATCGCTCGCCCAAGTCAAAGCCGACCTTGCCCGCGGCGGCAAAAGCCGCGGCGTGGTCGAGCAATCCTTGGCGCGGATCGCCGACCAATCTGGGGAAGGGCAGCGTGCTTTCCTCAAGGTCCATGCGAAGGACGCACTCGCGGCCGCGGATCTCTATGACCGTCTGCGCGCGAACGGCGCGGCGCCTTCTCCATTCGCCGGCATTCCGGTTTCGGTCAAGGATCTGTTCGACATCGCCGGCGATGTGACGACGGCCGGCTCCGTCGTGCTGAAAGATGCAAGCCCGGCGAGAAGCGACGCGCCGGCGGTGGCGCGCTTGCGCGCGGCCGGATTCATTCCAATCGGGCGCACCAACATGACCGAGTTCGCCTTCTCCGGGCTCGGCATCAATCCGCACTACGGCACGCCATCGAACGCCTACGACCGTGCAGCCGCACGCATCCCCGGCGGCTCGTCCTCGGGCGCCGCGGTGTCGGTCACCGACGGCATGGCGTTTGGCGCGCTCGGCACCGACACCGGCGGCTCATGCCGCATTCCGGCGGCACTGTGCGGCATCGTCGGGTTCAAGCCAACGGCGCATCGGGTTCCGACCGCGGGAGCATTCCCGCTGTCGACCTCCCTCGATTCGGTCGGGCCGCTGGCGACAACCGTCGCGTGCTGCGCCGCGCTCGACGCCGTCCTCGCTGGCGAACCGGTGATGGATCTCCCGCCGTTCCCGCTCGCCGGGCTGCGCGTGGCGGTGCCGCAGACCATGGTGCTCGAGAATCTCGAGCCCGCGGTGGCACGCTCGTTCGAATCCGCTCTCGCGGTGTTGGGAAAGGTCGGTGCGCGGATCGTCGACATCCCGTTGCGCGAATTGGCAGAGCTGCCGCAGATCAATGCCAAAGGCGGACTGGCCGCGCCCGAGGCCTACGCCATTCACCGCGCGCTCATCCTCAAAGCGGAGAAGATGTATGATCCGCGCGTGCTCGCCCGCATTCTGCGCGGACAGGAGCAAGATGCCGCGGATTACATCGATCTCGTCAATGCGCGCGCCGATTTCATCCGTCGCGTCTCCGCTGCCACCGCGCCGTATGACGCGCTGGTGATGCCGACTGTGCCTGTGACCGCGCCGCGTCTTGCCGATCTTGCAGCGGAGGACGCCTACCGTCACACCAACTTTCTCGTGCTGCGCAATCCGTCCATCGCCAATTTCCTCGACCGCTGCTCGGTCTCGATCCCATGCCACCAGGCCGGCGATCCGCCGGTCGGCCTCATGCTGATCGGCGAGCACGGCGCCGACCGTCGGCTGCTGGCCATCGCCGCCGCGATGGAGGCGGTTGTCTCGCCGCGTTTGGCGTAGGGCATATTGCGGTGGGTCTAATGGCGTATGCCCGCACCTGTTGGGATGGGATGAACTCGATCCCGGCCTCAGTCGTCATTCCGGGTCCCGAGCGCAGCGAGGGAGCCGGAATCCATAACCACGGCATCTGATTATGGATTCCCGGCTCGCCCCTTCGGCGCGCCCCGGAATAACGGCGTAGGGCCCTGTCCAAATCCGCTAGAATAGTGCTGTCGGCATTGGCGAGGTGGGACAAATGGATTTTTCCTTGAGCCCCGAGCAGCAGCAAATCCGGGATGAAGTCCGCAAGCTCTGCCTCCAATTCGACGACGCGTATTGGCTGGACAAGGATCGCAGCGGCGAGTTCCCGCACGAGCTTCATACCGCGCTTGCTGCCGCCGGCTGGCTCGGCATCGCGATGCCGGAAGACTACGGCGGGGCCGGCCTCGGCATCACCGAGGCCGCGATCATGATGCAGACGATTGCCGAATCCGGCGCGGCCATGAGCGGAGCGTCCGCGGTTCACATCAACATTTTCGGCCTGCAGCCCGTCGTTGTGTTCGGAACCGACGAGCAAAAGCGGCGTATGCTGCCGCCGCTGATCGCCGGAAAAGACAAGGCCTGCTTCGCCGTGACCGAGCCCGACGCCGGGCTCGACACCACCGCCATAAAAGTGCGCGCCGAGAGCCGCGGCGATCACTACGTTCTCTCCGGGCAGAAAATCTGGATCTCTACCGCGCAGGTCGCCAACAAAATTCTCATCCTCGCCCGCACCACGCCGCTTGAGAGCGTCAAGCGCAAGACCGAAGGCTTGAGCCTCTTCTACACCGACCTCGATCGCAGCCGGGTGGCCATTCGTGTCATCGACAAGATGGGTCGCCATGCCGTCGATTCGAACGAGATGTTTTTCGACGGCATGGTGGTCCCGGCTGTTGATCGCATCGGTGCCGAGGGGGGCGGTTTCCGCGCGATCCTGCACGGCATGAATCCGGAACGGATTTTGATCGCCGCCGAGGCTGTCGGCATCGGGCTCGCAGCGTTGCGCAAAGCCGCGCGCTATGCACGCGAGCGGGTCGTTTTTCGGCGGCCGATCGGCCAGAATCAGGGAATCGCCCATCCCCTCGCGCGCTGCTGGATGAATCTGGAAGCGGCCAACCTGATGGTGATGAAGGCGGCAAGCCTCTACGATCGCAACTTGGACTGTGCCGCCGAGGCTAATGCCGCGAAGTATCTGGCGGCCGAGGCCGCCTTCGAAGCCTGCGAAACGGCCGTCATGACCCACGGCGGCATGGGTTATTCCAAGGAATTCCACGTCGAACGC
Source organism: Xanthobacteraceae bacterium (assembly GCA_045811545.1). Taxonomy (GTDB): domain Bacteria; phylum Pseudomonadota; class Alphaproteobacteria; order Rhizobiales; family Xanthobacteraceae; genus VAZQ01. The sequence goes on along the minus strand of JBJMTU010000032.1, from coordinate 5,317 downwards.
TATCTGCGTGAGGTCATGATCCCGCGAATCGCGCCGGTTACGCCACACATGATCCTCAATTTCATTGCAGAGAAGGTTCTGGGGCTGCCGAAGTCCTATTAGGGGCACGCCGGCGGCCAGGGATTGGGCCTACGTTTGATGGACTTCCTCCGGCGGATCGGACCGGTCGGCATCGTGGTTGCTGCGCTCGTGGCGTGGCCGGGCGCATGGCATTCCGGCTGGGCCGGCCCCGCCGGCGGTCCCAGCAAGAAGTCGCCCGAATCGGCTTGCGATCGGGCGGCGTTTCGGGTGGCCGTGGACGTCGGGCATACAGCCAAGGCTCCCGGCGCTATCAGCGCGCGCGGCTTCTACGAATATGACTTTAACCTTCGCCTCGCGACACTGATCGAGCAGAAATTGCTCGCCGCCGGCTTTACCAAGACGATTCGGCTCGTGACCGACGGGCCGGCCAGAAAGAGCCTGTTCGACCGCGTCGCGCGCGCCAACGCCTCGTCGGCCGATCTCTTCCTGTCCATTCATCACGACTCCGTGCCGGACTCGTTTCTGCAAGCATGGGAATACGAAGGCGAGGAGCGTCACTTCAGCGACCGGTTCAAAGGCCACTCGATCTTCTTCTCCATCGACAATGCCGATCCCGATGGCAGCCTCGAGTTCGGCCGGATGCTCGGCGAGCAATTGAAAGCACGCGGCCTGCAATACACGCCGCATTACGTCGAAAAATTCATGCGCCACCGGCAACGACTGCTGGTCGATGTCAGGGCCGGCGTCTACCGATACGATCAGCTGATCGTGCTCAAGTCCACACACATGCCCGCCGTGCTGCTCGAGGCAGGCTCGATCATCAATCGTGACGAGGAATTGGTGATGAATTCGCCGGAGCGGCAAGCGCTCGTCGGCGCGGCAGTCACCGACGCGGTCGACGGCTTTTGCGCGGTGCGCCGGCCCCGTCAGCTCGAGCGCGCCCGCGCCAGCACTGTTCCCAAACTTCCGCTCAGCGCAGGTGCGCAGTCGGCCGCCCCACCCGGCTCCCGATGATCGGTTAATCGCGCTGCCCGGATATGCTGGCCGCGCACGGCGCGTGCGCGGCGTCGCTGCCCGTCTTGGACGCGGACACGCAGAAAATGCTCTAGAACGTTCTCGGATCCACCTATGGGAGCGCGCCATGAGCATTCCGAAGCCGGTCTACAACCCGCCGTTCAACGTCACGCGCGCCAGCCATTCGGTGCTCACCGTAAAGGATCTGGCGGTGAGCCGAAATTTCTACGTTGACCTGCTCGGTTTCATTGTCAGCGACGAAGATCGCGATACGCTTTATCTCCGCGGGGTCGCCGAAGCTTGTCATCACAGCCTCGTGCTCAAGCGCGGGCGCGGCGAGCCGCAAGCCGAGCGCGTCGGCATGCGCGTCTTCAGCGAAGAGGATTTGGAAAAGGCCAAGGCGTTCTTCGACAAGGCCGGCTTACCAGCGAAATGGGTCGAGGTGGCGCACCAAGGCCGCACCTTGCATGTGTCGGACGCAAGCGGCGCTCCGATCGAGTTCTGCGCGACCATGGAGGTCAAGCCGCGCCTCGTCGTCACCTTTGAGCACCACCGCGGCGCGGTGCCGCAGCGGCTTGATCACTTCCAGCTGCTGGTGCCCGACGTGCAGAAGGCCTGCGAGTTCTGGATGAGCATTGGGTTTCGGCTCTCGGAATACATCTCACCCGACGGGACCGAGGATCTGCTCTTCGTCTTCCTGCAGCGCAAAGGCAACCCGCACGATATCGTCTTTGCCCCCGGGGACGGGCCGCGGCTGCATCACGCCGCCTTCGCCATCCCGGAGTCCTATCATTTCTTCTATGTCTGCGATCTCGCAGCCGAGATGGGCTTTGCCGCCAATGTCGAATTCGGCCCCGGCCGCCATGGTCCCGGCCACGCGCTCTTCGTCTACCTGCGCGATCCCGACGGGCACCGCATCGAGTTGTTCAATACCCATTACCAGGTGATTGATATCGAGAACGAGCCGGTGCGCTGGGACGCGAGCCAGGCGATGAAACGCCGATGGCAGCTTCCGGCGCGGCAGCAGTGGTTCGTCGAGGCAAGCCGCTTCGCTGGCGTCGAGCCGCGCGCGCCCGCGCGCAAAGGCGAGCCGATGAGCCTGGAAAAGTTCATCGCCGCCGGTATGCGGTGAAAGGGCGATCTTGAGAGAGTAGGTATCTCCGCTCGTCCCCGCGAAAGCGGGGACCCAGATCACAAATCGCGAACAGGCGTTCCTGGATTCCCGCTTTCGCGGGAATGAGCGGAAGAGGTGCCGTCGCCTCGAACACAATCCCTGCTAGTCACTGCCCCAACAATCCCGCGCTTGCCGCCGCGGCGTCCCAGATCTTGGCGTCTTCCTTGATCATGGCGGCGAACTCGGATGGCGTGTTGGCGATCGTATCGAGTCCGTTCTCGCTGAGAACGTGCTGCACGTCCGCCGAGTTGAGGATGCGCACGACCTCGTCATGCAGGCGCGCGGCGATGGTGGGGGGCAGGCTCGGCGGCCCGAGCAAGCCGATCCAGGTACGCCCGGGCACGAAGGCCGGTATCTCCTCCGTGATGGTCGGTACCTCCGGCAGCTTCGCGTAGCGCTTGGTATCGAACACGGTCAGCAGGCGCAGTTCCCCGTTTTGCAGATGCGGCAATGCCGTCGCCAGGCTCACGATCGCCGCCGGAACGTGGCCGCCCAGGAGGTCGTTGAGCGCCGGCGCCACCCCCTTGTAAGGAACGTACAGCATCTCGATGCCGGCGGTGCGGTTGAGGACTTGCCCGTAAAGATGATGCGCGGTGCCGATCCCGCCGCTGGCATAGGATATTTCGCGCGGGCGCTTGCGCGCGAGGTCGACGAATGCCGTGAGCGAAGCCGCCGCGATGCGGGCGTTGACCACCAGGCCCGCCGGGTTGTTGGCGATCGCGGTGATCGGCGTGAAGTCCTTGACGATGTCGAACGAAGCTTTCTTGTTCTGAATGCGGTCGATCGTTTGCGCTAGCGCGATGACGACGCCGATGGTGGTGCCGTCCGGCGCGGCGCGCCTGAGCATGCTCATGCCGATTGCGCCCGACGCGCCGCCTTGATTTTCGACCACTACGGGCTGGCGCAGCCTTTCGCTCAACTTCTGTCCGATCAGCCGCGCGCTGATGTCGCTCGTTGCACCGGGCGGACTGGGCACGATGATGCGGATCGCTCGCGCCGGAAACTCCTGCGCCTCGCCCGCGACCGGCCGCAGTGCGAAGGCGAGGAGCAGCAACGCGTAGGCTGGCTTACGTGCCCTCATTGGGATCAGGATAGAGGCTACCGACGATTGCGGTCGCGCCGGGTTGCGAGCGGACGAGATGATAGCGACCGTCGCGATCGCGACCCAGTCGCCCAGCCTGCCGCAGCTCATCCAGTGCGCAGGCGATCTCACGCCCGTCATCGCTGCCGGTGGCTTCGACGATGTCGGCGTAGAACATCGGCGCCGATGCGAGCGCTTGCTCGACAGTTTGAAAGCGAGCGAGGCCGCTGAAGACTTTGGCAGCACATCTCGTTAGCGGAATCTCGCCGTCCCGGCCGAACGGCTTGGTGCAATCGAATCCCGCCTTGGCGCCGGTCCGCCTGCCGTTCAGCGAGGGATCCATGGTCATGCCCCGCATTCCCTGCAGGACGACGAGATCCTGATCGGCCTGGAAGCGCGTCCCGAGCGCCCATTCGACCTGCCCATCGTCGTGAATGTCGATGTCCTCGTCGAATACGTAGATGTGCTTTAGCCGCATGATTCCGCCGAACAGCGCCGCGATGGCCGCGCGGGCCTCTCCGAAGGCGCGCTGGTTGATCGAGACGCGCAGCGTGTTGTCGCCGCCCGACACGGACCGCAGATACACAGCGACCGGCTCGCGCACCGTCGCCTTGAGGATCTTCATTGCCTCGGCCTCGGTACGGATTGCAGTGATGTTGGCGCTTTCAGTCTGGGCCAGAACGAACGCGGAGCCATGCAGCAGCGTCTGGTGCAGCGCGTCGCGGCGCATGGTGATCGCGGTGCAATGAAATACCGGATCCATGTGGATTGCGCCGTAGTAGCCCATGTATTCCCCGTAGGGCCCTTCCGGCTCCACGTAGCCGCGCTCGTCGAGATACCCTTCGAGCGTGATCTCCGCATCTGCCGGCACCAGGATGTCGTTGGTGAGGCTCTTGACGACCGGTGCCGCCTCGCCGCGAAACGTGGCGACCAATGACAACTCGTCACCGCCCTGGCGCGTGGTCGCGGCAAAGAAATCGAGCGGATGCGCGCCGATCGTGAACGTGATCGGCAAGCGCTCGCCCCTGGCCACGCAGGCCGTATAGATGCGCTTGAGGTCGGACGGCGCGGTCACGTTGGTCCCGGTCTCGTACCGGTTGTGCAAGCTCAGGCGACGGCACCCGACATTCCTTCGGCCGGTTGCCGGATCGATCGTGTAATCGATGGCCGAACTGAGATAGCAGCTGCCGTCGTAGGCGTGTTGCGGGTGAAAGGGGAGCTTTGTCAGATCGACGTCCTTGCCCGTGATCTTGACCTCATGCACCGGGGCTTCATCGGACGGCACCTCCACCACCGGCTGGGGGTTGGCGAGCCGCCTGAAATATTCGTCGAGAAGCTTGCCCTCGCCGGCTTCGAACGCGGCAGCCAAACGCCTTCGGCTGCCCGCGGTCTTGGCGACGATCTCCACCTGTTCGGGGCCCGCTTTTTTGAACAGGAGCGCTTTCTCGGTTCCTTCGATGATCGCGCTCAAGCCCGTCAGCGGCACCGGCTCGTCGTGAATCTCGATCTCACCCATGTCGACGAGCCGCTCGACGAAGCGGCGCAGCCGGTACTTTTCCACATCGATGTTGGACGTGAGCGGCTTCATGATGTTCATTGTCACACCTCCGCGTGCATTGGGTCCCGATTGAACCCACTCATCGTCATCACTTGTGCCCCGGCGGCAGCATTTGGCTCGAGGAATTGATCACCGCATGGATGCTGCGCGCGAACTCGACCGCGCCGGCGACATCCATGTCTAGGGCGGATCGCGCATAATCCTTGCAGCCGACGCGGGCCGGCCGCGGCGCGGCCATGATCTGCTTGCACAACGCCTCGACCGCCGCGTCGAGCTCCGCCTCAGGAACGACGTCGCTGACAATTCCGGCCTCGCGCGCGCGCTGTGGGCTGATCACCGCGGTGGACCACACGAGATAGGTCATCGCCTTGCGCGGCACGCGGTCGACCAGGGCCGACATGACCATGGTCGGCATGATGTTGTGCGCCATTTCGGGCACCTGAAACTTGGCGGTGTCGGCGGCGAGCGT
>JBJMTU010000031.1:0-11600 GCA_045811545.1 Xanthobacteraceae bacterium | reverse complement strand
GTCGCGGCGCAAGCGCGGAGCGACAGAAAGCTCTACTGCGAAAGATCGGGTCGACGTAGAGCGAGTTGCTGCACAAGTTGGTCTGGACCGTGGTGAGAGCGGCACACTGGGTGCGCCCCCTCTCCCCATCGGGGAGAGGGTTGGGGTGAGGGGGCTCGAAGCCTATCGAGAGACGGTAACCCCTCACCCCACCCCTCTCCCAATGGGAGAGGGAGCAGACCGAGCGCGCGGCGCCCCTGTCGCCGTCAGCTCGATTGAATCGACGCGCATCGGAATGAAGCGGCGCGAGTTCATATCACTGCTCGGCGGCGCCGCGGCGGCATGGCCGCTCGCGGCGCGCGCGCAGCAACCGCAGGGGCGGCCGCTGATCGGCGTTCTCTCGCCCATATCGGCGGCTTTGGCGGCGCGCAATATGGAAGCCTTGCGCCAAGGTCTGCGCGAGCTCGGCTACGTGGAGGGGCGCAACATCGCCTTCGAGTTTCGCTACGCCGAGGGCGACCTCGCACGCCTGCCCGCGCTTGCCGCCGAGTTCGCTGCACTGCAGCCCGCCGTCATCATTGCCGGCTCGGCGCCCGGCGCGCTCGCCGCTCGCGAGGCGACGCGCGTGATTCCGATCGTGATGGCTTCGGTTCAGGACCCGATGGCGCTCGGGCTCGCGGCCAGCATGGCGCGACCCGGCGGCAACGTCACCGGCGTCTGGTCGGAAGGCGATGACTCGCTCATCGGCAAGCGGCTCGAATTGCTCAAGGATGCGGTGCCGGGCGCATCGCGCCTCGCCGTCTTTGTCGATCCGACCGACGCAAGCGACGTCAGCACGGTCAAGGCAGTGCCGGCGGCCGCGCGCGCCTTGGGGCTCGACCTTCGCGTCATCGAAGTGCGCTCCGCCGACCTCCAAGCCGCGTTCGCGGCGGCCGCGCGTGAAGGCGCGCAGGGGCTCTACGTCAGCCAAAACCCGTTCTTCTTCGCCCGCCGCGCCGAGATCGCCGCCATGGCGTTGCGCGCGCGGCTTCCCGCCGTCGATGGCTATCGCGAGTTCGCGATCGCCGGCGGCTTGATCTCCTATGCCGCGAGCCTGCCCGATTTCTACCGGCGGTTCGGCGCTTTCGTTGACAAGATTCTCAAAGGCGCGAGCGCTGGCGACTTGCCGATCGAGCGGGCGACGAAATTCGAGCTGGTCGTCAACCTCAAGACCGCGAAGGCGCTCGGCCTCACCATTCCGGAGTCCTTTCTGCTGCGCGCCGACGAGGTGATCGAGTGAGGCGCCGCGAATTCATCACGCTCATCGCTGGCGCGTCGGCGTGGCCGCTCGCGGCGGGCGCGCAGCAAGAACCAAGCATTCGGCGCGTAGGCGCACTCACGGGTATCGCCGATGAAGTAGCCATGCACGCGCGTTACGCTGCGTTCCGCCAAGTGCTAACGCAATTGGGCTGGATCGAAGGCCGCAACCTGCGAATCGATTACCGCTGGGGCGGCGGTAGCGCGGACACAATCCGCAAAAACGCCATGGAATTGGCCGCCCTCGCACCAGACGTCATCCTCGCGACTGGCGGCGCATCCATGGACGTACTGCTTCAGGCGACACGAACTGTGCCGATCGTGTTTGTACTCGTCCCGGATCCGGTTGGCGCTGGCATCGTCGAGAGTCTCTCGCGACCCGGCGGGAACGCTACCGGTTTCATGCAGTTCGAGTACAGTTTGAGCGGCAAGTGGCTCGAATTACTCAAGGAGATCGCTCCGCATGTGAAGCGCGCAGCGGTGTTTCGAGACCCGACGCTAACGTCGGGCGTCGGGCAATTCGCCGTCATCCAATCCGTCGCACCATCGTTCGGCATGGACGTGATCCCCATCAATGTGCGTGAGCCAGCTGAAATCGAGCGAGGTATCACGGCATTTGTGAGTTCAGGCAGCGGCGGTCTGGTTGTCACGTCGAGCCCAGCGGCAGTCGTTCATCGCGAAATCATTGCTGCGCTTGCGGCACGTCACAAGCTCCCTGCCGTATATCCAGCCCGCGACTTCGTCGCGAGCGGCGCACTGATCTCCTATGCTGCCGATTTTGTCGACCAATATCGTCACGCGGCCAAGTACGTCGATCGCATTCTCAAAGGAGAGAGGCCCGCTGGCCTGCCTGTGCAGGCTCCTACCAGATACGAGTTGGTCATAAACCTAAAGACGGCCAGGACACTCGGCCTGGACGTGCCGCCGACGCTGCTCGCCCGCGCCGACGAGGTGATCGAATGAGACGCCGCGAGTTCATTGCGCTGCTCGGTGGCGCGGCGACCGCGTGGCCGCGCGCGGCGCGCGCGCAGCAGCCGGCGATGCCGGTGATCGGGCTTCTCGATGGCAGATCGGCAGACAACTCGGTGCACCTCATGGCGGCGTTCCGCCGAGGTCTAAACGAAACCGGCTATGTCGAGGGTCGCAACGTTGCGATCGCATACTACTGGGCTCACGGCCAATACGATCGACTCCCAGCGCTGGCCGCCGATCTGGTTCGTCGCCAAGTCACCGTGATTACGGCGAGCGGCAATGCTTCGGCGCTGGCAGCCAAGGCCGCGACCGCGACGATCCCGATCGTCTTCTCTTCAGGGGTCGACCCGGTCCAGGCCGGACTTGTCACGAGCTTGAACCGGCCGGGCGGCAACCTCACGGGTGTGACCACATTGGGCGTGGAGCTGGGGCCGAAGAGGCTCCAGCTGCTGCACGAGTTGGTCCCCAAGGCCACCATCGTTGCGCTCATCGTCAACCCGACGAATCGCTCTAGCGAGATACAAGTAAGTGACGTACAGGTGGCGGCCCGTGCCCTCGGTCTCGAACTTCACGTCCTACACGCAAGCACCGAACGTGACATCGATTCGGCTTTCTCAGCCCTGATCCCACTGCGGGCAGGCGCCCTCGTCATCGCTCCCGAGTCATTCTTCAATAGTCGGAGCGAACAGCTCGCTGCATTGACGGTCCGCCATGCCATACCCGCGATCTACTCGTATCGCGAGTTCGTCGCGGCCGGCGGGCTGATGAGCTACGGTGGCAATATCGCGGATTCGTATCGTCAGGTCGGTGTCTTCGTTGGCCGCATTCTCAAGGGTGAGAAGCCGTCCGACCTGCCGGTACAGCAGTCCACGAAAGCCGAGCTATTCATCAATCTCACGGCTGCCAAGGCGCTCGGGCTCACCGTGCCGCTGCCGCTGATCGGCCGCGCCGACGAGGTGATCGAATGAGAGCAGGTAGGGTGGGCAAAGGCGCGCTGTTCGCTCCATCCGCGTGGGCAAAATCGTGTGCGCGCCGTGCCCACGCGAATGCGATACGGCAATCGATTTTGCCCACCCTACAGCACGCCGACGAGGTGATCGAATGAAGCGCCGCAAATTCATCGCGCTGCTCGGCGGCGCGGCCGCGGCGTGGCCGCTCGCGGCGGGCGCGCAGCAAGGCGAGCGCATACGGCGTATCGGTGTGCTGATGAGCGTGGCTGCCGACGACCCGGAAGGACCCGTCCGCGCCGCCGCGTTCGCGCACGGGCTGCAGCAATTGGGCTGGAGCGTTGGTGGCAACGTGCGGATCGACTACCGCTGGGGTGGGGGCGATGGTGATCGCATTCGCAGCTACGCCGCGGAATTGGTCGCGCTCGCACCGGATGTCATCCTGGCCACTGGCAGCGCGACTTTGGGGCCGTTGCTGCAGGCGACCCGCGCCGTGCCGATCGTCTTCGTGCATGTCCCCGATCCGGTGGGCGCTGGCTTCGTCGATAGCCTGCCGCGGCCCGGCGGCAACGCCACCGGTTTTACGCTGTTCGAATACATTATCAGCGGGAAATGGCTGGAGCTGCTCAAGGAGATCGCGCCCCGCACGACGCGAGCGGCAGTCATTCGCGATCCCGCCATAACCTCCGGGATCGGCCAGTGGGGCGCCATCCAGACCGCGGCGCCGTCGGTTGGGGTGGAGGTGAGCCCGGTCAACGTGCGCGACGCCGGCGAGATCGAGCGCGCCGTCACTGCATTCGCGCACTCCTCGAATGGCGGCATAATCGTGACAGGAAGCGCGTTGGCGCAGGTTCATCGCGATCTGATCGTCAGGCTTGCGGCCCGGCACAAACTGCCCGCGGTCTACTTCGAACGCTTCTTCGTCACCGGCGGCGGCTTGGTCTCCTATGGGGCTGATATAGTCGATCAGTTCCGGCGCGCTGCCGGCTATGTCGATCGTATCCTCAAAGGCGAGAAGCCCGCTGACTTGCCGGTGCAGGCGCCGACAAAATACGAGCTGGTCGTCAACCTCAAGACTGCGAAGGCGCTCGACCTCGAAATTCCGCCGACCGTGCTCGCTCGCGCCGACGAGGTCATCGAATGAGGCGGCGCGAATTCATCACGCTGCTCGGCGGCGCGGCGGCGTGGCCGCTCGCGGCGCGCGCGCAGCAGGCGGGAAAGATCCCGCGCGTCGGCTTCATGGGCAATTCGACCGCCGCGCTCGAAGCCAATCTCGTCGGCCCTTTCCGCGACGGGCTGCGTGAACTCGGCTACCAGGAGGGCCGCAATATCGTCATCGAGTACCGATGGGCAGACGGAAAGTACGAGCGGTTTCCCGCGCTTGTCGCCGAATTACTTGCTGTGCCGGCGGATGTGATCGTGACCGCCGGAACGCCCGCGACATTGGCGGTCAAGAAGGCGACATCAAGCGTCCCTCTCGTGATGATTGCGGTCGGCGATCCGGTCGGCACAGGCATCGTGCCGAGCCTGGCGCGCCCCGGCGGAAACATCACGGGACTGAGCTCGATCGCGCCGGACCTCGAGGGCAAACGGCTGGAGCTACTCCGCGAAGTCATTCCCAAGCTTTCGCACGTCGCTCTTTTCCTCAACCCGTTGAATCCGTTTCATGCGGGCTCCATGCGGCAGGCCTTCGCCGCGGCCCAGGCATTGGGGATAAAGCTCCAACCTCTGGAAGTCCGCACCTCGGGAGAGTTGGAAGGGACATTTGCCGCGATCGTTCGGAGCAAGCCGGACGCGCTCCTCATCCTGGCCGACCGTGTGTTTCTGCACAATCGCAAACGCATGATGGATTTCGCTGCCGAGCAGCGCCTGCCCAGCGTGAATGCTTATCGAGAAGTTGTCGAAGCCGGCGGCTTGATGTCCTATGGGCCGAGTTACGAGGACATGCACCGGCGGGCCGCCGATTATGTGGACAAGATTCTCAAGGGCACAAAACCCGGCGATCTGCCGGTTGAGCAGCCGACCAAGTTCACGCTGATCCTCAACCTCAAGGCCGCCAGGGCGCTCGGTATCGACGTGCCGCCGATGTTGCTCGCGCGCGCCGACGAGGTGATCGAATGAGGCGGCGCGAGTTCATCTCTCGTGTCCTGGGCGCAGCGCGGCGCGAAGCGCAGCGAAGTGATGCGCTGCAGATCCGGGACCTTCGCAGTCCGTGGCGGTCCCGGATCAGCGGTGCACCGCTCCACTTTGTTCCGCGCTGCACCGCATCCGGGACACGAGAGATCGGGCGCCGCGACTTCATCTTGGCTCTCGGCGCCGCCACGCTCGCATGGCCTATCGCCACGCGCGCGCAGCAGCCGCAGGCCCCGGTGATCGGATTTCTGCATGGGGGCGCGCCGGCGCAGAACGCCGATCGCCTCGCGGGTTTCCGCAAAGGCCTGCGCGAAACGGGCTTCGTCGAGGGCCAGAACGTGGAAATCGAATTTCGTTGGGCGGAGGGACAGACTGAGAGGCTGCCGGAATTGGCAGCCGATTTGGTGCGCCGACAGGTGGCGGTGATCGCGACGCTTTCCGCAAGCCAGGCCGCGGTCGCAGCCAAAGCTGCAACCAGTACGATCCCCATCGTCTTTCAGGTCGGCAGCGACCCGATTGCGATGGGCCTCGTGGCCAGCCTTAGCCGGCTGGGCGGCAACGCCACCGGAATCAGCACCTTGAATGCAGAGATTACGGAAAAGCGCATCGGCCTGCTGCGCGAGCTGGTGCCACAAGCCGCCGTCATTGGCGTGCTGGTCAATCCGACCAATCCAAGCGCGGGAGAGATATCGAGGGACGTTCAGGCGACGGCTGTCGGAGTACAGCTGCAAATTCTGCCCGCCAGCACCGATTCCGAGATCGAAGCAGCCTTCGCGAGCCCCGCCTTACAGAGGAGCGGCGCATTAGTTGTCAGCACCGATCCGCTCTTTTTCATCCGTCGTGCGCAACTTGCGGCGCTGGCGGCACGAAACGGCGTACCCACGATCTATTACGACCGGCAATTCGCCTACAGCGGCGGACTGATGAGCACGGAACGGACAGCGTGAGTGCATGGCAGCAGGCGGCAACCTATGTGAGCCGCATCCTCAAGGGCGAAAGACCGGCCGACCTGCCGGTCGCGCAGGCGGCGAAATTCGAAATGGTCATCAACCTCAAGACCGCCAAGACGCTCGGCGTTGCCTTTCCGCCCACTCTTCTCGCGCTCGCCGACGAGGTGATCGAATGAAGCGGCGCGAGTTCATCACGCTGCTCGCCGGTGCGGCAGCGACGTGGCCGCTTGCAGCGCGCGCGCAACAGCCGGCGATGCCGGTGATTGGCTTCCTCAGTCCGATATCGCTTGACACGCTCGCGGACCGCCTGCGCGCATTTCGCCAAGGCTTGAAGGCGACCGGCTATGTCGAGGGCGACAACGTAACGATCGTCTACCGCTGGGCCGATAACCAGCCCGACCGACTACCGCAGCTGGCGGCCGAATTGGCTCGCCGACCGGTCGCCGTGATTGTCACGGCTGGGGGGGCCGCTCCGGTATTGGCGGCCAAGGACGCAAGCAAGACGATCCCGATTGTCTTCGTCACCGCCGAAGACCCGGTGCGGGCTGGCCTTGTCGCCAGCCTCGCCCGGCCGGGCGGTAATCTGACGGGGGTGAATCTCATTAGTCTCGAGTTGGTGGCGAAGCGGCTCGAACTCCTGCGCGAGCTTGTGCCCGCAACGGTCCGTGTGGCCGTGCTCTTCAATCCAGCCAGCGCTGAGTTTGCGGAGACGACGTTGAGAGACGTGGAACCGGCCGCGCGCGCTCTCGGGTTGCAAATCCAGGTCCTTAGTGCCAGCAGCAGCCGAGAGATCGACACAGCATTTGCAACATTTGCGCACGCGCGGCCCGACTCGCTGTTCGTCGGCAACGATCCCTTTTTCACCACCCGGCGCGTTCAGCTGGCAACCGCGGCGGCGCACCACGCGATCCCCGCGACGTTTGGAACACGTGAAAGTGTCGAAGCCGGTGGGCTGATGAGCTATGGGTCCAACATTGCGGATGCGTGGCATCAACTCGGCGCCTATGCGGGCCGCATTCTCAAAGGCGCGAAGCCCGCCGACCTTCCTGTCGTGCAGTCGAGCAAGTTCGAGTTGGTCATCAACGCCCAGACCGCCCGAACGCTCGGCCTGACCGTGCCGCCGTCGCTGCTTGCGCGCGCCGACGAGGTGATCGAGTGAAGCGGCGCGATTTCTTCACGCTGCTCGGCGGCGCGGCGGTGGCGCGTGCATTTTTCTGGCCGAAAGCGGCGCAGGCGCAGCAGGCAAAGGTCTACACCATTGGCGTTCTCGCCTTGACAAGCCCGAACCCGGACCCGCTGCTGAAGGCGCTCGGCGAAGGCCTGCGCGACGCCGGCTATGTCGAGGGACGCAATCTGCGCCTCGAGGTTCGGATCGCTGAAGCGAGACCGGATGTCCAGCTGGAAAAGGCCGCCGAATTGGTGCGGCTCAAGGTTGACCTCATCGTCACCTTCTTCACGCCGACCGCCTTGGCGGCGAAGCAGGCGACGAGCGAAATTCCCATCGTGATGGCAGGTGCGGGCGACCCGGTTGCGACCGGCCTCGTCGCCAGCCTCGCCCGGCCGGGCGGCAACGTCACCGGATTGTCGAGCGGCGGAGCTGAGGTGGCCGGCAAGAGCGTGGAACTGATCCGCGAGCTCGTTTCCGCCGCGCGCCGGATCGGCGTGATCCTCAACGAGCTCGATCCCTTCGCCAGACCCTACGCCGCGCAGATCACGGCGGCCGCGGGACGCGCCGACATGGAGGTGGACACCGTCATGACCCGGCCGAGGCAACCGCTCGAGCCCGCATTTGAGTTTCTGAGCGGCAGGCGCATCGACGGTCTCATCATCCAGGGAAGCACGGCTAAGGAAATCCTCGACCTCGCGATCAAACATCGTCTGCCGGCGTTGACCTCCAATCGGCTCGGGCCGCCGCTCGGAGCGCTGATGTCGTATGGTTCGGATTATTTCGATCTCGCCCGCCAGAGCGTGGGCTACGTCGACAAGATTCTCAAGGGCGCCAAGCCGGCCGATCTGCCGGTCGCCTTTCCCACCAAATTCGAGCTCATCATCAACCTCAAGACCGCCAAGGCAATAGGCCTCGATATTTCCCCCGTCTTGCTCGCGCGCGCCGACGAGGTGATTGAGTGAAGCGGTTCAGCTCTCGTGTCCAGGGCGCGGCGCAGCGTGAAGCGCTGCGCCGCAGACCCGGGACCCAGGGGTCCCAGGCGCTGAGCAAGCGGCCCCTGGGTCCCGGCTCTCGCGCGCAAGCGCGCTCGGCCGGGACACGAACCGTCGCACGGCGCGACTTCATCGCGATGCTGGGCGGCGCGGCGGCCGCATGGCCGCTGGCTGTGCGCGCGCAGCACGCAGCAATGCCTGTTGTCGGGTTTCTCCGCAGTGCGCCGGACCCTCGCATGCGAACGACCTGCTCACCGCGCTCGGCCGCGGCCTGAAGGAAACAGGTCTCATCGAGGGCCAGAACGTCGCGGTCGACTATCGCCATGCGGACAACCGCGCCGATCGGCTGCCGGTTTTGCTGGCTGACTTCATTCAGCGGTCGGTGGCGGTGATCGTCGCCGACAATGTTTCGGCGATCGCGGCCAAGGCTGCGACAGCAACGGTACCGATCGTGTTCGCGACCGGCGGCGACCCGGTCAGAGCCGGTCTCGTCGCCAGCCTCAACCGACCCGGCGGCAATGCCACCGGCGTGAGCTTTTTCTCCGGGGAGCTGGGCTCGAAACGACTGGAGCTGCTGCGCCAGCTTGCGCCCAAAGCGACTTTGGTCGCGATGCTCATGAATCCGGACACTCCGACTGGCGAGGCAGAGCGAAAGGATGTGCAGTCCGCGGCGCAGACGATCGGGCAGCAGCTCATGATTCTAAATGCGACGAGCGACCGCCAGATCGAGAGCGCCTTTGCGACCATGGTGCAACGCGGGGCAGGCGCGTTGCTGCTTGGCGCCAGCGCGTTCCTGAGCTCACGCACGGAATTCATTGCCGCGCTGGCGGCTCGCCATGCGCTGCCGACGATGTACTTCAATCGCGAGGCGGTCGTGGCCGGCGGCCTAGCCGGCTACGGAGCCAGCCTGACCGAGGCTTATCGGCACGCCGGCATCTACGCCGGCCGGATTCTCAAGGGCGAAAAGCCCGCCGACCTGCCGGTGATGCGCTCCACCAAGTTCGAGCTCGTGCTCAACCTGAAGACTGCCAAGGCGCTCGGCCTCGAGATTCCCGACAAATTGCTCGCGCTCGCCGACGAGGTGATTGAGTGAAACGCCGTCAGCCGAACGGGATAGAGCGCCGCACGTTCATCTCGGCTCGCTTCGGTCGACCCAACCTACGAATCGATGCTCATCGCCCGCGCCGGCGGGCGGTGAGGGGTGAATCAGGCGCAGCGCCGCGCGGTCACCCCGAGCCGAAGCTTGAATGCCATCGCTGCCAGGACGCGCTGATAGATCGCATCCCGGTCCCGCTCGCCGTCCCCAACGGCTTCGATAATCTGCCGCGCGATCGCCTCTTGAACGACGCGCGGCTGGCCCATTCTGTCCAATGATTGGATCATTTCTTCGAAGACGTCGCCCATGAGCTTGGTGGCTTCAGGATCGAAGCAGGCATTCGCGAAAAGCGGGAAAGGCATGGCCATTGGCCACCTCATTGATCGGAAGAGACCCGAATGTCGGAGAGGATCGCCCAGCGAGGAGGCGTTGCCCGAGCCTCTCGTGCCTGCTCGGCGAGTCTGACCCAGGTTTGGGCCATCTCGAGCAAGAGAGCCTTGTTGGTCGGGTCGCTTGTGCTCTGCGACAGGCGCAGGCACTCGGCGGCCCTTTCCTGGTATTCCCCGGGTTTGCGCATGCCCCTTCCCAGCCGTGCGGGTGCACCCGATAACTCGACAGCCAATGTACGGTTCCCGACAATTCTGTGATTTTTAGGAACATCCTCGGCGAACGTTTCCGGCATGTCCTAAATTCAAAGAGCAATGTTAATCAGGCATTTACCAATGGTTCGTTGGCAAAAGGGCTGACCTCGCCTGGAACAGGGCTGCTCGCCGTTGCCGTCGAGATTTCGCCGCAGTTGGGTCGGGCGCCCTTGTGCGAGACTCAACAGCTCGGGACCCCACTTGGGTGTTGCTTGGCTCCATCCAACCTATGCCCTCCGCCCAAGAATGGTCGCGGCAGCCTACGACACGCGCTGCAGAAAGACGGGCAGCCCGCGCTTGTTGGCGTACATGGGACGGTATCGCTCGGTATTGTACATGGTGGCGACGTCCAGTTTGCGCGGCCCGAGCTTGGGATCGGGAATGGGCACCAGTTCGAAACAGCCCTTCACCACCGCCGACATGAGGCCGGTCTTGCCATCCAGCATGGCATCGTAGGCCATGTTGCCAAACGTCAGGCCCACGAGCTTGTCGACGAAGTCGGGGTCGCCCGAGCGCAGATCGTAGGTGAGGTCGGACGTCATCGTCTCCTCGCCGGTGCGCCGCTTGATCTCGTCGGCAAGGGAGTCGGCCACGCTCGCCTTCTTGCGATGGCCGTAAGCGTCGGCTTCGCCGTATTCGCGCACTTGGTAGCCCTCCCACTGGGCACCCTCGCTGAGCAGGATGAGCGCATAGTTGCTCGGGTTTGCCTGCTTCTCCTCCATGAGCAGCCGGATCAGCTTGTCGAGATTGATCTTGTATTCGGGGACGACGCAGCGGATCGAGGTGACGTACGCGGTGTAGAGCGCGGTAAACCCGGCGTCGCGGCCGAAGATGCGGAAAATGCCGATCCGCTCGTGCGAGGCGACAGTGGTCCGCTGGCGTTGGATGGCGTCGGAGGCGCGGGTAATCGCGGTCGAAAAGCCGATGCAGTACTCGGTGTTGTGAACGTCGTTGTCCATCGTCTTCGGGATGGCAATGATCTTGACGCCGAGTTCGTTGAGCTTGGCCGCGTAGCTGAGCGTGTCATCACCGCCGATGGCAATCAGATGCTCGATGCCCAGCCCCGAGAGGTTCGCCAGCACTTGCTTGGAAACGTCCCAGGTGGCGCCCTTATTGGTTTGCGAAAGCGGAAAGTCCTTGCCGGCGAGATGATCGGGCAGCTTTTGCATTTTGGATGGGTTGGTGCGGCTCGAGTGCAGTACGGTCCCGCCGCGACGGTCGATGGTGCGCGTATTCTCGCGATCCAAGACCATGACGTAGCGGCGCCTGCTCTCCGCATCGTCGAGATTGACATGCGTGAGCGCCTCCCAGCCGCGACGCAGACCGATGACCTCGACATCGTTCTCGCTGCTGCGGTAGGCGACCGTTTTTATGACCGAGTTGAGGCCTGGAACATCGCCGCCACCGGTGAGGATGCCGATTCGCT
>JBJMTU010000030.1:0-5480 GCA_045811545.1 Xanthobacteraceae bacterium | reverse complement strand
TTTTCCGGCTGCACCATGGGCGAATATTTCCGCGACGGCGGCATGCACGCGGTGATCATCTATGACGACCTCTCGAAGCAGGCGGTCTCGTATCGCCAGATGTCGCTCCTCTTGCGGCGGCCGCCCGGGCGCGAGGCCTATCCCGGGGACGTCTTCTATCTGCACTCGCGCCTGCTCGAGCGCGCTGCCAAGATGAATGACGACCACAAGGCCGGATCGCTCACTGCGCTTCCCGTCATCGAGACGCAGGCGAACGACGTCTCCGCCTATATTCCGACCAACGTCATCTCGATCACCGACGGGCAGATCTTCCTGGAGACCGACCTGTTCTATCAGGGCATCCGCCCGGCGGTGAACGTCGGTCTCTCGGTGTCGCGCGTCGGCTCGGCCGCCCAGACCAAGGCGATGAAGAAGGTCGCCGGCCGTATCAAAGGCGAACTTGCGCAATACCGCGAAATGGCGGCCTTCGCCCAGTTCGGCTCCGACCTCGATGCCACAACCCAACGCCTGCTCAACCGCGGCGCCCGGCTCACCGAACTGCTCAAGCAGCCGCAGTTTTCCCCGCTCAAGATGGAGGAGCAGGTCGTCGTCATCTATGCCGGGGTCAACGGCTACCTCGATCCGATCCCGGTCGAGCGGGTGCGCGCCTTCGAAGAAGGCCTGCTCGGCCTCATGCGCACGCAGCATTCGGACATTCTGACGGCCATCCGCGACAGCCGCGATCTGGACGATGCCACCGCCGCCAAGCTCAAAGCTGCGATCGACGAGTACGCGAAGACGTTCGCGTGAGCACAAGAGACAACACGGAGGATAGACGCCAGATCACCGATAATTGACGGCTGCGACGCGTCGTTCGAATCCCGTTCCGTCGCCGCTCGTTCGTTCTCTGTCGTCCCACCTGAAATGCCTAGCCTCAAAGACATGCGCGTGCGCATCGTCGCCACCAAGGCGACGCAGAAGATTACCAAGGCCATGCAGATGGTCGCGGCCTCGAAACTGCGGCGCGCGCAGGCCGTGGCCGAGGCCGCGCGTCCCTATGCCCGGCACATGGCGAAGGTGCTCGGCAATATCGCTGCCGCGGTCGGCGATCTTGGCGCGGCGCCGCGATTGCTGGTTGGAACGGGAAGCAGCCGCGTGCATCTGCTGCTGGTGTGCACGGCGGAGCGCGGGCTGTGTGGCCCGTTCAACTCGGCGATTGTGCGGCTCGCGCGCGAGCGGGCAAATGCACTCACGGCCGAAGGCAAGCAGGTGAAGTTCTTCTGCGTGGGTCGCAAGGGCTACGAACAGCTTCGCCGTCTGTACGAGAAGCAGATTCTCGAACACATCGAGCTGCGCGGCGTTCGCACGCTCACCTTCGAGCACGCGGAAGATATCGGCGAGAAGATCCTGCGGCTCTACGAACAGGGTGCGTTCGACGTCTGCACCCTGTTCTTTTCGCGTTTCAAGTCCATTATCGCGCAGATCCCCACGGCTCAGCAGATCATCCCGCCCGTGTTCGAGGGCGAGGCGGGCAACGACAACGGCGTGATCTACGAATACGAGCCGGATGAGGAGGAGATCCTGGTCGACCTTCTGCCGCGCAACGTCTCCGTGCAGATCTTTGGCGCCCTTTTGGAGAATGGAGCCTCGTTTTACGGTGCGCAGATGACTGCGATGGACAACGCCACCCGCAACGCGGGCGAGATGATCCGCAAACAGACGCTGAACTACAACCGCACCCGTCAGGCGATGATCACCAAAGAGCTGATCGAGATCATCTCGGGCGCCGAGGCGGTGTGAAGGCCACGCAAACTCGTATATCGGTGCAATAACAAGGACCATCCATGGCCAATCCAGTCGGGCACGTCACCCAGGTCATCGGCGCCGTCGTCGACGTGCATTTCGAGGGGCATCTGCCGTCCATTCTCAACGCGCTCGAGACTAAGAATCAGGGCAATCGCCTCGTGCTCGAGGTCGCCCAGCATCTCGGCGAATCGACCGTGCGCACGGTCGCCATGGATATCAGCGAAGGGCTCGTGCGCGGGCAGGAGGTCATCGACACCGGAGAGCCCATTGCAGTGCCGGTCGGCGACGGCACGCTGGGCCGTATCATCAACGTCATTGGCGATCCGGTCGACGAGGCTGGTCCGGTCCCGCACCAGGAGCGGCGCCCCATTCATCAACCAGCGCCTCTCTTCATCGAACAATCGACGGAAGCGGAAATTCTCATCACCGGCATCAAGGTCGTTGATCTGCTCGCGCCCTACGCCAAGGGCGGTAAGGTCGGCCTATTTGGCGGCGCCGGCGTCGGCAAGACCGTCATCATTATGGAGTTGATCAACAACGTGGCGAAGGCCCATGGCGGCTACTCGGTGTTTGCCGGCGTAGGCGAGCGCACGCGCGAAGGCAACGACCTCTATCACGAGATGATCGAGTCGGGCGTCAACAAGGATCCGAAGGAGAACAACGGCTCGGCCGCAGGCTCGAAATGCGCGCTGGTCTACGGCCAGATGAACGAGCCGCCCGGCGCGCGCGCCCGCGTCGGGCTCTCCGGCCTGACCGTCGCGGAATATTTCCGCGACCAGGGCCAGGACGTGTTGTTTTTCGTGGACAACATCTTCCGCTTCACGCAGGCGGGCTCGGAGGTCTCGGCGCTGCTCGGCCGCATTCCCTCCGCCGTGGGCTATCAGCCCACGCTCGCCACCGACATGGGCGCATTGCAGGAGCGCATCACGACAACGACCAAGGGCTCCATCACCTCGGTGCAGGCGATCTACGTGCCCGCCGACGACCTCACCGATCCGGCGCCCGCGACCTCGTTCGCGCACCTTGATGCGACCACCGTGCTGTCGCGCTCGATCGCGGAAAAGGGCATCTATCCGGCAGTCGATCCGCTCGACTCGACCTCGCGCATGCTCTCGCCGATAGTCGTAGGCGAGGAGCACTACGCGGTTGCCCGCCAAGTGCAACAGATCCTGCAACGCTACAAGTCGTTGCAAGACATCATCGCCATTCTCGGCATGGATGAACTGTCGGAAGAGGACAAGCTCACCGTCGCCCGCGCACGCAAGATCGAACGTTTCCTGTCACAGCCCTTCCACGTCGCCGAAGTGTTTACCGGCGCGCCCGGCGTTTTCGTCGAGCTCGCCGATACCATCCGCGGTTTCAAGGGTCTCTGCGAAGGCAAATACGACTACTTGCCGGAGGCGGCGTTCTACATGGTCGGCACCATCGAGCAGGCGGTAGAGAAGGGCAAGAAGCTCGCCGCGGAAGCCGCGTGATTGGGCAGCAGGCGCGCACCTCGCGCCTCATTCGATCTGTCGTGCTGCCCGCAGTCGCCTCCTGGACCCGCAATCGAGGTTGAACGATGGCCACCTTCCACTTCGATCTCGTCTCGCCGGAGAAGCTGCTATTCTCCGGGGAGGTCAACCAGGTCGACGTGCCGGGGTCGGAGGGCGACTTCGGCGTGCTGGCGGGGCACGCGCCGCTGGTCACGACGTTGCGGCCAGGCATTCTGGTCATTTATGGCGAACGTGACGCGCTGCGAATTGTGGTCGGCGGCGGCTTTGCCGCGGTTGGTCCGGCCGGCCTCACCGTGCTCGCCGATATGGCGGTCCCGGTGGACGAGTTCGACGTCGCGCAGCTCGCCGGCGTGATCAAGGACACCGAGGAAGACGTCGCCGACGAGACGGACGAGTGGAAGCGTGACAGGCTCGCCGACAAGCTTGATCGGTTACGAGCGCTGCAGGCCGCGCTCTCACACTAATCCGCGTTCCGGGCAAACCTCGCAAACTCTCTTACCACGCGCTCGTAGACCGGCCGCTTGAACGGCACGATCAGGTCGACGGTCTTCGGCAGCCGCTCCCACCGCCATTCCACGAATTCCGGGTCGTGGCCACCGGCGGGATGCGCAACGTCGATTTCGCTGTCGTCGCCGGTGAACCGCAGCGCGTACCATTTCTGGCACTGCCCGCGGTACTTGCCGCCCCAAGCCTGGCCAACGATCTCGCGTGGAATGTCGTAACGGAGCTCCTCCGCGATCTCGCCGAGCTTTTCGACCGAACGGATGTTGGTCTCCTCGTAGAGCTCGCGCAGCGCCGCGGGCCAGGGGTCCTCGTTGCGATCGATGCCGCCTTGCGGCAGCTGCCATGCGTGGGTCTCGTCGACATGCTCCGGCCCATCGATACGGCGGCCGATGAAGACGCGGCCCTGGCGATTGAATACCGCCATTGCGACGCAGGGGCGGTAGGGGAGGGATTCGAAAGGAGTCATGTCTCGGTCGTTCCAGCAAATTACGCGGTCATGGGAGGGCCGCCATGCATAACTGCGGTCTTGGCGCAAGGCGAGGGCCCCTGTGGTCAGGGATTGCGGGGTGCAGTGATCGTCGAGGGCGGCCCAGAAAGCACTGGGGCGGCCCGCAGGCCGCCCCGTCGCACGATGCCGACCGCCGCCCTAGTTGGGCACGGCAGTCTTCGGGTTCGGCGGGTAAGCCGAGTTCTTCTGGATGCCGCGCATGAGATCGAGCGCGGTGTGAAGCGCCTTATCGTCCTTCGGATCCGGCGGGATGTAGGACTGCGAGCCGGTCTGCTCGTCGCCTTCGGCCTTGAGGTGGCCGCGCAGCGAAGCCTCCCCGCGCGTGTCGGTGCGCGCATTGAGCTCTTCGGGCACCTCCTGTAGCACCTCGAGGTCGGGCGAGATGCCCTTCGCTTGGATTGAGCGTCCGGAGGGCGTGAAATAGCGTGCCGTCGTCAGCCGCAATGCCCCGTTTCCGGTGCCGAGCGGAATGATGGTCTGCACCGAGCCCGTGCCGAATGAGCGCGTGCCGATGACCGTCGCACGCCGGTGATCCTGGAGCGCACCCGCCACGATTTCGGAGGCCGAGGCCGAGCCGCCGTTGATCAGCACGATGAGCGGCTTGCCCTTGGTGAGATCGCCGGAGCGCGCATTGAACCGCTGCGTTTCCTCGGCGTTGCGGCCGCGCGTGGAGACGATCTCGCCCTTCTCCAGGAAGCC
The DNA here is from genome assembly GCA_045811545.1 of Xanthobacteraceae bacterium. Classification (GTDB taxonomy): domain Bacteria; phylum Pseudomonadota; class Alphaproteobacteria; order Rhizobiales; family Xanthobacteraceae; genus VAZQ01. The sequence goes on along the minus strand of JBJMTU010000030.1, from coordinate 488 downwards.
ATCGGAGACCGAGATCGCCTGGTCGAGCAATCCGCCGGGATTATTGCGCAAGTCGATAACGAAGCCCTTGAGCTTGTCGCCGGCCTGCGCGCTCAGGTCGCTTATCGCCTTCTTCAGACCCTCGGTCGTCGGCTCGTTGAACTGGGTGACTCGGATAAAGCCGACGTCGTCGCCTTCGAGGCGCGAGCGCACGGAGCGCACCTGGATGCGGGCACGGGTGATGGTCACCTCGACGGGCTTGTCCTGGCCCTTGCGCATGATCTTGAGCTTGATTTTCGAGTTCTCCGGTCCGCGCATTTTCTCGACCGCCTGGTTCAGGGTGAGCCCCTGCACCGGCACTTCGTCGAGATGCGTGATGATGTCGTTGGCCATAATTCCGGCCTTGGCGGCCGGCGTCTCATCAATGGGGGCTACGACCTTGATCAGGCCGTCCTCCATGGTCACCTCGATGCCGAGACCGCCGAACTCGCCGCGGGTCTGCACCTGCA
>JBJMTU010000029.1:0-22540 GCA_045811545.1 Xanthobacteraceae bacterium | reverse complement strand
GCGCGAGGCGGACATGATGCGGCGGCTGGTCGAGCGGCACAAAGGTATCCTGCCGCTCGACACCGCCGAGAGTATCTGGCGAGTTATTATTTCCACTTTCACCTATGTACAGGCGCCGTTCGCCATTCACGCCGATCTGTCGGCGGGGGATGCGGCGATGCGCGATTCCGCGCGCTTCCATTTCGGCTTTACGGTGCCCTTCGTCCAGCACATAGGCGCTGCAAGCGTCGTGGCGGCGGTCTCGGACTCCAAGGGCGATCTCGGTCTGGTGCCCGCATTCGCCATGGCGGGCAGCGGCGCCTGGTGGAGCGCGCTCGAATTGGATTCGGCACCCAAGATCATTGCCCGCTTGCCCTTCGTCGAACGTGCCGACCATCCGGCCGGCGTGCCGGTATTCGTCGTGTCGCGGGCCGCACCCGATGCCATGGTCAAGGAGGTAGAAGTATGGAGCGTGCGGGTCGCCGGCTGGAGCACAGCGGCGGCGCAGGCGGTCGGCGCGCTCGCCGAAGTGATTGCCCTGCCGGATGGCGGCTTCGACAGCGCAGCCCTGCTGATCTCCGTGCCGCAAAGTGGCCGCATCGAACGGGTGACGGACATGCTGGTGACGGCCGGCGCCTCGGTGCGCGCCGCAGCCCTCGTCGGAAGCCATGCAACCCGCTATAGGGTCTCAGCCGAAGGCGTGCCGCCGGTCCCGACCGGCCGGTGAGTTCCGGAGTATGAGATGTCCGTCCTGCAGCGTCCGCAACCGCGTCCCGGCGTGCTCGCGATCGATCCCTATGTTCCCGGGAAGAGCACGGCACCGGGCGTCACCCGCGTGATCAAGCTGTCCTCTAACGAAACCCCCCTCGGACCGAGTCCAAGAGCGGTGGCGGCCTATCATGCGGTCGGCGAACACCTGGAGGACTATCCCGACGGCGACTCGACCGCGCTGCGCGAGGCCATCGGGCGCGCCTTCGGGCTTGATCCCAACCGCATCGTTTGCGGCGCCGGCTCCGACGAACTCTTGAACCTGATTGCCGACGCGTATTTGCACGACGGCGACGAGGCGATCCACACCACCCACGCCTTTCTGGTCTATCCGATCGCCACGCGCGGCTCTGGCGCGACGCCGGTCGTGGCGGCGGAAACGAACTACACGGCGGACGTCAACGCCATCCTCGCGGCGGTGAGCGAGCGCACCAAAGTCGTCTTTCTCGCCAATCCCAACAACCCGACCGGCACCTACGTGCCGTTCGACGAAGTCAAGCGGCTGCAGCGGGATCTGCCCCCGCACGTGCTGTTCGTGCTCGACGCCGCTTATGCCGAATACGTGCGCCGCAACGACTACGAGGCTGGCATCGAGCTCGTCGCTACCTGTGAGAACGTCGTCATGTGCCGCACGTTCTCGAAAATCCATGGGCTAGCGGCGCTCCGGCTCGGTTGGCTTTATGGGCCGGCGCACGTCGTCGACGCGATCAACCGCATCCGCGGGCCATTCAACGTCAACTCGGCGGCCATGGCGGCGGGCATAGCCGCGCTCGAGGATAGCGCGCATCTGGAAGCAGCGCGCGCCCACAACGAAAGATGGCTTGATTGGCTCCTGGTCGAGATCCGCAAGCTTGGACTGGAGGCGACGCCGAGCATCGCCAATTTCGTGTTGATCCACTTCCCCGAAAACCGCGGCGGTACCGCGGAGGATGCAGATGCATTCTTGACGCAGCGCGGCCTGATCCTGCGTCGCGTCAAGGCCTACAAATTGCCGAACGCGCTGCGCATGACCGTCGGTACTGAGGAGGCGAACCGCCTTGTGGTCGCCGCGCTGGCGGAGTTCATGGGAAGGAAGCCATGATGCAGTTCGCCAGCCCGTCTGTGTCGCCCCCTGTCCGTCAGAAACGGGGGAGGACGAGCTCTCTCGGTGCCGCAGGATTGACCGTCCGATGAAGGCCGATGTCGTTATATTCAACCGCGTTGCGCTGATCGGGATGGGTCTGATCGGCTCCTCGATCGCGCGCGCCGCCCGCGCGCAAGACGCTGCGCGCTCTATTGTCGCCACCGCCCGGTCGGCGGCCACGCGCAGGCGTGTCGCCGAACTCGGCCTTGCCGATCAAGTCGTCGAAACCAATGCAGCGGCCGTCGAAGGCGCAGATCTCGTGATCGTCGCAATTCCGGTCGGAGCCTGCGGCGCCGTTGCCGCGGAAATTGGTCCGCAGCTTGCGCCAGGCACGATCGTCTCTGACGTCGGTTCCGTGAAGGGCGTGGTTATACGCGACATGTCGCCCCACCTCCCGCCAGGGGTGCATTTCGTGCCGGCCCATCCGGTTGCCGGCACGGAAAACTCCGGGCCCGATGCCGGGTTTGCCGAGCTGTTCGTCGACCGCTGGTGCATTCTCACGCCGCCGGCGGGCACCGAGCCAACGGCGGTCGAGCGGCTCGCAGCGTTCTGGCGGCTGCTCGGCGCGAACGTCGAAACCATGTCGGCGGAGCACCATGATCTCGTACTCGGCATCACCAGCCATCTGCCGCACCTTATCGCCTACACGATCGTGGGCACCGCGGATGAATTGAGCCAAGTGACACGCTCCGAAGTGCTGCAATTCTCCGCCGGAGGCTTTCGCGATTTCACCCGCATCGCCGCCTCGGATCCGACGATGTGGCGCGATGTTTTTCTTGCCAACAAGGATGCGGTGCTGGAAATGCTCGGGCGGTTCAATGAAGATTTGGCCACGCTGACGCGCGCCATCCGCCGCGGCGACGGAGAAACCTTGTTCAACCAGTTCAGCCGCACGCGCGCGATCCGTCGCGCCATTGTGGAGATCGGCCAGGATTCAGCATCGCCCGACTTCGGCCGGCCCCATCCCGAGCTTCCGCACGCGCCCGTGCCGCGGCCTTATGCGGCGGAAGATTGATTCGGTGAGCTTGCCAGCGGCGCGCGCTCGCCACCGTTTCTTGTTGGGACCAGCCGATCTCCTCTAGTAAGCGCCCCAATACGGCGGTACGCGGTAATAGTTGTGGATCTCGATTTCGCGGCTGCGATCGCCCCAGTCGAATTCCTGGTCGGCGGCATAGGACGGCGCGCGCTTCAACTCCTCCTCGCTGAGATCGAGCTGGTACGCGCCAAGGGTACGGTCGTAGGTCAGCCGTGCCCAGGGAATGGGGAGATGCTTTTGTCCCATACCGAGGAAGCCGCCGAAGCTGAGCACCGCATAAGCGACATTGCCGCTGAGCTTATCGATCATGAGCCGTTCGATGGTGCCGATCTTCTCACCGCTGGAACGGCGCACCGGGGTGCCTTCGACCCGGTCGCTGGCGATCAAGCTATGGGGTTGGCGTGTCGGCGTGTCGGTCTGCATGGTTGCCTCCATCATCATTCCGCGTCCGCTAGCGCTTTGGGAGAAATCACTCGCGCTCAATGGAAAACGCTTTGCAGCCAGCGCCGTTCCGGTCGTCAGAACAGGGGCGGCACCGCGCCCACCTGAAACGGCCCGATGAAGACGGTGCCGTCGACGAAGCGAACCGGAAACGCCACCGCCGGTTTGCCTTCGAGCGTGGTGCGCTCGCCGAGCGCCGCGACTAGCCCAGGCGCCGCACTTTGGCGCGCAATTCCCCCAAGGCCTGGTATTAGGCGATCGAGCGCGTTGAAGGTTGCTCCGATTTGTCCTTCCGTCATGATGCGATCGATGTCCAACATCTTGAGAAGCTTTTCCATGCCGACGACTGTCAGGCGGAGCTCGCCATCGAGACTGCCGCGCGGCGTGAGCTTGAGGGCCCCAGCACCCACGGCGACCACATCCTGCTGCACCAAGCGCGCTTTCTCGATCTTGAGCTCGCCGTCGCGCGCCTGCCATTGCTTGAACCGCAATGACCAAGGTTTGGGAGAGATGTCATCGACGCCGCGCAGGGTGGCTGCAAAGTCGGCATCAATCGGGTTCGCGGCCAACAATCGGACTCTGTCGGCGATCGCCGGGTCAATCACGCTTTCAAGTTTGTCGGCGACAGCCGCATCGAGCCGCAACACGGTTTCGATGACCGGATCGTCGGCGGTGGAGCCGGGAGCCTGGCGGCCATGGAGCTCCAATCGCCGCGCGCTGAGCACGGCGTCGACGCCGGCCAGGCCAGGGGCGCGGACCGTCGGACCGGCAAGGGCCAGCGAGGCGCGATCGACGCGCAACGGCAGGCCACGCACGCTGGCCTGACCTACATTCCAGTTGACGATCGCGGCGGGCGGCCGTCCCGCCTCGGAAATTTCGAGTGGACCGGTGAACTCGCCGATCAGAAGCTTCGGGTCATAGACCTGGATCGCGACGACGGCGGTTGGGAGCTTGAGCTGGAGCGTGGGCGCGCCGTCGAGCTGCAAACCGGCACCGTCGCAACGCACTTCGATGCGAAAAGGATAGCCGCCGATCGACTGTGATGCGCAGTGCTGGATGCGGCCTGCCTGGCGTTCCGTCTCACGCCATGCGGCCAAATCGGCCTCCGCACGGCCCGCCGCGTAGAACCACAGAGCGCTCCAGCCCATCGCCAGCACCAACACGGCCGCGAATGGCGTGAACAGCATCCACCGGCGGCGCGGAACAGCCGAAACGGACCCGGCGTGAGACATCTCTGTGGCACTCCTCTACCTGCCACGCGTGCGGCTAGCGGAAGCTCCGCGGCACACGTCCCGCGGCGATTGGGGAGCGTCGCGTTCCCGCATGCTCCGCTTGCGCACAACGGATGATTCCTTGATATCACATCCATGGACCCCGATCCTTTGCACGCGGACCAAGATCTCTGGGTGTTTGCCTATGGCTCGCTCATGTGGCGGCCGGACTTTCCCTTCGTCGAGCGCGTCGAGGCGCGGCTCATTGGCGCGCATCGCGCCCTCTGCGTCTATTCCTTCGTGCATCGAGGGACGCCCGAGCGGCCGGGTCTGGTGCTCGGTCTCGATCGGGGCGGAACCTGTCGCGGCATCGCTTATCGTGTGACCGCCGCCCACCGCGCCAGCACCATCGCCTATTTGCGCGCGCGCGAGCAGGTGACCTCCGTCTATCGCGAATGCATGCGCCCGATCTGGCTCAGTCGCGACCCGGAGCAGCGGGTGCCGGCGTTGTGCTACATGGTCGACCGCGGCCATGCTCAATATGCCGGACGACTTACGCTCGAGCAGCAGCTGCATCATGTGCGCCAAGGCCGTGGCCAGTCCGGCGCCAACCGCGACTACGTCATCGCGACCGTGGGAGCGCTGGAGCAGCTCGGCTACCGCGAAACGGCGCTGCATCTCCTCGCCGAACGGCTCGCGGCGGCGCGCGATGTGGCCGCGTCGCCTCGTCCACAGGCGCGCGCAATGCGCTCGTGACGTGCATGCTGACGTGCATGCTTATGGCCGGCCCGTGAGCGGCACTTCAACATGATGGCGCGAGCGAAGCTTCCCTCGGCCGGTTGCGGGCAAGTTCACGGTTGCCCTCGGCGAGGAGCCGCGCGGTCGCGGCTTCGACGTCGCGCTGCAGCCGCTCGAAGAAAGCGTCTTGCCCGAGACCGGGAGGGATCGGATCCAGTACCTCGACCAGGATGGTGCCGGGATAGCGGCGCATAGAACGACGCGGCCAGAACAGCCCGGAATTGAGCGCGATTGGAAGACACGGAACGCCCATTTCCGAGTAGAGCCGCACCACGCCATACTTGTATCTGGGCTCCGCGCCGGGCGGCCGGCGGGTTCCCTCCGGAAAGATGATGATGGAACGGTTGCGCGCCAGCTCGCGCCGCGCGCGTGCGTTCATGTCCGCCAGCGCCTGCGAGCCCTTGCTGCGGTCGATCGGGATCATGCCGGCTTTCCAGGCATACCACCCAAAGAAGGGGATCCACATCAGCTCGCGCTTCATGATGAAGGCGGCGTCCGGCAAGATCGACAGCAGTGCAAACGTCTCCCACAGGGACTGATGCTTGGAGGACACGAGCGACGACCCAAGAGGAATCTTTTCCAGGCCGCGGAACTCGGCTTCGATGCCGCAAACCACGCGCAGAAGCCAGAGATTGGTGCGCGCCCAAAACCTAGCCACAGCAATGATACCCCAGCGCGGCATCAGCAACGTGGGCAAAGCCGCAATGACCTGCACAAACAGATTCACGTAAAATAGAAGGTTGAAGATCAGGGATCGAATCACGAGCACGGCCAAAACCTATCGTCCGCCATCTTCGCCCATCGGCACTGCCCTCCGATGACGACGCAACGTCCGGTGGATGATCTTACTCACCGCCTGTCCGCGCAACCAGGGCATGAGATCGATTCGCCGCTCAGCTCGTCCGGCGATTGCCGGCATCGGGATTTAGCGCCATGCGAACTTTGGCGAAGACATATTTCACGTATTCGATGAACATGCGGCGCGTCGTCACCCAGTGTCCCCACCACCGCTCGATACGCTGGCGGTCGGTCACGACCGGAAACGGCACGAGCACTACATCGGGCAATTGATGCGCGACTTCGGCGAGCGCACGCGGCATGTGGTAATTCGACGTCACTATGATCAACGAGCGAAAGCCGCGACGTTCGGCCCAGCGCTTGGTCTCGACCGCATTACCCAGCGTATTGAGAGAACGGTCGAAATCGACGCAACAACGTACCCACCGCTCGAACTCCGGATTGAGGCGCGAGATTTCGTTGGAATTGGTCGCGCGATTGGCGCCGCTGATCAGGAGCCGCTTGCCGCGTCCCGAAGCCAACAGCTCGATCGCGTCGGTGATACGCGAGGCACCGCCCGTCAAGGCGACGATCCCGTCCGCGTCGCGCTCGAGCGAGACTTCCTCGGCGGGCACGTGCCAGATGAACCAAACAAACCCAAGCCCAATCAATAGCGCCGCCAAAGCGCAGAGCACGAACGTCGACCAGCCCAGGCGCCGAAGCAACGGAGGCGGCGCGGATCGTTCGCTCGAACGGGGCATCCCGGCGGCTCCATTACCGGAATTAAATTCGACCGTCGGCATTTCCTCTCCACCTCTCGCAATCATAACCCAAATCCCGATGCCAATAGAGGTGCGCGTAATCGACTAATGAATCGTTGCGATCGTGCGCTTTACCGTGTAGCGCGACGTTACGGCGGTGACGCTGGCGATCACGCCGGCTTGCGCCAGCATTGCCAAATAACCCGGCATTCCGATCGAGGAGCTGACGAACAAAGCCGCAAACTGCTCGCGCGCGGCCGCCCCAATGAGCCAGCTGCTGGTGAGCTCGGCGAGCGCGAAAAGTGCGATGGCGCTGCCGCCGCCGATCAATCCGCCCTTTAGTCCCAATTGCAGAAAATGTTGCTGGAAATGCCGCGCGATAAAACTGTCTTTGGCGCCGATGAGATGCAGCACCTCGATGACGGGACGGTTGGTGGCGATGGCGGCGCGGGTCGCGAAGACGACCGAGAGCACCGTGGCGGCGAGCACGAGCAAAAGCACTCCGATGCCGAGGGCAACGACGGCTCGGGACATCGCACGCATACGCTCGACGAAGCTGCGATGGTCATCGAGGGTTAGGCCTGGGATTTGTTCGCCGAGGGTTTGGCGCAGTTGCGCAAGATCGGGGGCGCCCCCTGGCGCGATACGCGCCACGATCAGGCGTGGGACCGGCAAATCATCGAGCTGAAGTCCGCTTCCCAGCCATGGCTCGAGCAGGTGTGTGGTCTCTTCCTTGGAATAGGGCCGCACCTCGGCAATGCCTGGAGAAGCGCGCGCGATGATCGTAGCCTTTGTTACCTCCAAGTCGATGTCGTGACCAGTCACCGGACGGATCTGAATCGTGATTTCGCGCGCCACATCCGCTTGCCATTCACTCGCTGCGGCGCGCACCAGCATGACCGCGCCCGTGGTCAGCGAGGCCAAAAAGGTCATGATGGCGATGACCGCGACCAGAGCCCGCCCGGAAATCGTAGCCTGCGGCACGATGGGGGTCTGGAAGCGGGCCGGAAGCGCGCCCTGCGCCTCCAGCTTTTGCTGCATCGTCGCGTCACTCGTAGACATGTAGACGACCCTCGTGCAGCACGAGGCGGCGCGCGTCGATCTGGTCCATGAGCGCGATGTCGTGCGTGGCAATAACCACCGAAGTCCCGGATTTGTTGAGCTCGACGAACAACCGCAACAGCCGCTTCGCCAGATGGGGATCGACGTTGCCCGTCGGCTCGTCCGCAAGGAGGAGCTGCGGTCGCGCGATCACTGCCCGCGCGATCGCAGCGCGCTGCTTCTCCCCGCCCGAGAGCACCGGCGGAAGCGCGGAGATACGATCGCCGAGTCCCACCCAGTTCAGCAGTTCGATGACCTCCTCGCGATAGCTTTCTTCCGTCTGGCCGATCACGCGCAACGGCAAGGCGACATTCTCGAACGTGGTCATATGGTCGAGCAGTCGGAAATCCTGGAACACGATGCCGATGCGCCGCCGCAGCGTCGCCAACGCGTCGTTGCTGAGCGTGGCGATATCGTGGCCGAATAGCGTGATCAGCCCGCGTGTGGGCCGCAGCGAAAGGAAAAGAAGACGCAAAAGTGACGTTTTGCCAGCACCAGAAGGCCCGGTGATGAACTGGAACGAGCGGGGATCGACACGGAACGTGAGATCGCGCAGGACCTCGGGCCCGAGCCCGTAACGCAATCCTACGTGTTCGAACCGGACCACCCTGCCTCTCCCTAGAGAGCGATGCCCGCGCGACAGCAACCGCGCGGCCTAGGCTGGGCGCCTATCGTTTGCGAATTCGTTAACCCAGCCGTGGATGCGGTCAAGCCCGGCTTTGCTCGAGCGGAGATTGTTGCCGCGAGCGATGAGCGACGACCGGGGACCTGTTTCGATATCCGGCTTGTTAGAAGTCCCGCAGCAGCCGTTCAATGTATTCGAGCTCGAGCTGCGGACGGAAGTTTTCGCCGAAGCGTCGGCGCAATTCCTCGAGGATGCGCCGTGCGCGCTGCACGTCGATCTCACCCGGCACCTTGACCGTGGTGTCGTCGCCGTAATCGCGCCCGCGCAGCGGCCGACCCAGCGGGTCGGTATCCTGTTGCGCACGCGGCAGCCCGAGCCGCCCTGGCTGGCCGTTAGGGCCGGGACCCAACATCCCCTGCTGCTGCATCGACTGGGCTAGATTCTGCGCCCCTCGGCGCAACGCTTCGAGCGCGCGACCTTGTGAATCGACGGCCCCGTCCGCGTTTCCATCGCCCAGTTGCCCTTCGGCATCGCCCATGGCTTCGCCGGCACGACCCAATTGGTCCATCTCGCCCTGGCCCTGCTGGCCCTGGCCGAAGCCCTTCTTGCGCAACTCTTCCATCAGTCGCTTGAGCTGATCGCGCAATGCCTGCTGATTTTCGCGCAACTCGCCCATCTGGTCGCCCTGCTGGCCTTCTTGGCCCTGCTGGCCCTGCTGGCCCTGCTGGCCCTGCTGGCCCCGCTGTCCGCGCTGGCGGTCGCGCCGCTGATCTTGACCCTGCTGGAATGTGCGATCGCGCAGTTGCTGCTGCTTGCGGATCAAATCGCCGAGCTCGTCGAGCGCCGACATCATGTCATCGTCGCCGTCGCCGTCCATCTGCTGCCCGGGACGGGCCATTTGCAGGTTCTCCAGCATCTGCTGGAGGTCCTGCAGCATCCGGCGCGCGGCGTCTCTCGCCCCGGAGCGCGCCATCTGCTCGAGCCTGTCGATCATGTTGCGTAGATCCTGCGGGCGAAGCTGGCGTGCGTTGGGATCGAGGGGCCGGGCGAGCTGTTGTGGATTCTTGCGCATTTGCTCCGCCAACGCCTGCAGGAACTTGTCGAGTGCCGCGCGCAACTGATCGGCAAGCCTCTTGATCTCTTCGTCGCTGGCGCCACGCTCCAGCGCCTGCCGCAGCGCTTCCTCCGCCGCGCGCAGAGCCTGCTCGGCATCGGAAATACTGCCATCCTCCAGGTGCACCGCCATGTCCCACATGCGCCCGACGACGTCGCGCAATTGGTCATCGGTTTTTGCGCGCGAGAGCTGCCAAAAGATCGAGCGCAGGCCGAGATAGACGTTGCTCTCCATGTTGAAGCGTTCGGGCGCCAAGGTCAGCGCGTCGAGCGCGGTGAGCACGCTGGCCTGGGCATCACCATCGAGCGCCAGTATGCGCCGCTGCTCGATCAGCGCACGCGCAATCGGCTTCGAGAACGGTCGCTCCGGCAGACGGAATTCGAAAGCCGCGCTTTGACCCTCGTTGCCGGCCTCATCCCGAGCGGTCAGAATCATCGCCGCGTCGGTGCCCGCCCACGGATGCTCGGTCAAATCCTTGGTCGTCTGTCCGATCCCATTCTTGGTGCGCGCCTGCGGCAGCACCAGCGGGAAGTCGGGTGCGCCATAGAGCGGACGTGCGGGATGACCGTTGGTCCCCTCGCTGCTCTGTAGCTTGAAAATCGCCTGCGCGCCGGTGACGCCATAATCGTCCTCGAGCTTGTAGGACAGTTGCAACGCGCCGCGCGCCTGGCCCTCCGGCTCCTTGGCAAGTGCGACGGTCGGCGGGTTGTCGGGGATGGCGGTGAACTTCCAGGTGACGTCGCCCGCGGCAGCGCCGCGCACGGTGACCGCGCCGGTGTCGCTGATCACAAAACGGCGTTCCTCGGAACCCTTGGCATTGGTCTGCGCGCCAGAGGCCGGCTCGGCGAGGCCGCCGCTTGCCGTCACGTCGAGGTGAATTCCAGTCGCGCGGATGACAACCGTGCTTCCCGCCGGCACCGCGAGGGTGGTGGAGGTCTGCACCGGCTCGCCAGGCCGTAGGCCGGGCAGGATCACCGGCGGGCGGCCGGTATAAGGTGGCGGGCTCACCCAGGCGTCGACGCGGAAATTGGCCGGCGCCATCACGCCCTGCCAATCGAACGCGGCCGCGAGGCGTTTCATCCGTTCGCCGCCGGCGCCGAAGAACGTCGCGACCACCAGCACCGCTACCAAGGCACGCACGGCGAAGGGATCGCGCAACGCGAGCCGTGGCATGGGCGTCCCAGCTCTAAGGCTCTTGGTGCCGCGCAGAACGCGTTCGATATGGGCCCGCCACAGCGCGAGCGAATAAGAATCGTGGGTCGGCACCGCGATGTCGTCGGCCATCGCGGTGGCAGGCCGATGCGGTAAACCGGAATTGCGATCGAGCCGTCGCAGAGCGTCGACGCGGCTCGGCACGCGCAACATTAGCAGCGGCGCGAACGCAGCCGCGGTGAGCAGGAAAAAGACGCCAAGACCGATCGCGCGAGCGGTGGGCGGCAGCCAAAGCCAGACGCCAAGCCAGGAGACCGCCAGGAACAGTCCAATGACGGTGGCAATCGACGCCAGCGCCGGCCATAGCCGTTCCCAGAAAATCGTCCAGCGCGCCCGCCTAAGGGCGCGCGTGAGCACATCGGCGCCCGCCCGCTCCTGCGGGGGGAGCGGGTGGGGGGTCGCGGCGTCGGCGGGCCGATCGGCCAAGTCTATCTCCAGCAACGAGAATCTGCCCAACGTTCAATAGTAACATGCCATTCCGCGCGTGCCAGCAGGCAAAAGGAAGGCACTCAGTGATCAAAACCACGTCAGCAAAATATAGTTCAGCGCGTTATATAGTTCACCGCCTTCACGCAAGGTTTTCAAAGCCAAGGCGGCAGGCGGTCGAGCGCGATCAGATCCGAGACCTCCAGGCGCGGTCGGACCAACGCCCATTCGTTTTCCCGAACAAGCACTTCCGGCACCAAGGCGCGGGTATTGTAGGTGCCCGCCTGCACCGCGCCATAAGCACCCGCAGTCATGACCGCGAGGAGGTCGCCGGGCCGCGGGGCGGCCATCTCGCGCTCGAGCGCCAGAAAATCGCCGGATTCGCATACCGGCCCGGCCACATCGGCGACGATGCGCGCGGCGTCCGCTCCCGGCTCCCGCACTGGACGGATGTCATGGTGCGCCTCGTAGAGTGTGGGGCGAATGAGATCATTCATTCCAGCGTCAACGATGACGAAGGTCTTGGCCTCACCGCGCTTGATATAGAGCACGCGCGTCACCAGGATGCCGGCATTGCCGACGATCAGGCGGCCCGGCTCGAAGATAAGCGTGCAGCCGAGGTCGCGGGTCGCACGCTTGACCATGGCCGCATAAGCCTCTGGATGCGGCGGCGGCTCGTTGTCCTCGCGATAGGGAATGCCGAGGCCACCGCCGAGGTCGATGTGGCTGATGGCGTGGCCGTCGACGCGCAACGTCCGCACGAAATCGGACAACAGCGCAAAAGCATCATCGAACGGCTCGAGCTCCGTGATCTGACTGCCGATATGCATGTCGACGCCGGTAACCTCGATGCCGGGGAGTTTCGCTGCCCGAGCATAGACATCGCGCGCGCGGCTGATCGGAATGCCGAACTTGTTCTCAGCCTTGCCGGTCGCAATCTTCGCGTGAGTCTTGGGATCGATGTCGGGATTGACGCGGACCGCGATGCGGGCCGTCCTACCCTTCCTCTTGGCTATGGACGACAGAAGCTCGAGCTCGGCGTCGGATTCGACGTTGACGCAGAGGATATCTTCATCGATCGCAAGCGCGAGCTCCGCCGCGGTCTTGCCGATTCCGGAGAACATGATCTTGTCCGGCGCGATGCCGGCTGCCCGCGCGCGCTTGAGCTCGCCTTCCGATACCACATCGGCACCGGCGCCGAGTTCGGCGAGGGTCTTGATCACGGCCTGATTGGAGTTCGCCTTCATGGCGTAACAGATGAGCGCGCTCACGTCGCTGAAGGCATCCGCGAACACCTCATAATGGCGTTTGAGCGTCGCGGTCGAATAGCAATAGAACGGGGTTGCGACTGCCTGCGCGAGATCAATGAGATTGACCGCCTCGGCGTGAAGGACGCCGTTGCGATAGATGAAATGGTGCATGGCGCGGGCTCAGTTGAGCAGCCAATCGATGGGCGTGCTCCGCTTCGGCCCCTGCGACGGTGCGATGACCCTGCCGTCGGGCCCGATGGCGGGCTCGAGGTCCGGCCGCGAGACACTGGTGTCGGCGGCGGTCGCCCCCGGCGGGGGATCGAGCCCGCCCTTGCGCCCGCAGCCGACAAGGCCGAGCGCCGCGACGAGCACGCCGATCGCTCCAATCCGGGCAAGGCGCAGGTCGGACAGAGACGTCAATTCAGGTACTCCTCAAATCAACGGCACCATAGCAGATCGGACGCGAGAGGCGACAGCGTGGCCAAACTCCGTCGCCGGTGTGAACGGGAGTGTATCATCGCCCTTTTGCCAAGGCCTTAAGCCACCTGTTCGCCTCCCGGCGCACGTTCTTCGGGGCCGTGCCTCCATGGCTGCCGCGGCTTCTCACCGAGTTGTCGACGGTGAGCACCGAAAACACATCCTTGGTGATGCGCTTCTCGATTGCCTGCATGGCGGCGAGCGACAGTTGATGCAGCGGCACGTTCTCCGTCGCCGCCTTGGCCACGATCCGCCCAGTGACGTGATGCGCGTCGCGGAACGGCATCTTATGCGTGCGCACCAGCCAGTCGGCGAGGTCGGTTGCGGTGGAATAGCCCTCGCCCGCCGCTTGCCGCATGCGCGCGACGTCGGGCGTCATGTCGCCAACCATGCCGGTCATGGCGGCAATCGACAGTCTCAGGGCGGAAAAGGCGTCCATCGCGCCTTCCTTGTCCTCCTGCATGTCCTTTTGGTACGCGAGCGGCAATGCCTTGAGCACGATCAGGAGGGCCTCGAGCGCACCGATGATGCGCCCGGTCTTGGCACGCACAAGCTCGGCGGCGTCCGGATTGCGCTTCTGCGGCATGATCGACGAGCCGGTAGTGAAGCGGTCCGAGAGCGAGATGAAGCCGACGATCGGCGAGCACCAGAACACAATCTCCTCCGCAAGGCGCGACAGATGCACTGCGGTGATGGCGGCGGCGGCTAGCGTCTCCAGCACGAAATCCCGGTCGGAGACGGCATCGAGCGAATTCGCCATCGGCGCGGCGAAGCCGAGCGCCTTCGCCGTCATGCCCCGGTCGATTGGGAACGCGGTGCCAGCCAGCGCCGCAGCGCCGAGGGGGCAAAAGTTCGCCCGCTTGCGCGCATCGGCAAACCGGCCACGGTCACGCGCGGCCATTTCGACATAGGCAAGGAGATGATGGCCAAAGGTTATGGGCTGGGCGATCTGCAAATGGGTGAAGCCCGGCATTACGGTCGCGGCGTGTTCGAGCGCCTGCTCCGCGAGCGCGCGCTGGTAGGCGGCCAGCGCCTCATCAATCTCATCGATCATCGACCTGATCCACAGCCGGAAATCGGTTGCGACCTGATCGTTGCGCGATCGCGCGGTGTGCAGCCGCCCCGCCGCCGGTCCGATCAACTCGGCGAGCCGGCTCTCCACGTTCATATGAATGTCCTCGAGCGCCCGCTGGAACTTGAACTTGCCGCTCTCGATCTCTGACAGGATCGTGTCTAGACCGTGAGTGATCTTGCGGGCATCGTCGGCCGTGATGATGCCTTGTTTGGCAAGCATCGCGGCATGGGCCTGGCTCGCGGCAATGTCCTGGCGGAAGAGGTGCCGATCGAAATCAACGGAGGCGTTGATGTCCTCCATGACCGCATCGGGGCTGGTGCGGAAACGTCCACCCCACATCTTGTTGCTCATGGCACGTCTACCGAGGTTTCGCCCGTTATGACCGGACCCGAAATTGCAGCGCGAACTCACGCCAAACGGCGGCTTGCCATGGTCGCGATTGGCGGTATCGCCGGCCTGGCCGTCGGGTTGGCGGCGGTATACGGGATCGGAGCGTTGCAACGCAATGTGGGAGACGCGACGTGCGCTCCCGCGGTTGAGTTGGCACAACGGCTCTCGCCCCTCGCCCGGGGGGAAGTGGCGGCATTTGCCGTTGCCGATCGCCCGCTGCGCCTGCCTGATCTCACGTTCCGCGATGCAAGCGGGACGGAGCGCCACCTCGCGGATTGGCGTGGGCGCACCGTGCTGCTCAACTTGTGGGCCACCTGGTGCGTGCCCTGCCGAAAAGAGATGCCGGCGCTGGACTCGCTCGAGGGAAAACTCGGCGGCCCGGCTTTCGAGGTGGTCGCGGTCAATATCGATACCCGCGATGCCGACAAGCCGCGCGCTTGGCTCAAGGAGGTGGGTGTCGGCCGGCTCGGCTATTATGCCGATACCAGCGCCAAGGTTTTTCAGGATTTGAAGATGACAGGTCGCGCCGCCGGGATGCCGACCACCGTGCTGGTCGATCCAGCGGGCTGCGAGATCGGCACACTGGCGGGACCCGCCGAATGGGCAAGCGAGGATGCGGTACGGCTGGTTACCGCGGCGCTCCAGCACTAGTGCTACGGTGGCGATCATCCGGACTCGCGGAGCATGGCTGATGCCCCCTGCGCTGCATACCGCATCAGCGTCGGTGAGCCTAATCGCAGGATTGCTCGCGCTGTCCTTTTCGCCGGCATCGGCTGAGAGCGTGGCGACGCGCGTGATCAAGTGTGACGGCCCCTTCGGTCGAAATGCGAGCCACGCCAGCCTGGTGAAGGCATTCGGAAACAACAACGTCGGCTACCAAGAGATCGCGGGCGTGCAAGACAAGAAAATCAAGGCCAGCATACTCTTTCCGGCCGATCCGAAAGCACGTTTGGAATTCATCTGGCAGGACGAGAGGGCGCAGCGTCGGCCGGCGCTGATTAGAGCCAAGGATCAATCCGCCTGGGCCGCGGCGAACGGCATCCGCATCGGTACCGCGCTCGCCGACATCGAAAAGATGAATGGCAAGCCGTTCAAGCTGTCCGGCTTCGACTGGGACTACGGCGGCCGGGTGACCGACTGGCGCGGCGGCGCGCTCGCCAAGCCCCAGCCCGGCGGATGCACCCTCGGTATCGAATTCGTGCACCCGGAAGACGCCCCGGAGGAGAGTTTGACGAAGGTGAGCGGCGATCGCGAGATCCTCTCCGACGACGCCAACATGCGCGCGGTCGAACCTTACGTCGCGGTGATGACCTTCTCGTACCCGAAGCGCTGATCAGCGGCGGGCCGCGATCGCACCATGGCGCGGCGGACCGGGGTACGGACCTGCAAGAGGATAGTCAGCGCGTCGGTACCGGTTTTTCGCCGCGATAGTCGTAGAAGCCGCGCTGGGTCTTTCGGCCAAGCCAGCCAGCCTCGACATATTTCACCAATAGCGGACACGGACGGTATTTGGAGTCCGCCAGGCCTTCGTGCAGAACCTGCATGACCGAGAGGCAGGTGTCGAGTCCGATGAAATCGGCGAGCTCGAGCGGCCCCATCGGGTGGTGGGCGCCGAGCCGCATGGCGGTGTCGATCGCCTCGACATTGCCGACGCCTTCATAGAGCGTGTAAATCGCCTCGTTGATCATCGGCAATAGAATTCGGTTGACGATGAAGGCGGGAAAGTCCTCCGCCACCGCAATCGTCTTACCGAGCTTTGCCACGTATTGCTTGGTCGTGTCGAACGTGGCGTCGTCGGTGGCGATGCCGCGGATGAGTTCGACCAATTCCATCAGCGGCACCGGGTTCATGAAATGAACGCCGATGAAGCGCTCGGGTCGATCGGTCGCGGAGGCGAGCCGGGTAATCGAGATCGACGATGTATTCGTGCCGACGATGGCATCGGCCTTGAGCACGGGGCAGAGGCTGGCGAAGATCGCGCGCTTGACATCCTCCTTCTCCGTCGCCGCCTCGATGACGAGATCGCAATCGGCGAAGGCGTCGAGGGTCTCGGCCGGAGAGATGCGCTTGAGCGCGGCCTGCCGCTCCTCCTCAGTAATGCGTTTGCGGCTCACTTGCCGCGCCATGTTGCCGTTGATGGTCGCGATCCCCGCCTTAATCCGGTCGGCGGACAGATCGTTGAGCTTGACGTCGAATCCGGCGAGCGCGCTGACATGCGCGATGCCGCTCCCCATTTGCCCCGCTCCGATCACACCGATTTTGCGAATATGAAGGGCCGTGTTGCCGGAACGGGACTTGGGCCGCTCTTTGACCTCGATCATGTTCTTCCGCCTGTTCTACGCCGATGCCGGCCGCGACCTCTTATCTGATACGTTGTCAACGGCCGAGCTTGCCGAGTTCCGCCGCCAATTCCGGAAGCGCCTGATAGAGATCGGCAACCAGTCCGTAATCGGCGACCTGGAAAATCGGCGCCTCTTCATCCTTGTTGATGGCCACAATCACTTTCGAATCCTTCATCCCGGCGAGATGCTGGATCGCACCTGAAATCCCCACCGCGATGTAAAGCTCCGGCGCCACAACCTTCCCGGTCTGGCCGACCTGCCAGTCGTTCGGCGCATAGCCGGCATCGACCGCCGCACGCGAAGCGCCGACGGCTGCACCCAGCTTATCGGCGACCGGCTCGATATATTTAGCGAAGTTTTCACGACTTTGCATGGCCCGCCCGCCCGAGATGATAATCTTCGCCGAAGTGAGCTCGGGGCGCTCCGATTTAGATAATTCCTCGCTTACGAAGGCGGAGAGGTCGGGATCGGCGGCGGCCGCCACCGGCTCGATCGGGGCCGAACCGCCCTCGCCCGTCGCCTGGAACGTCGAGGTGCGCACCGTGATGACCTTGATTTTGTCCTTCGAGCGTACGGTCTGCACCGCGTTGCCGGCGTAGATCAATCGCTCGAAAGTATCGGGCGCGATCACCTTGACGATGTCGGAAATCTGCATCACGTCGAGCAGGGCCGCGACGCGCGGCATGAGGTTCTTGCCCGTGGTCGTCGCCGCCGCGACGATGGCATCGTAATCGTCCGCCAGCGATTGAACGAGCGCCGCCATTGGCTCGGCCAGCATGTGCTCGTAGCTGGCGGCCTCGGCAAGCAGAACCTTGTTCACCCCGTCAAGCTTGGCGGCGGCTTCGGCTACCGCGCGACAGTTTTTGCCGGCAACCAGCACATGCACGTCCTGCCCGAGCGCCTTGGCCGCGGTCAGCGCCTTCTGGCTCGCATCCTTGAGCGTCTTGTTATCGTGTTCGGCGAGGAGCAGCGTGGTCATGGCAGTTGAGCGGTGATCCGAACCAGTCAGCGGCTACGGCGGCGGGCAAAGGACCCATATGCGGTCATCAGATCACCCCCATTTCGTTCTTGAGCTTGTCGATTAACTCGCCCACGGTTTTCACCTTGACTCCGGCCTTGCGGCCTGCCGGCTCGGTCGTCTTGAGCACCTCCAGTCGCGGCGCGACGTCGACCCCGTACGCCTCCGGCGTCTTCTCGTCGATCGGCTTTTTCTTCGCCTTCATGATATTCGGCAGGCTCGCGTAGCGGGGTTCGTTGAGGCGCAGATCGGTAGTCACGATCGCCGGGCTTTTGAGCTTGACCGTCTGCAAGCCGCCGTCGACCTCGCGCGTGACCAAAACGCCGTCGTCCTCAATCACCAGCTTCGATGCGAAGGTGCCTTGGGGCCAGCCTGTGAGCGCCGCCAGCATCTGGCCGGTTTGATTGCAGTCATCGTCGATCGCCTGCTTGCCCATGATGACGAGACCGGGCTTTTCCTGCTCGACGATGGACTTGAGGATTTTGGCGACGGCGAGCGGCTCGAGCGTCTTGTCCGTCTTCACGAGGATGCCGCGATCGGCTCCCATGGCGAGTCCCGTGCGGATGGTCTCGGCCGCTTGCGGCGGGCCGATCGACACGCAGACGATCTCGCTTGCCTGACCCTTCTCCTTGAGCCGGAGCGCCTCCTCGACGGCGATCTCGTCGAAAGGATTCATCGACATCTTGATATTCGCGAGCTCGACGCCGCTGCCGTCGCTCTTGACGCGAATTTTGACGTTGAAGTCGACGACCCGCTTCACGGGCACCAGGATCTTCATGGAAATTCGCTTTCGTCGACGACGGGCGTCGGCCCCAGCCGCCCCGCTAAGAGGGCGGCAACCTAATGGCCGCTGGCTTATAGTGTCAACGGAGGTCGGTCAGCCTCGCCGCGCGACCGCCGGCGCGTTGGGGGCCGATCTGTACCACCGTATCCGGTACCGGCTGCAGGCATTGGAACAGCCTGACTGCCCGGGGCTTGACCAGCGGAAACAGCACGCCCCCGGCCAGCATGCCGCCGAAGTGGCACCAATAGGCAACTTCGCTCTTCGATGCGGCACCCAGATTCCACAATTGGCTGACCACGAACATGCCGACGACCCAGTAGGCGCTGATGCGCAACGGAATGATGGCGATCAGTACGGTGATCTTGGCGCAGGGCCGCAGCATCACGTACCCGACCACAACACCTGCGACCGCGCCTGACGAGCCGATCAGCTCGATCGTGGAATACGGGTCATTGGCCACGAATACGAGGCCGCCGATGATGCCGCAGAGGAGATAGAATGCGAGATAGCGCACACGCCCGAGCACCCGTTCGATGTCGTCGCCGAACACCCACAGGAAGATCATATTGCCGATGAGGTGCGGGATATCGGCGTGGAAGAACTGGTACGTGACCAGGGTAACGAATGCGGGTACCCATCCCCGCGCGCCGACGTCGCCGATCAAGGCTGCGGGCGTGAGACTGAAGGTGTCGATCATGCGGTCCAGCGCGAGCTGGCTCGCTCCCATCTCATAGAGAAAAATCGCGAAATTGACGGCGATCAGGCCCCAGGTGATCACCGGCTTCAGCGGCGGGCCAAAGGGGTTGTCGTCATAGATCGGGACGACCATGCCCGGTTTCCCCGATCAGCGGTTCTTTCCGGGCTGCCATAGGACGTCGGACGCACCCCTATCGTTGGCGTGCCTGCCCGCGACGAAAAGGAAATCCGACAGGCGATTGACGTACTTTAGCGCTGCCGGTGTGACGGCTTCGCCCGGCTTGTCCTTGAGCTCGACCATGATCCGCTCGGCACGACGGCACACCGTGCGCGCGAGGTGAAGGTATGAGGCGGCCGGGCTTCCGCCCGGCAGGATGAAGGACCGCAGCGGTGCCAGATCGGCATTGAGCTCGTCGATCCGCTGCTCCAACCACTCCACCTGTGCATCGGTGACCGTCATGCGGGCGCCGCCCGGCCCTTTCTCCGACAGGCAGAGATCGGCCTCCACGTCGAACAGATCGTTCTGGATGCGCCCCAGCATGGCGTCGAGCGCCTGGTCGCCGCCGATGTGGAGCCGCACGATGCCGATCACCGCGTTGACCTCGTCCAGCGTGCCATAGGCGCGGATCCGCAGATCGTACTTCTTGCGGCGCGTGCCGCTGCCGAGCGCGGTCGTGCCGTCATCGCCGGTGCGCGTGTAGATCTTGTTGAGAACGACCATCGCAGCGCCCTATTTACCGATCGCCCAGATGGTCAGCATTATGACGACGATTGCGATGAATTGCAGCAGCACGCGCAGCCTCATCAGCTTCTGCGAGCGGTGCGGCGAGCCGCCCCGCGCCATGTTGTGCAGTCCGAGCACCAACACAACAGCGACGGCGCCGATCGCAATCGGCACGAGGGCATAGATCAAGAACTCGCTCATCGGTACCCTCTTATCACCCACGAGATGGAGAGACCATCGCCCGACTTTCAATTCCCGCTCGCGATCAAATTCGCGGCATTTGAAATGACGAGCAGCGCGCGTACCATCGCTGCATCACTCGCCGGGCCAACGCGAATGCGTATTCGTCTCGCCGGTCGACACTCATGAGTGCGCGTGTCCTGGTGCTCGGCGCCGCCGGGCGGCTCGGCCACAAGGCCGCTCAGACGTTCCGCGATGCCGGCTGGACGGTCGCGAGCCTGATGCGGCCCGGCAGCGCCGCCCGCGCACCCGCCGGCACCGAGATCGTAGAGCTCCACGCGCTCGACCACGCCGCTGTCTGCACAGCGGCGCGCGGGGCTGCTGTGATTTTGCACGCGCTCAACCCACCTTATACGGACTGGTCACGGCAGGCGCTGCCGCTCGCCTATTCGGCCATTA
Source organism: Xanthobacteraceae bacterium (assembly GCA_045811545.1). Taxonomy (GTDB): domain Bacteria; phylum Pseudomonadota; class Alphaproteobacteria; order Rhizobiales; family Xanthobacteraceae; genus VAZQ01. The sequence continues at coordinate 1,773 of JBJMTU010000029.1, read as the reverse complement.
GCGCGGCGGAAACGGCCGGCGCTACACTGCTCTTCCCGGGCAATCTCTACAATTACGGCTCGCCGCTCCCGCTGGTGATCGACGAGAATACGCCGATGCGACCTGCCTCGCACAAGGGACAGCTGCGCGTCGCGATCGAAGATCGCATCGCGGAAGCGGCCGAGCGCGGCGTGCGCACCATCATTGTGCGCGCGGGAGATTTTTATGGCGGCGGACACGGCTCGTGGTTCGATCTCGTGCTCGCCAAGGAGGCCAGGCACGGCCGCATTACCTACCCCGGCCCGCTCGACGTTGCGCACGAATGGGCTTATCTGCCAGATTTCGCATCCACGCTCCTGCGCGTCGCGGCCATTCGCGAAACACTTCCACAGTTCGCGAGCTTCGGCTTTCCCGGCCACGCAGTGACCGGCCACGAATTCGCCGCGGCCATCGCCCGAGCCATGCGCGGCAAGCTTGAAACCAAACGCATGACATGGTGGCTCATTCACGCGCTGCGGCCGGTCGTGCCGCTTTGCCGAGAGTTGTCAGAAATCTCCTATCTCTGGAATGAATCGCATCGCATCGACGGCGCCGAGCTTGAGGCGGCGATCGGCGCCATTCCGCACACTCCGCTTGACCTTGCCGTCGCACGCGCCTTACAGGACATCGGCGCAATCCCTTGACGCACTTCGCCGCCCTAGCGACCGCGACAGGAGATAAAGCTAGATGATCGTCGATTTCCAACACCACTTCACGCCGCGCGAACTGATGCCGAAGGACCTCGGTCGGCGCAAGATCGTATCCTACGACGAACACGGCGCACCGAGTTTCATCTCGCATTGGATGTTGTTCGATCTCGACGAGCATATCCGTATGCTGGACGAGGCCGGCATCGAGGTTGCTTTTCTCAGTAGCGCCGCCGGGATGTGCGCAGATCTCGACAAATCGCGTCTGTGCAACGAGACCGCCAAGAAGGCGGAGCGCGATTATCCCGGCCGCTTCATCGGCGCCGCGCATGCCAATCCGCTCGGCGGTGCGACGGCTCTTCGCGAATTGGCACGCTGCAAGCACGAGCTTGGCTTTCCGGGCGTGGTGATCACGTCGGAGGCCAACGGCCTTTACCTCGATGCGGCCGAGTTCGAACCGTTCTGGGCAGAATGCGCGCGGCTTGGCTTGTTCGTATTCGTCCACCCTGCCCTGAAGCTCAACCAGACACAGCAATTCGACGGCTACGACATGGCGCGTTCGGTCGGCCGCGAATTTTCGCTGGTGATGGCGACGATTCGGCTGATCAATTCCGGCGTGTTCGACCGCCACCCCACGTTGACGGTCCACATGTCCCATCTCGGCGGCGGGCTTGCGGCGCTGCTCGGCCGTATCCGGTCGTATCAGGATAAGGAGTTCTGGGGGACCTCGGACAATCCCCGCCACGGCAAAAAAGCGAAACGCGATTTCGACTACTACGTGCAGCACAACATGGTGTTCGATACCGCGGGCTTCTGCGGGGCCATGGGCGCGATACGGGGCGCGTTGATCGAAATCCCCGTGTCGCGCATCGTTTTTGCTACCGATTACCCGCAGGAAATCCGCGAGCGCGGCGCGGTGCGCGACTTCGTAAAAGAGCTGCGCGCGCTCGGCAAGGAAGGCGAGGCAATCCTGTCCGGCAATGTCGATAAGCTCTTGAAGCAGCCAGCCAAGGCCGCGTGAGTGATTGCACCGGGTTTTTCCCGCACGTCCGTCGATGCACGAGCTAGGGTATCACGCTGCGAGATGCCGCTCGATCTCATGCACCGG
>JBJMTU010000028.1:0-5417 GCA_045811545.1 Xanthobacteraceae bacterium | reverse complement strand
GGCGGCCGGCGTGCCGCTGCTCGAGAAGCCGTTCCTGGGCAATATTCTGATGGACCGGATCCGCGAAGCTCTCGGTCAAGAGACCCAATGATTACGGACAGAGAGCACGCACGTGCGTCATCGCCGTGGCTGGCACACTGACGCCGCCGGTGTCCCGGTAAAGCCCGTTTGCCGAGGCGGCGAACTGCAAACTATGTAATACCAACACTCGGAATTTCTGACTCGTCATGCCCGCGCTTGTCGCCATCCACGTCTTACAAACCATGCGACATCAAAGACGTGGATGGCCGGGACGAGCCCGGCCATGGCGATGAGGATGGGTCGTAGCCAATCATCGTTGGTGTAAGCCATCAGAGGCGGCAAGCGATCCCGCGCCGAGATCGCCTAGCGCGGGATCGCCTCTCCTTCGGAGACGGGCGTCGGTGAAGCGCCCGTGCCAATTCAATTCCTCTTCTGTTACAACAACGAATCTTGCAATATCGTCCACTGGGTAGTGATCCAAGCGCCGACCGCGACGGTGGCGACGACGAACACTGCGACCCGCGTGATCTCGGATCATTCGGCTATAAGCTCTAGGCGGCTCCCCTACCCAGATGCATTGATTCAAATCAAAGCTACGCGAATATTGACGAGCTTATTAATCAAGACTGTCGGCACAATTCTTGCGTACCAAGGCGAGGCGGCAAGTTGCTACTTCGCTACAAAGCTAGCAGGTTGGTTCGTTAGCCGGCGACAGAATCACAATCCGTCCGCCTGCAGCAAGGCCCGCGCCTCGTACAGATCCTTGACCACGGCGACGCACATGTTGCGCAAGTCCTCGGTCGCGGCGAGGAGGTCGGGGACCATGACCGGCATGGCGCCTGCCGCGTGCGCGCCGCGAATGCCGAGGGGCGAGTCTTCCAGCACGACACAGCGTTGCGGCGCCACGCCGATCTCGCGCGCGGCCTTGAGAAAAAGGTCCGGGTGCGGTTTGCCGCGGTCCACGTCCTCCCAGGTCACGATCGCATCGAAGCGGTCAAGCAGCCCCGCGCAACGCAGGTGGTCTTCGGCCGTCGCGCGATTGGTCGACGTGGCGAGCGCCCGCGGCAATCCACGCTGCGCGAGGTCGTCCATGAGCTCGAGCGCCCCGGGCTTGAGCGGAATGCCCGCGCACAGGAACTGCTGCAGGCAATCGGCGAATTCGTGCCGATATTGGCTGATGCGAAGCTTCGGACCGAAGTGGTCCTTTATCAAAGCAAAGCATTCGTTGTCCGCGAGGCCCACCATCCCTTGATACAGCTCTTCGCGCATATCAAACCCCAGCCTAGCGGCGGCAGCGATGAACGCCCTGCGATAGACGCGCTCGGTGTCGAGCAACAGCCCATCCATGTCCAGGATCACGGCGGCAACAGGAGCGGGCCACACGGTCATGCAACGGATTTGTATCTCGGGCGCGGCGTCGTTTGTCGAGGCCAACGGAAGAGGCGCGGGCCGGCACATGCAAAGCCCGCTAGACCGTTGATCTAGCGGGCTTATTTGGTTGCGGGGGTAGGATTTGAACCTACGACCTTCAGGTTATGAGCCTGACGAGCTACCGGGCTGCTCCACCCCGCGTCAAACCATCGAAAAACGGGAAGCGCGGGAACGACCCGCGGCGGCTTATGTAGCAATCATGACAGCGATTGAAAAGGCCGTCGATGTCGCTTTCGCCCCTCTTCCGGCACCCGAGCGACGTACCGTCAGATTGGCGATGACATCGGGGTCACGCACCGAGCGCGGCGAGGAGCCGAGTGATGAACTCGCGCTGCGCGGGCAAAATCTTCTGCCGGGCGTCGGCGGGCGAAAACCACTGTGCGCGATCGACTTCGGGAAAAGATGCCCTGCGCCCGCTCTTCGGCGGCCATTCCAGTTCGAAGTGGTTCGAGCTGAGCGTCGCCGGGTCGAACTCGCCTTCGAGCCCCCACACCGTCACGACCTTGCGACCGGCTTGCGTCACCTCGCCCAGCGGAAGGAAATGGCCTTGCAGGCGAGCGCCGGTCTCCTCCTCGAATTCGCGCTTGGCCACCGCAAGCGCGTCCTCGCCTTCCGAATATTCCCCTTTCGGGATCATCCAGGTGTCTTTCTTGGCCCAGAACGGGCCGCCCGGATGGATGAGCAGGACCTCGATCTCGGCCCCGCGGCGTCGAAACATCAGGATGCCGGCGCTGCGCTTCGGCATGAGACGTCCTCGTCGCGTTCGCAAAGCGAGCGGCTCACAGACGATTGTGCCGCGCGATCGCCCGCACCACCTCGGCTGAAGTCTCGGCGTCGGCTTTTGCGCGCAAGGCACACGCCGCCCGCGCCGCCGGGCGTTCGAGACAACGCTTGAGCCATGCCGCAAGCCGCGGCGTTGCGGCGAGATCCATGTCGATCGCGCGGCTGATCACCGCGGCGACGTTGAGATCGGCGACCGTGAAGTCCTCGCCCAGTAGATAAGCGTCCAGCGCACCGTCGAGCACCTTGAACGGCCCCTCCAGCACTTTGAGCGCCTCGGCGAGCCGCTGCGGATCGCGATCCTCGACCGGCAGCCGCCTCGCGTGCAGCGACCAGATGTTGACGCCGCGGTCGACCTCCTGCACCGCCCACAAACTCCACTGCCAGGCCTTGGCCTCGCCTTCGAGCGTCGTCGGATAGAGCCGGCCGTGCTTCTTGGCGAGATAGAGCGTGATCGCCAGGGATTCCCACAAGATGAATCCGTCAGCATCGATCGCCGGCAAGCGGCCGTTGGGATTGATGGCGAGGTATTCCGCCTTGCGCGCGCCGCCGGGCCCGATCTCGATCGGAACATGCTCGTAATCGAGCCCGAGCTCGTTCGCGATCCAAAGCACGCGAAAAGCGCGGGTGCGGGCGACGCCGTAGATGCGCAGCTTGGACATCACGAACCTCAGTTGATCTGCAGCTTGGAATCGCCTCGATCACACCACGATACGCTGGCAGTTCTACCCGTTATTCGGCCTGGATATTGGCCGCCTTCACCAGCTCCCCGCGCACGGCAAGGCCTTCTCTGACCATGGCGGCAAGCTCGGCCGGCGTGCTCGGTGCCACCACCAGACCGAGCGTGGCGAGCTTCTCTTTCACGGCATCCGTCGTCAGCACCTTCACCATCGCCTCATTGAGGCGCGTGATGAGTGGCGTGCCCGCCGGCGCGAAGAAGCCGAGCCACGACGACATTTCGAAGCCGGGGACGGTCTCGCCGATAGTCGGGATGTCCGGCATCGCCGCATAGCGGTTCTTCTCCACGACCGCCACCATCCTGATCTTGCCGCTGCCCAGATGCGGAACGGCGCTCGAGAGACTGAGGAAGGCGACCTTGATGTGGCCGCCGAGCAAATCGTTGATGGTCGCACCGCCGCCGCGATAGGGCACATGCACGATGTCGATGCCGGTTTTCTGCCGCAACAGCTCGCCGGCAAGGTGATGGGGAGAGCCGATGCCGGACGAGCCATATTGCAGCTTGCCGGGATTGGCTTTGGCGTAAGCGATGAGCTCCGCCACGGAATTGACGGGCAAGTCGACGTGGACCACGAGGCAAATGATGTTTGCTCCCGCATTGGTGATCGGCGCGAAGTCTTTGACCGGATCGAACGGCGTGTTCTTGTAGAGAAAGATGTTGCTGGTCATGATCGCGTCGGTGCCGATCATGAGCGTGTAGCCGTCGGCCGGCGCGCGTGCGACATAGCCGGCGGCGATATTGCCGCCCACGCCCGACCTGTTGTCGACGATGACGGATTGCCCCCAGGCGGCGTTGAGCCGTTCTGCCATGGTGCGCGCGAGCAGATCGCTGGTCGCCCCCGGCGTATAGCCGACCACGATCGTGACCGGCCGCGAAGGAAAATCCTGCGCCGGCGCGGCCGCGATCTGGGCAGCGAGCGCCACAACGCCGAGTGCACAAGTGCGAAACCACGACATCGTTCGATCTCCTTTCGCGTCGATCCGGCTGCGATCCACTATCCGCCAAAGCCGTCACGAAAAAAAGCCGACGCCCTGCCGTTCGTCCCCTTGCGGCCTGGTAGCCCGGATGAGCGTAAGCGAAATTCGGGGCGCCCCGCATGTCGCTTCGCTCATGCGGGCTACCGGTTTTCTCTGCTGTCGACTCGAAAAGGCGTTGAGCGCTGCAAAAATCCGGGATGCCTCGTGCGCGTTATGCGCTCAACGGCACCTTGGCCATGCTTGAAACGTCGATTTGTTTCGAGCGGTCCAGCCCCTCATGCGTGAGATCTACTCCGAAAGTGTCGGACAGGCCTGTTTTCCCGGCCGCGGTCAACCGCAGCGTGCGACTGTCGCGCTCCCGCACCAGCCAACCCAGATCCAGGCAGCGACGCCAGATTTCCGCGCCCACAAGCCCCGCAACGTGATATCGGCGCTCGCTCCAATCAAGACAGGGTCGGCAGAAGATGCGTTTGCCGCGTGAGTGCAGATCCGCGCCGAACGCGGTCAGGAAGCGCGTGCCCGCGTCCGTCACTTCGCCGCCGTCCTCGCCGAGAACAATGTGGCCATTGGCGACGAGCGCATCAGTGACGGCGACGCCGACCCGGCCGGCCAAATGATCGTAGCAGGTGCGCGCGAAGCGAAGCGCATCATCCCGAATCGAGCGCGGCTGATAGCGCGCCGGAACTTCGATCGCAGCGACGGCGATGATGCTTTCGATCATCCGTGCGACCAAAGGCGACGCAATGCGATAATAGCGATAGCGCCCCTGCTTGGTGACGGCGATGAGCCGCGCCTCGACGAGCTTGACGAGGTGCTCGCTCGCGGTGGGGCGCGAGACGCGCGCGAGATAAGCGAGTTCGCTGCCGGTCAGGGCCTGGCCACCCATCAGGGCGGCCAGAATCGTGGCGCGTGCGGTATCCCCGACAAGCGCGGCAACCTCGACCAAATTTGCAGCCGCGACCATGGGCGACTTTACCGCCGCAGCGGCACCGTCGGCAAGCAACGACGGTTCGGCACGCGCCGAACCAATGGGAGACGACGAAGGACCGCTTTGCTGCGACCATCGTGCGCCGCGTGAGGACCGCGCGGGTCAACAAGCCAGGAGGGATCCCCATGAAGCGACAGGCCATTCGCGTAGAGCCGTTGTCCACCTATGCCGAAGCCCGCAAGGTGCCGATCACAATGGCCGTGCGGTGCGGCGATCTCGTCTTTGTGTCGAACATCCCGCCTTACGATCCGATCACGGGCGAGATCAAGCGTTTGCCGATTGAGCGACAGGCCGAGATCGTACTCGACCAGATGACGCTGTGCTTGACGACGGCCGGCTCGTCGCTCGAGCGGGTCATCAAGTGCACCGTGTATTGCACCGACGCAGCGCATTTTCAGACCATTAACTCGGTCTACGCGCGGTATTTTCCGTCGGACCCGCCGGCGCGCAGCTTCATCTGCGTTTCAGCCTGGCACGGTCC
>JBJMTU010000027.1:0-5062 GCA_045811545.1 Xanthobacteraceae bacterium | reverse complement strand
CCCTTCTGGAACATCGCGCGCGGGCCGAAGGTGTTGTCGAGCGGTTGCGGGCGCCAGGTTCCGGCATGGATCGGGCCGGAGATGAACTCCCAGAACGGCTCGAAATCCTGGAACACGGCCGCGTTCGGGTCGTAGTAGTGCGCGGCGATGTAGTGCATATCCGCGGTCAACCAGACGGTATTGTGGATGCCGGAACGCTTGATGAAGGCGAGTAGGTCGGCGATCTCGATCTCGCGCCCGCGCGGCGGACCGTCGCCTTGCCCGACGGCATCGTCGCTCACCACACCGATCGGCAGGTCGGCGGCGATGATCTTCCAAGTCGCGTGCGAATTCATGAGCTCGCGTTTGAGCCAAGACGTTTGCACCGGCCCGAGGATGCGGCTTGCCGAACCGTCCGCTCGCAGCGCGGTGCGGTAGGAGCGCATGTCGAGCAGGAAAACGTCGAGCAGAGGCCCATACGCAATCTTGCGATAAATGCCGTGCGTGCGCATCGGCATGAATTCGTGAAAGGCGCGGCGTCCGCGCGCGGCAAGCGCGAGAATATCGCTCGTGGCGCGGGATGCGAAGGCTTCGGGGCACCAGTCATTCGTGACTTCATGGTCGTCCCACTGCGCGAAGGTCGGCACCTCGGCATTGAACGCCCGCAAATTTCCGTCGAGCAGATTGTATTTGTAATTGCCGCGGAACTCCGCGAGCGTGCGGGCAACCCTCGATTTCTCTTCGGTGACGATGTTCTTCCACACCTGTCCATTCGCAAGTTTGCGCTCCGATGGGATCGGACAATCGGCATAGATGTGGTCGCCGCTGTGGATGAAGAAATCGGGCCGACGCTTCAGCATGGTCGCGTAGGTGCGCATCCCGCCGCGGGATTCATCGATGCCCCAGCCGCCGCCGGCGGTGTCGCCCGACCACACGAAGGAGACGCTGCGCTGTTCCCTCGGCGCGGTGCGAAAGCGCCCGATCTGCGGCTCGCTCAAGATCGGGAACGAAAGATCCTCGAACCGGATGCGATAGAATATGTCTTGCCCCGGGGGCAGCCCCTGGATCAACGCCTTGGCGGTGAAATCCGTCTCCGCCAAGGCGTCGACCAAGACGGCACCGCGGACATCCCTGAAACTGTCGCTGGTCGCAACCTCGACCAGCATGCGCGATGGCCGGTCGGCGCGCGCCCAGACGATACCCGAATCGGTCGACACGTCGCCCGGCTGAACGCCGTGGGTGATGAGCGGGCGATCGGCTGCGCGGCTGAGGTAAGGCCTGGCGAGGCTGGCGGCGGCGGTGATGCCCGCCGACGAGACCGCAGCCGTCAAGAACCGGCGCCGCGTGAGCGATGCGGCGCTGTCGCGCGTGATGACGGCCATTGGGCCTCCGCCGTCGAATCAACGCGGCGAAAGCTGCCCGCGTCGTCTGACAGAGGCTCGACGTTTTCACGACGGCCGTGTGAATCATCAAAGTGTCATCGGATCGCCGTCGCGGGGACGCGGAAAGCGTGCGCCCGACATTGCCATGTCATTTAAGAGTCATCGATTCGTCCTATTCGAACCAGCGATGACGATACTGGTCCTTTCCACATGCGCATTTTGCGTCATTGCCACTGTTCTACATTTGGCGAGCATCGCCACGGTCGTGCAGCGCATCCGCCGCTCCGCCGCAGAGGTTAACGGAGCAAAAGCGCTCGAGGGTATATCGATCATTCGCCCGGTCTGCGGCGTAGAGAATTTTTCCGAGGAGACGTTGCTGTCCGGTTTTCACCTGGATTACCCCAGGTATGAGCTCCTGTTCTGCGCAGCACAATCGAGCGATCCCGTCGTGCCCTTGGTGCGGCGATTGATCGAATTACACCCGCATGTGACCGCGCGACTGCTGATCGGAAACGAATGCATCAGCGCCAACCCCAAGCTCAACAATGTCGTCAAAGGATGGGTCGCAGCCTCCCATCCCTGGATTGTCATGGCCGACAGCAACGTCCTGATGCCACCCGACTATCTCCACCGCCTGCTGGGGACATGGCGGGCGGATACAGCTCTGGTGTCATCTCCCGCGATCGGATGCAGTCCCGGCAACATGTGGGCCGAATTGGAATGCGCGTTCCTCAACACCTACCAGGCGCGCTGGCAATGTTTTGGCGACAGCATCGGAATGGGTTTTGCACAAGGCAAGACGATGCTGTTTCGCCGGGACCTGCTCAAATCGGCCGGCGGCATTCGCGCGCTCGCTTTCGAAGCGGCGGAAGACGCGGCGGCCACCAAGCTCGTTCGCAAGACTGGTTTGCGCGTGCGTGTCGTTGACCGGCCGTTCCCGCAGCCGCTCGGGCAGCGGACCGCAGCGGAGGTCTAGAGACGGCAACTGCGCTGGGCGCGGCTTCGACGTCACACGTTTCGAATTTATTTCCTGCCGGAAATCGCGTCGGGCGCCGTCCACCCGCTTGCGGCCTATGCCATTTTAGCAGCGTCCAGCGATTGGCCGCTGGCGGACACGCTCACCGCCTTCGGCGCAATCTGGTACGGCGCCGAGGCCGTTCTGGCTTACGCCGCCGGCTGGCATCTGTCTTGGCGATCGCCGTTGGTGTGGATGTTGCGCGATCTTCTGCTCCCGGTGCTGTGGTCGGCAAGCTGGCTCGGGAACGGCTTCGTGTGGCGCGGCACCCCCATGCGCGTCCTCAACCGCAGCTCGGCCGCGTAGCCGTCAACCCTCGCCGGCGAAACCCGCCGTCATGAGGCCTGATGACGGACGGACCGTTCATTTGCCGCGTGCAGCCAAACGGGGTTGACGCGGCTCGATGACGCCGCCATTGGACTTGATCCATGCGCGAGCGTCCCAATTTCATCCTGTTCATCACCGACCAGCACCGCGCCGATTTTCTCGGCTGCTACGGCCATCCGGTGCTGCGCACGCCGCACATCGATTCGATCGCGGCCAACGGCACGATGTTTCGCCGTTTCTACGTCGCGAGTCCGGTGTGCATGCCCAACCGCGCGAGCTTGATGACGGGACGCATGCCGTCGGTGCACGGCGTGCGCAGCAACGGAATCCCGCTGTCCATGCAGGCGGTGACGTTTGTCGAGCTCTTGCGCGACGCGGGCTATCGCACGGCGCTCATCGGCAAGAGTCATCTGCAGAACTTCACCGCGTGGCCGCCGATCGTGACGCGGCCGCCCCCGCGCGCAGGCTATCGCGAGCCGTCCGGCGACCTGGTTCAGGCGCTGCGCAACGATCTCAATGATGTGGGTTACGAGCAGGAGACGCCGGAATACTGGGCCGAGAAGAGTGCGGGAGTCCAAACCCCGTTCTACGGCTTCGATCTGGTCGCGCTGGTGCGCGCGCACGGAGACGACGGCGGCGGCGATTACGGGCGATGGCTCGCCGAGCGCGATCCCAAGGCGCTGCCGGGGCCGAAGAACAGCCTCCCGCATAGCTACACGGTGCCGCAGGCCTATCGCACCGTAATCCCGCCGGAGCTTTACCCGACAGCGTTCATCGGCGAGCGCGCGCAGGCTTTCCTGCGCGATACCGAGGCCGACCGGCCGTTCTTCCTCATGGTGTCGTTTCCGGATCCGCACCATCCGTTCAACCCGCCCGGCAAATATTGGGACATGTACAAGCCCGAGCAGTTTGCGGTGCCGGAGGCCTTCACACGCAATGACTGGATGCCGCCCCCGCTCGTACGCAACATCATCGCCGAGCGCGAGGCAGGCAGGGCCAATCTCAACGGCATGAACACCATCAGCGTGTCGGCGCGCGAAGCACAGGAAGCACAAGCGCTCACCTGCGGCATGATCGCCTGCATCGATGATGCGATCGGCGGCGTGCTGCGCGCGCTCGATCAGATCGCATGCGCTGGCGACACGGTGGTCATGTTCACCAGCGATCACGGCGATCACCTGGGCGATCACCGGCTGATGCTCAAGGGCGCGGAGCAGTATCAGAGCATCGTGCGGGTGCCGTTCATCTGGTCCGATCCGCAGGCGGCGAACCATCCGGCGGTCGCCGATACGCTCGCGTCGACGCTGGACATTTCCGCGACCGTGCTCGACCGCGCCAGGATCGAGCCGTTCAGCGGCATGCAAGGGCGCAGCTTGCTGCCCGCCTTGGACGGCGCAAGTGCAGTGCGCGACAGCGTGTTCATCCAATACGATCACCAGCATCCGAGCCCCGGCACGGATATGCCGCCGCGCGTGCATAGCATCATCGACCGTCGTTACCGGCTCAGCGTGTTCCACGGCACTGGATGGGGCGAGCTTTACGACCTCGAGGCCGATCCGGGCGAGTTCGAGAACCTGTGGGATGATCCGGCGCAGGCCGCGACGCGGGCGCGAATGGTAGAGCGGCTGCTGTTGGCCGAGATCGAGTACGTCGACCGCGTGCCGCTGCCGACCCGCCGCGCGTGACGCGGCCCAATCCCCGACTCGTCATGCGCGGGCTCTGACCCGCGCATCCATCTTCTTTGCAAAGAGGCTTTTCGAAGATTTGATGGATTGCACCGCAATTCGGGCGTGCCCGAGTTGCGCATTTTTATGCGCCGCAAGTCGGGTAGACCCGACTTGCGGTGTCAAGCCCGGCCATGACAGCAGATAGATAGATGCGCGCGACGGACGAGAATGTCCGTCGCCTCACCGTGTGCTGCCGCGATCCTCGATGGAAAAGCCGGAGGCTTTGACGAGACGTCCCCAGCGCTCGATCTGCTGCTTGATCTCGGTCTTGAGCTGCGGGCCGGTTTCGCCCGAGACCTCGAATCCCTGGGCCTCGAGCTTCGCTCTCACGGCGGGATCGGCGTGCGCCGCCTTGGCGGCCGCGGTGAGCCGCCCGAGCACATCGTCGGGCACGCCCTCCCTGACCAACAGGCCGAACCAGACCTTGGCGGTGAATTCCGGATAGCTCAATTCAGCGAATGTCGGCACGTCCGGCAGAGAACGGTCGCGCGTCGGCCCGGTGGTCGCCAGCGCCTTGAGCTTGCCGGCGCGCACGTGCGGCAGCGAGGAGTTGACCTGCGCGAAGCCGAACAGCGAATGGCCGCCGAGCAGTCCGGTCACCTGCAGGCCCGAGCCGCGGTACGGCACGTGGG
>JBJMTU010000026.1:0-21296 GCA_045811545.1 Xanthobacteraceae bacterium | reverse complement strand
GCCTTTGGACGACCACAGCATGGATTTCGGTTACAGCCTTGGCGTCCTGCATCATCTGCCCGACCCTGCGGCTGGCCTTGCCGCGTGCGTGAGGAAACTCAAGCGCGGAGCACCGATGCTCGTCTACATCTATTACGCCTTTGACAACCGGCCGGCGTGGTTTCGTACGCTCTGGCGAGCAAGCGACCTTTTGCGCCAGGTGCTGTCGCGGGCACCGTTCCGCGTCAAATCGGTATTTGCCGAACTTCTCGCTGCCTGCGTGTATTGGCCCTTGGCGCGGAGTGCACATCTCTGTGAGCGGCTTGGCGGCAATGTCGCCCATTGGCCGCTCGGTGCATATCGCTGGCGCAGCTACTATGCCATGCGTACCGACGCGCTCGACCGCTTCGGCACACGCATCGAGCATCGCATGACCCAAGCACAGATCAAGGCATTGATGGAAAATGCCGGGTTGCACGAGATACGCTTTCGCGATGCCGAGCCATTCTGGTGCGCCGTTGGCCGCAGGATTTAGGGATCGACGCTGGCACGACGGATCAGTCAGGGCCCAACCTTTTTGGGTGCGGGAGGCGGCAGCAAGTCGAAAGGTTCGAATGTCTCCTTGTAGCACTGATCGATGACCACGCCGATACGCGAGTCGACGATCTTGTCGCCTTGAATGAACAAGGCATAGTGCTGCGGTTGCCCACGCGCATCGACCTTGAGGCACGTGAGCCACACGGGCCCTTTGAGGTGATCAACCGGTCGCGCGCCGGAAATTTCCAAGTCACCGAGCGTGTCTATCTTCGGCAAAATCGTCCTGATGTTGTCGCCGACGATGCGCCGATGGTTAGGCTGCGGCAGGTCGGCGGGGGTGGTCGCGGTGCCGGCGGCTGTGGCGGGCATCCAATTCTGCACCACTTCGCTCGCCGAGCAGCCGCCCAAGGCCAGTCCAAGGGCCAGCACACATGCGCGCATAGCAGGTTGATCCAGTTGCTCTACATGCGCGGCCATCTCGTCAAAGCTTTCTTCGGGTCGCCTAGTGCGCCCGAAAGGGGGTGAAAAGCCTTCATTTTCGCGGTAGGGCCCCGCGCCTGAGATTAACATATGGTTCCGGAATACGGCGATTGATGGGTCGGAGCTGCTGGGGTGTCACCTAGCGCGAGGTAGCGCGCACGCCCAAAGGCCGGTATTGATGTTAAGCGCTGCACCGGCGCAATTATGAGATGATGATCCGGCTTCCGACCTTCACCCCACGGATGTGGCTCATTCTGACGCACGATCTCCTCGCCACGGCGGCGGCGGTGGTCGCGAGCTTCTTCATTCGATTCGAGGAGGGTGGGCTAGCGGAGCGATGGCGGCTCCTGTTGGTCTTGCTGCCTGCCTTCCTCGTCTACTCCGGGTTCATCTACGGCTTCTCCGGGCTTTACAAGGCGAAGTGGCGATTTACCTCGCTGCCAGATCTGTTCAACATCGTGCGCGCCGCGACTGTGCTGGCGGTGACGCTGTTGGCGCTCGACTACGTGCTCGTGGCACCAAACGTCTATGGGGCGTTCTTCTTCGGCAAGATCACGATTCTCCTGTATTGGCTGCTGCAGATCGCGTTTCTCTCCGGCCCCCGCATCGCGTACCGCTATTTTCGCTACACTCGCACGCTTCAGCACGCCAAAGCGGGCGATTCCACGCCGATCCTCCTCGTTGGTCGCAGTGCCGATGTGGATGTGCTGCTGCGCGCGATCGAAAGTGGAGCGGTGACGAAGATCCGCCCCGTGGGCATTCTGTCGCCGTCGCTGGCCGACCGCGGACAAGCCATACGCGGGATTTCTGTGGTCGGCGGTCCGGACGATCTCGAAAGCGTCGTTGCCGAGTTCAGCAACCGCGGCACGAACGTGACACGCCTCGTCCTCACGCCAAGCGCACTGGCGCCGGAAGAAAAACCGGAAGCGATCCTGATGCGGGCCAGACGCTTGGGGCTGACCACCAGCCGACTGCCCTCGCTCGACGACGGCGGCGAGGCGCTGCGGCTTGCGCCGGTCAATGTCGAGGACTTGCTGCTGCGACCGAAGGTGAGGATCGATTACCGTCGCCTTGAAGGCTTCGTGCGGAACAAATCGATAATCGTGACGGGCGGCGGCGGATCGATCGGCGCCGAAATTTGCGACCGCATCGTGACCTTTGGCGCGGGGCGCGTTCTCGTGATCGAGAATTCGGAGCCTGCTCTGCATGCCGTGCTGGAGGCGCTCGCAGTCAAACAATCAAAAGCGAAAATCGAAGGTCGTCTCGCCGACGTGCGTGACCGCGCGCGCATCTTCCGTCTGATGAGCGCGTTTCGGCCAGACATCGTGTTCCATGCGGCAGCGCTCAAGCATGTGCCGCTGCTGGAGCAGGATTGGGAGGAGGGGGTCAAGACCAACGTCTTCGGCTCGGTCAATGTTGCCGATGCCGCTGCGAGCGCGGGCGCCGCTGCCATGGTGATGGTCTCGACCGACAAGGCGATCGAGCCGGTATCCGTGCTCGGCGCCTCGAAGCGCTTTGCCGAAATGTATTGCCAAGCTCTCGACCACGATTTCGCGCGGCGCGGCACCGGACACGAGCGAGCGATGCGATTAATCGCGGTGCGGTTCGGCAACGTGCTCGCCTCGAACGGCTCGGTGGTACCGAAATTCAAGGCGCAGATCGAAGCGGGTGGCCCGCTCACCGTCACGCATCCGGAGATGGTGCGGTACTTCATGACCATCCGCGAGGCGTGCGACCTCGTGGTCACGGCGGCGAGCCACGCCCTCGAACAGGCGCAGCGGGACGTGGCCGTCTACGTGCTCAACATGGGTCAGCCGGTGAAAATCGTCGATCTCGCGGAGCGGTTGATCCGGCTCTCCGGCCTCGAGCCCGGCCGCGACATCGACATCGCCTTCACCGGCATCAGGCCGGGCGAACGCCTGCAGGAAATCCTGTTCGCCCGCGAGGAGCCGACCGCGCCGATCGGGATCGAAGGCATCGTCGCCGCCAAGCCGCTCAGTCCATCGCTTGAAGCGATGCGCGGCTGGCTCGCGGCGCTTGAGCAAGGGCTCGCGCGCGAGGATCGCTCGGTGATCTTCGGAGTACTGCACGACGCGGTGCCGGATTTCAGCGGGGAAGCGGCCTAACGACGTACCTGCTCGGGCCAACTGACGGCAAAATCCCCCTAACGCGCGTCCTTGCCGCTCGCAAACCCGGTAAGCAACCAATAAACGATTGCAGCGGCGGCGGCCAGCATCGCCAGCGATACGATGGTGTTCTGCGCCGCGACAGTTATGAAGGCGAGCCCAGCGAGCGCCAGATTCACGACAAAGACGCGAGCGACGACCTCCGGAACCTTAAGCCCACGATCGGTGGCGCGCTGGTAGAAGTGCGCGCGATGGGCCTGCAAGATTGCGTCACCTATCGCGATGCGCCGTAGGAGGGTGATCGTGGCGTCGGCGACATAGTAGAGGGGCAGGATGAGCGCCGCCGCCAGATGACCCATTGCTGCGAGCTGCAGCAAGAGCCATCCGAGCAGAAGCCCAATAGGTAGGCTGCCCACATCGCCCAAAAAGATCTGCGCTACCGGCTTATTGAAAGGCGCAAATCCAACGATTGCGCCAAGCAGTGCGGCCGCGAGTAGAGCAGGCAATGGAGCGACAACACCAACGAACCCAAGCACCAGGATCACCCCCGTAACGGGCACGACTTCGGCCACGGTCATCCAGTCGATGCCGTCCATGAAATTAACGAGATTGACAAACCATAGCCCGGCGAGAAAAAGCCCCGCGCGCTCGATCGCCCAGGGCACATGCGGGAAGCTTTGCAACTCGGCCGGCAGCGCCGCGATCACGGCACCGACGGCAATGCATTGCGTGGCGAGTCGCACCGTGGCCGGCAAGGAGCGCATGTCGTCGATTGCGCCGACCGCTCCCAGGAGCGCCGTTGCCGCGCCCACCGCCAAGACTTGAGTCCCTTGATTCTGCAGGAGGACCGGCGACAAGGCGATCGCGCCCCATGCGGCCACCAGCGTCGCGACGACGACCGCGATGCCACCGCCTTGCGGCGTCGGCTTGTGGTGGGAGGAACGAGCGTTGGGCTGGACCGTCGCATAACGCGCGAGCCAGGGCCGCAGCAGCACGATCAGCCCCATAGTCAAGAGAAACGCGACAAGAGCGACGGGTCCCAGGACCCAGAGACGCTCAGTGGCCTGCTCAGTCATTGCTTCACTTTCGCCCGCCGCGACCATCGGCACGATAGCATTCCGGCGCAGACCGCACACCAACGCCTGCGAGCCTTCGCCGTTGCATTGGCACGGCGAAACCGAACCCGCTATCTTCTGGCGCGGGCAACGATCGGATCATCAGGAATGTCGGATAGAGAAATTCAGGATCGTCGTTTCCGATTTGGCGACAACTGGCTGGATTTTGCTCGCACTCTGGGCCCGGATCAGCTGACCGAAGCGGAAAAATCGGTTCGGCGGCTACTCCAATGCGACAGCCTCGCCGGGCTGAGTTTTCTCGATGTTGGTTCTGGTAGCGGACTGTTTTCGCTCGCCGCGCGCAGGCTGGGCGCGCGCGTGCATTCGTTCGACTTTGATGAAGATTCCGTGGTTTGTACGACACAGTTGCGGGAACGCTATTTTGCTGGCGACCGCGAATGGACGATAGAGCAAGGCTCGATCCTTGATGACCGGTACGTCCGCGGTCTCGGCAGCTTTGATGTGGTCTATGCGTGGGGGGTCCTGCATCACACGGGAGCCATGCATGACGCGTTGGCTGCCGCGGCGCGCCTAGTCGTACCCGGCGGTCTGTTCGCGTTTGCGCTCTATCATCACACGCTGATGTGCCGCTTCTGGCGATGGGAAAAGCAGTGGTATAGCGGGGCGTCGCCGCCGGCGCAGCGGCGCGCGCGTGCGCTCTACATCGCGCTATTGCGGGCGGCTTTCTTTATCATGGGCCGCGACTTTCGATCTCACGTCGCCAACTACCATAGCGTCCGCGGAATGGATTTCGTGCATGACGTGCACGATTGGATGGGCGGCTATCCCTATGAGTCGATTTTGGCGCCGGAAGTGGACGCCTTGATGCGGCCGCTCGGTTTCGCGTGCATCCGCGCGACCGGCACACCGCTCACGACTGGCATCTTCGGGTCGGGCTGCGACGAGTATCTCTATCGGCGGACCAGCTGACGCCAGGCAGGGCGCGGAAGAAGCTCCTTGATCTGAAGAATCCCGCAGGCCGACCGGCTCTGCGAAGTCGCCACGGTCCATCCCTGCGGCCGGATGGATCATGCAAGATCGCGGCCGATCTCGGCAGGCGGGCGACCCCCAACGAGCTGCGAGAGGATGGCTTCGGTTCTGTCGAGCATGGCTTCGATTCCATAGCTTGCGATGATTGCCCCACGCACCTGCTCGCGAAGACCCGGATCTCGCGCCAGACGCGCTCGCAGCCGACTCCATCCCGCGCATAGAAGGTCCGGATTGCTCGGCGGCACGACCTCACCGAACTCGCCGACGATCCATCGAACATCGCCTATGTTTGTCGCCACCACCGGAACGCCGCACGCCATCGCCTCACCGATCGCGTTGGGAAATCCCTCTCCGAACGAAGATGACAGCGTAGCAATGTTGAAGCTGTTGTAGGCGGCCTTTACATCGTCGATTTCGCCAGCCCACACCACTCGACCCGTTAGTCCGAGAGATTTGGCGAGGGCTTTGAGCTCGTCGGCATAGGAGGGCGGCCCACCTCCGATGCAAACCAAATGCGCATCCGGATGATTGCGTGCAAAACTCGCTGCTGCATTCAGCAGGTTGGCATGGTCCTTCATCGCGTCAAGCCGCGCCACGCAGCCTATGACAAACGCGTTGTCGGGAATCTGCCACATGCGGCGGGCGGCAAGGCCAGCGGTCGCGTCGGGCCTCATCGCGTCGGTGTCGATGCCGTTCGGGACGACCACGATGCGATCATCGGGCAGGCCGCGCCCGACAGCGTCAGCGCGCACGGCGCGGGCATTGGCAACAATGAGATCGGCCCGGCGCGCGAGCCAGACCTCGGATCGATACATGAGCGCACTCAAGGCGTCATAGCGGTCCAGACGCACGCCTGCGGCGCGCAACCCGAAGACGAGCTTCGTCTTGACTTGCCGCGGCAACAGCAGTGCTGCAAGCGTCGTCTGTGTCGGAAGAAAAGCGTAGACCAGATCAGGGTGTTCGTTCAAAAACAGCCGCCGCAATCTTGCGAGCGGCGCGGCGGCCCGCCAACGGCTCGACTTGCCGATCGCCAGAAGACGTGCGCCGCTGCCGTCGAGCAAATCTTCGAGCGCTCCGCCGGCGTAGAGTACGGCAACCGCTACGTCGTGCGTACGCTTCGCAAGGCCGGCGGCGAGTAAGGCGAGCTGGCGCTGGCTGCCGCCGATAGCGAGATCACGGACGAGAAAAAGAATCTTCATCGGCGCCGTAGCCTCTGGAGCCCTTTGCCGTGGCGCGCGGTCAAATCGCGCCCGCATCGGCAATGCGGGCCCGGGATCGCTCGATCGTCGGGTGCCGACGAGGCAATGCGGCCACGACGCACAGCGCTACGTTGAGAGCCAAAGGCCGCACCATGTAAGAGGAGTGCAAGATCGTATGATTGGCAAACAGAACATACCATACGACCGGAACGGCTCCGGCTGCCGCTAATGCGAGGCGCTCGCGTGCCGGCGCGGAGACGCGGCGGTCGCGGTATGAAGAACAAGCGAGGGCAATGAGCAGCGGCGTCGGGAGAAGCACGAGCGCCGCGCCCAGCAGGTGCGAGCCCCATCCCAGAAAAAACGACGAATAGATCAGCATCAGTCCCGCGAAGCCCACGCGCGTCAAGATATTGGCATCGAGCCATTGCGGGTCGATGTGGTACGCGGCGAGAGTCGCCTTCGCACTCTCGGAGAGGTTCCCCTCCACGGATCCTCCCATCCTCTGGCCAAGAGTCTCGAAAAAAACCGAAAGCTCGTTCGTTCCGAAAACTGCCGCGACCGCCAACAACTTGTAACCGAAGCAGGCGATGACGGCGGCAGCGAATGCGATCGTGCCGACCGCCATACGGTTGCGCAATGTGCCCCAGTCCGGCGGCCGCCCGAGCCCGATCAGGGCGATCAGTGTGGCCAAACCGAGGGGAACTCCTCCCGTGAGAAACTCGAGGATTGCGATCGAGCTGCCGAAGATGGCAGCGGCAAGAACGAGGCGGTGCAGCGGAATGGCGCCAAGAGGCTGGAGCAGGCCATAAAGGATGAACGCGAATATAAGCACATCGCTGGGAGCGAACGAGAACGAGCGGTCGAAAACCGGCACCCCGTAGAAGCATGCCAGCGTGGCAGCAATGATCAGGAAGGCGCCTGCGTGTCCGCGCTCGGTCGGGTCGCCGGTCCTGAACCGAAACAGCGCCACCAGCGCGATCGCCGCGATCATTGCGTAGCATGCAGCAAGCAGAGTCGTCGTAGCTGTGGCGAAAGACATGGCTGCCAGCAGCAGCGCCGCGACTGTGGTATCGCCATGAATGTATCGATGATAGTACGACGGCGGCGGGAACTGGTCTGTCGGGTTGCGGGCAATCGCTCTCATCGTGGCTGCAAGCCCGCGGCATAGCGCTGCCGCAGGATATCCCGGCGCGCTATCGGTCTCTTCGCCTGAGAGGGGCAGGCGCGGCGACACGCTGGCTCTGAGCGGCGCGTCGCGAGGCATCACCAGTGCGCCGAGGATCAGACAATCGTTGCCCCCGAAAGGATAGATCTCCTTGCTCGGGGCAAAGGGCAAATGCGTAACGGTGCCAAGCGTACCGGATTCGAGGGCTTGCAAAACGACGCGGCGATAGTGCTCTGGAGAAATCTGTGTCAGGGCGAAATTTATGGCGAAGAGAGCAGTCATGCTCAGTATCGCGACCGCCACCCCTGCAATCGTGCCCCGTATCATATCGGCAACTGTTGCCACAATCGGAGTCGCGCCTCAAGACGAGATGGATCGCGGCAAGACCTGCTTTATCGGGCGCCGCCTCGACTGCGGAAGACAACTATTCAACTTTTCCCTATCTGCAGTTGGTCGCCGCCTTGCCGCCTCTCGAAAGGGCCGCGCACGATGCAGTGGCTGGAACTTTGCGACCACAAAAAAGTCGATTTGCCTTCGCGTCTGTGGCCGCATCCCACGTTGTGGCAGTATGTCAAAACGGGACTGCGCCGGGGGGTATGGTAGGAGCGAATCTCCGCAATAGCTGGAGCGGATCGGTTCGCGGCGGTGGTCGATCTCGAGTAAACTCCGAAGTCGCGGCGATGAGTTCACGAGGCCTCGACACAGCAAGCAGCGAGAGTCGTCCTCTGGAGTAATGGAATGTGCGGCATTGCTGGCATGATCGATTGGCGCGCGGCGACACCGGCTGACACGCTGCGTGCGACTTGCGAAGCCATGATCGAGACCGTGCGCCATCGCGGGCCGGACGCCGGCGAGGTTTGGGTCGAGGCTGCCGCCGGCGCGGCGCTCGGCCAGCGCCGGCTTGCCATCATCGATCTCAGCCCGGGGGGTGCCCAGCCGATGCATTCGGCCGATCGGCGCTATGTCATTACCTTCAACGGCGAGATTTACAATTATCGTGATATCCGCCGCGAGCTGCTGGCCGCGGGCCGCCCCATGCGCAGCGAGTCCGATACCGAGGTTTTGCTCGAAGCCTGCGCATTGTGGGGCGTCGAGGCTGCGATCGAACGTGCGGTTGGCATGTTCGCTTTCGCGCTGTGGGATCGCAAGACCCGCAGCCTGATTCTGGCGCGCGACCGACTCGGCATCAAGCCGCTCTATTATGCGGCGACGCCGGAGCGGGTCATCTTTGCCTCGCAGCTCAAGGCGTTTCGCGCCACAGCCGACTGGAAGCCGACCATCGACGAGGACTCAGTCGTCGGTTATCTCCGCCACGCCTACATCGCCCAGCCACGCACCATCTATCGTGAGGCTCAAAAACTCGCGCCCGGCCATATCTTGACGCTGCGCGAAGGCACGGCGCCGGTGCCGAAGTGCTTCTGGGACTTGCGCGGCATTGCGATCGCTGGACAACGCCGCAACGATCCGGCGCTGGACGCAAACGAAGCCGTCGAGCGTCTCGATGCGCTCCTGCGCGACGCCGTCGGTCTGCGGATGATTGCCGACGTGCCGCTCGGCGCGTTCCTGTCCGGCGGGATTGATTCCTCGACCGTGGTCGCGCTGATGCAGGCGCAGAGCTCCCGGCCGGTAAGGACGTTCTCCATCGGCTTTCACGAGACAGGGTATGACGAAGCGCAGTGCGCGAAGCAAGTCGCCGCCCATCTCGGCACGCATCACACCGAATTCTACGTCGAGCCGCGGCATGCGCTCGACGTCATTCCGCATCTCGCCGACTGGTTCGACGAGCCGTTCGCCGACCCTTCACAAATCCCGACCTACCTGGTCTCAGAATTAACCCGCAAGCACGTAACCGTGGCACTATCGGGCGACGGCGGCGACGAGCTCTTCGCCGGCTATAACCGCTATCTGTGGGCGCAGCGGCTCGCGCGCGCCGTGAAGCTCGTGCCGCGTCCGCTGCGCGGGGTTTCGGCCGCGGCCTTGCGCGCGCTCGCCCCGCAGACCTGGAATCGGCTGTTTGCATTCGTCCCAGCCTCATGGCGGCCGGCGTTGCCCGGCGACAAGCTGCACAAGATCACGACCCTGCTGGACAATCCCGAGCCGGACGCGATCTACCGCCGGCTCGTCAGCCAATGGGAACGGCCCGAGGGGGTCGCTGTCGCGGGTCTGGAGCCGCGCGGACCACTGTGGGACGCCAGCATCGCGAAGGACTTTCCTGACTTCGTCGCACGCATGCAGTTCCTCGACATGGTCGGCTATCTTCCTGAGGACATTTTGACCAAGGTCGACCGGGCGACGATGGCGGTGGGCCTCGAAGGCCGGGTGCCGCTGTTGGATCACCGGGTCGTTGCCTACTCCTGGAGCCTGCCGCTTGCCTTCAAGGTGCGTGGTGGTCGCGGCAAATGGCTGTTGCGCCGGGTGCTCGATCGTTATGTGCCGAGATCCCTGGTCGAGCGGCCGAAGATGGGCTTTGGCGTGCCGATCGATGCTTGGCTGCGAGGTCCGCTTCGGGAATGGGCGGAATCGCTGCTCGCGCCGACGCGGCTTGCGGCGGACGGGCTGGTGCGGGTCGAGCCGGTGCGCCGGGCGTGGGGTGAACATCTCGAGGGTAGCCGCAACTGGCAATACCCGCTGTGGACCGTGCTGATGCTGCAAGCGTGGCGCGCGAGATGGGCGTGATCCTGCGGCCGCGTAAGATCGTCTATGTGACGGCGGGTCTGGGGGGCGGCGGTGCCGAAGCGATGCTGGCGCGGCTCGCCACGGCGCAGCCCGGCGTTGCGGACGAAATCACGATCGTGACCCTGCTTCCCGCCGAGGCCCACATGGCACGCCTACGGGGCGCAGGCGTCGAAGTCATCGAGTTGCGTTTCGACAAACCCGGCGGCATTGCCACCGGTCTCTTGAAGCTCGCCAGACTCATCGCCGAGAGGCGGCCCGACATCGTGCAGGGATGGATGTATTACGGCGATCTCGCAGCCCTTGTCGCGCTCGCCCTGTCGGGACGACGCAGACAGACGCATCTCGTTTGGAGCATCCGCTGCTCGGCGATGGATTGGCGCAGCTACGGCGTCGGGCTGGCGCTGGTGGTGAAAGCCTGCGCGGTGCTATCGCGATGGCCCGATCTGGTGACGGCGAACTCGGCCGTCGGACTCAAGTCGCATTTGGCGTTGGGATATCATCCGCGACGTGCGCAGGTAGTCGCCAACGGGATCGACATCGTCGAATTCCAGCCGGATGCGGTGGCGCGGCGGGCGGTGCGAACTGAACTCGGCATTGCCGAGAATGCAATCGTACTGGCGCACGTCGCGCGTGTTAATGCAATGAAGGATCATGGAAGTTTTCTTGCTGCGATGGCGGCGCTGCCCGATCTGTCCGCGTTAGTAGTCGGCACCGGCACCGAAAAGCTTTCCGCCGCGCCCAACCTGTTTCGGCTCGGCCGTCGCTGCGATGTGGCACGCTTGTTTGCAGGCGCCGATTTCGTGGTGTCGAGCTCGCGCTTCGGGGAAGGATTCTCGAACGTGTTGGCCGAAGGAATGGCTTGCGGTCTACCGGCGGTCGCCACCGATGTCGGCGATGCGAAGCTCATCGTTGGCGACACCGGTCTCGTCGTGCCGCCGGGAAGTCCAGATGCGCTCGCTGCGGCGATTCGGACGTTAGCCGCAGAATCGCCGGCCGCGCGGGCGCAACGTGGGAGCAGGGCACGGGGGCGCATTGTTGAGAATTTTGCGATTGGGCACGCTATCGAGCGTTATGTGGAGCTATACGAATCGCTGGGCTCGCAGCGCCACTGATGCCCGCCAATTTCCATCGACGAGGCCCCTTCAAATAGGGGGGCGGATATGGCAAGAGTTCGCGGCCATTCACGGGATCCGAGGCGATTGGGCGGATGAACCACGCGGAAACTTTCTTTGCTGCGGCCGCGCAGATCTGTCGTGATATTTCGTTCGCGTCGATCGAAGCCTTGGCGTCCGAACTTGACCGGCTGCGCGAGCGCAAGGGCCGGCTCTTCTTGCTCGGCGTCGGCGGGAGCGCCGCCAACTGCAGCCACGCCGTCAACGACTTTCGCAAGCTCTGCGGGATCGAAACCTACAGCCCCATCGACAACGTCTCCGAACTCACCGCCCGCACCAATGACGAGGGATGGGACACGGTCTTTGCCGCGTGGCTCGACACCAGTCAGCTCGGGGACAAGGACGCGATCCTGATCTACTCCGTCGGCGGTGGCGATGCCGAGCGCAAGATCAGCGCCAACATCGTCCACGCGATCGATTTGGCGAAGTCGCGCTCGGCGAAAGTATTCGGAATCGTGGGGCGGGACAGCGGCTACACCGCCAAGCACGGCGATGTGGTCGTCCTCATCCCCCAGATCAACCCGGGCTGGGTCACGCCCTTGTCCGAGGCCTTCCAAGCCGTGGTCTGGCACTGCCTGGTCAGCCATCCAGTCTTGCAGCGTAGGCAGACGAAATGGTAAGCCCTGCCCCAGGGTTGAGACCGGCCGTATTTCTCGATCGGGATGGGGTCGTTGTCGTTCCCGAATTCCGAGAGCGTCGAAGCTTCGCCCCGAGACGGCTGGAGGACTTCAGGCTTTATCCCGAGGCGGCGGCCAGTCTCCAAAAGCTGAAGCAGGCGGGGTTCCTTTTGGCGGTAGTCACCAACCAGCCGGACGTGGGAAACGGCTTGATCCCCCGTTCGGAAGTCGAGGCGATGCACGAGGTCATGACGCGTGAATTGCCCCTCGATGCCGTCAAGGCCTGCTTCCATGGGCAGGCCGAGCATTGCGACTGCCGCAAGCCTAAACCGGGCATGATTCTGGAGGCCGCCAGGGAACTCGGCATTAACCTTAAGAAAAGCTTCATGGTCGGCGACCGCAGCAGCGATGTCGAGGCAGGCCGCGCTGCCGGCTGTGCCACCGTGTTCATCGATCTCGGCTACGCCTTGCCGGCGCCGGATTCTCCCGACTATGTCGCGCATTCTATCGGCGAAGCCGCCGACCTCATCATCGAAACTGTTCTAACCCTACAGGAGGGGCCATGAGCCGGGTCGCCGATCTCAAGGTGAAGATTTTCGCCGACGGTGCCGACTATGAAGGCATCGTAAAAATGTCGAAGAACCCCGTGATCAAGGGCTTCACCACCAATCCGACATTGATGCGGAAGGCCGGGGTCGGCGACTACGAAGCCTTCGCGCGCAAGGTTCTGGCTGCGGTCCCGGACCGGCCGGTCTCGTTCGAGGTGTTCGCGGACGACTTCGCGAGCATGGCCGAGCAGGCGCGCACGATCGCGGGGTGGGGACCCAACGTGAACGTGAAAATTCCGGTCACCAATACCAAGGGACAGTCCGCAAGCGAGCTCATACGTGCGCTGTCGTCGGAAGGCGTAATCCTCAACGTGACCGCGATCTTCACGCTCGATCAGGTGCGCGCGGTCGTCGACGCGCTGCACCCGCAAACGGCAGCGATCGTCTCGGTGTTCGCCGGGCGCATCGCCGATACCGGTGTCGATCCGATCCCGCATATGCGGGCGTGCAAGCAGATCACCGCCGCGCGCCCCAAGGCGGAGCTGCTTTGGGCCAGCACCCGCGAGCTGCTGAACATCTTCCACGCCGAGCAGAGCGGCTGCGACATTGTTACGGTGCCGAACGAATTTTTGAGCAAGCTCGATCTCGTCGGCAAGGATTTGGCGGAATACTCGCGCGAGACGGTGCAATTGTTTTATCGCGACGCGGCGGCGGCGGCCTATCAGATCAAAACGGCCCGAGTCGCGGCGGAATGAAGGAGCGGGACATGGAGCGACTCTTTGACAAGGTTTTGGTAACGGGCGGCGCGGGTTACTGCGGGGCGCGCCTCGTTCCGCAACTGCTGTCGCGCGGTTACAAGGTGACGATCTATGACATCATGTTCTTCGGCAACCAGTTCCTGCCGCGGGACAATCCCAATCTGCGCATCATCGACGGCGATATTCGCGATATTGCGAAATTCGCCGCGGTGGTTGCAGGCCACGACGCCGTCGTCAATCTCGCTTGCATCTCGAACGACGCGAGCTTCGAGCTCGATGAGGACCTCTCGACCTCGATCAACCTCAATGCCTTCGAGCCGCTGGTTAAAGCCGCCAAGAAGGTCGGTGTGAAACGGTTCGTCTACGCGTCCTCGAGTTCGGTCTATGGCGTTTCCGACAAGCCCGATGTCACCGAGGACCATCCGCTTATTCCGCTCACGCTCTATAACAAATACAAGGGCATGTGCGAGCCGCTGTTGAAGAACCACACGGATGCGACCTTCACCGGCGTGATCTTCCGTCCCGCAACCGTGTGCGGGTACTCGCCGCGGCAGCGACTCGATCTCTCGGTCAACATCCTCACTAACCACGCGGTCAATCTTGGCAAGATCACGGTATTCGGCGGCTCGCAGTTGCGGCCAAACCTGCACATCCAAGACTACTGTGACGCAGTACAGCTCTTCCTCACCGCGCCGGCCGACAAGATCCAGAACGAGATCTTCAACGTCGGCTATCAGAATCTGTCGCTGATGGAGATCGCCGAGCTGGTACGTCGCGTGGTCGCGGAGGAGATGCCCGACCGCAAGAAGGTCGATATCGTCACTACGCCGACCGACGATGTTCGTTCCTATCACATCAACTCCGATAAGATAAAACGCGTGCTCGGCTATACGCCGCGCCACACCATCGAAGACGCGGTACGTGAACTCAGCCAGGCCTTCCTCGCCAGGAAGCTGCCGAACAGCATGGAAGACGAGCGCTACTACAACGTGCGTCTGTTGAAGAGGCTCAAGGCGGCATGAGCTCCAAACCGGCTGCGGTCGTTACCGGCGGCGCCGGTTTCATCGGCAGCCACATGGTGGACGTGCTGCTGCGCGCGGGCTTCGCCGTTCGCGTGATCGACAATCTTGTCGGCGGCCACCGCAGCAATCTCGATCACGTCAGGGGTCATCCCGATCTCGCCTGCTATTGGCAGGACATTCGTCAACTCGACCCGGCATCACCGATCTTTGCCGGTGCGCAGTATGTCTTCCATTTCGCCGGCATCGGGGACATCGTGCCTTCGATCGAGCAACCGATTCAGTACATGGATACCAACGTACAGGGCACCGTGCGTGTCCTAGAGTGCGCCCGTTATGCAGCGGTCGACAAATTCGTGTACGCCGCCTCCTCATCCTGCTACGGGCTTGCCGCCGTACCGACCGCCGAAGACCATCCCATTGCGCCGCAATACCCTTATGCGCTTTCCAAATACCAGGGCGAGCAGGCGGCATTTCATTGGCACCGCGTGTACGGGCTGCCGGTGAATTCGCTCTGCATCTTCAACGCCTACGGCCCGCGCGTGCGCACCACCGGGGTCTACGGCGCCGTATTCGGCGTGTTCTTTCGGCAGAAACTTGCGGGCAGGCCTTACACGGTCGTCGGTGACGGAACGCAGCGCCGCGATTTTATCTACGTGACCGATGTCGCCGAGGCGTTTCTCGGCGCCGCACGAACGCCGGTCAGCGGCGAGCGCTTCAACGTCGGCGCCGGCAACCCGCAATCGATCAATCGGCTGGTCGAGCTTCTGGGCGGGGACGTGGTATACATCCCTAAGCGACCAGGTGAACCTGACTGCACCTTCGCCAACATATCAAAGATCGTTTCGCTGCTTGGGTGGAAGCCGGTCGTCAGCTTCGAGGATGGCGTGCGGCAGATGTTGGTCGATATCGAACGCTGGCGCGACGCCCCGTTATGGGATCCCGATCGGATTGCGGAGGCGACCAAGACTTGGTTTCGTTACCTCGGCAAGCAGAGTGCCTGAGGTCGTCCATGCTCCAGTTGCTTGACCGGTATCGTCACAAGATCAAATCGGCGCAAGAGCTGCGCGATATCATTGGTTCGCGCCCGCGCAAGAGAAGCGTCATTATGTGCCACGGCGTGTTCGACGTCGTGCATCCCGGCCATATCCGTCATTTGCTGTATGCCAAGAGCAAGGCCGACCTGCTGATCGCCAGCATCACCGCTGACCACCACATCACCAAAGGGGTGCACCGACCGCACGTGCCGCAGGATCTGCGGGCGGTCAATCTCGCTGCCTTCGAGGTGGTCGACTACGTCGTTATCGACAAGAATCCCACACCCCTCGAGAACATTCGTCTCATCGAGCCCGATTATTTCGCCAAGGGATTCGAGTACACATCGACCGGCATGCCTGCAAAGACGGCGGAGGAGGCGGAAGTGGTCGGCGCCTATGGCGGCGAGATCATCTTCACGCCCGGCGACATCGTTTATTCCTCCTCGAACCTGATCGATCTCGCGCCGCCGGCAATCAAGCTGGAAAAGCTCCAAATCCTGATGGAGCGCAACGGCATTACCTTCGACAAGCTACGGCGAACGCTGGACGCGATGGAGGGACATCAGGTCCACGTCGTCGGCGATACCATCGTGGACAGCCACACCCATTGCGCCATGGTCGGGGGCAACACCAAGACGCCCACCATGAGCGTGCTGTTCGAGCGTAAGGTCGACTACGTTGGCGGTGCCGGGATCGTGGCAAAGCATCTGGCTGCCGCCGGCGGCCGCGTCACCTTTTCGACCGTGCTCGGCGAGGATGGCTACCGAGATTTCGTCATCGACGATCTCAGAGGCGCAAATATCGAAGTCAACGCGGTGATCGACCGCTCGCGGCCGACGGTCAACAAGAACGCGATTGTTGTCGGCGGCTATCGGCTCCTGAAGGTGGATACGCTGGATAATCGCTCGATATCCGACCAAATCCTCGAAGACATCACTCGGTCGGTGCGAGACGTGCCCACCGACGCCGTGGTGTTCTCCGATTTCCGCCACGGCCTCTTCAATCGCCGCACCATCCCGCAACTGGTGCAAGCGCTGCCCGATCGCTGCTTCCGTGTCGCCGACAGTCAAGTGGCGAGCCGTTGGGGCAACATCACTGACTTCCAGGGCTTCGATCTGATCACGCCGAACGAGCGGGAGGCTCGGTTTGCACTTGGCGACCAGGACTCCGGTATTCGTCCGCTTGCGTCCAACCTTTATGATGCAGCGCGCTGCAGGCTGCTCATCCTCAAGCTCGGTGAACGCGGTGTGCTCGCGTGCTGTAGTGCGGACCACGAGTCGCTCGACAGTTTCTTCGTCATCGACAGCTTTGTGGATCGGCTGGTCGATGCCGTGGGCGCGGGGGACGCGCTGCTCGCCTATGCCACGCTTGCCATGCTCGCCGTTGGCGACGCGGGCATGGCCACGATCCTCGGTAGCATGGCCGCGGCGCTCGAGTGCGAATGCGACGGTAACATTCCGGTAACAGCAGACGATTTGCGGTCCAAGATCGACGCCATCGAGCGACAGATGGTCCTCGTCTGAGCAGTCCAGCGATGCGAGTGGTGGTCGCGGGCCTCGGAGTTCAGGGACACAAGCGCCGCCGGATTGCCCGCGATGACTTTGTGGCGGACGTCGACCCGGTCAACGAGGAAGCACGCTATCGGTCCATTGTCGACGTTCCACTTGCCGACTATGACGCGGTGCTGGCCTGCATCCCGGATGAGCCCAAAATCGAGCTTCTCAGCTACTGCCTCCAAAACAAAAAGCACGTCCTGGTGGAGAAGCCGCTCTGGGCGAGCGACGAGAGCGAAATTGCCCGTCTTGAAGCGCTCGCGCACAAAAACGGCGTTGTTTGCTACACCGCCTATAACCACCGCTTCGAGCCGCACTTCGTGCGCATGCGGGACCTGATCGCGACCGGTGAACTGGGAGCGATTTATTCCTGCCGCATGTTCTATGGCAACGGCACGGCGCGCCTGGTGCGCGATTCGGCTTGGCGGGATAGCGGTGCCGGCGTCCTGACGGACCTTGGCTCGCACCTGCTTGATACGTGCCGCTTCTGGTTCGGAGACATCGAGGACAGGTTTGGGTTTGTCGGCGTCCACCGGTTCGAAAATCGCGCGCCGGATCACGTGGTCATCAACTGCGAACATTCGCGCCCGCGTATCGAGCTGGAAATGACGCTGTTGATGTGGCGCAACCATTTTACCTGCGACATCCTCGCCGAGCGCGGCTCGGCGCACATCCAGTCGCTGTGCAAGTGGGGGCCGGCGGCTTTTACCAAGCGCACGCGCGTGTTGCCGAGCGGACGGCCGCCGGAGGAGACAATGACGCTGGTGCAAGACGATCCGACCTGGGCATTGGAATACGCGCACTTCAAGACGCTTTGCCTCTCCGGTGCGAAGACCGATCTGTCGAACGACATCTGGCTTCATCGCGTGCTGCGGCGTCTTAGCGCGGAGGCGATTGCGGCGAGAGGCGAGAGATGACGCCGCCGGTCGTTGGTTTCGCCGGTATGACTCACCTCGGCCTTGTTTCGGCATCAGCCGTGGCGGCGCGCGGCTTTGAGACGATCTGCTTCGACGCTGATCGTGCGGTCATTCGCCGTTTGGGGCAGCAGGATTGGCCGGTGTTGGAGCCCGGGCTCGATGAATTGATTCGTGGCAACGCCGCGCGCCAGCGCTTCACCAGCGAGCGCGGCGATCTCAAAAATTGCGATATCGTCTACGTGGCGCCGGACGTGCCGACCGACGATCAGGGGCGGAGCGACGTCTCCGGATTGACGGCGCTGATCCACGAGGTTGCCGCGGGTATGGCTCCCGGGGCGATCATGGTCGTGCTTTCGCAGGTGCCGCCGGGCTACACGCGTGCGCTTCGCGCATGGCCGCTCGAGCGCCTCTATTATCAGGTCGAGACGCTGGTCTTTGGCCAGGCGGTCGAGCGAGCTCTCAAACCCGAGCGCACCATCGTCGGCTGTGCCGAACCGACTACCCCGCTCGAGCCGCGCTTTCGCTCCGTTCTCGATGCATTCGGCTGCCCGATTTTGCCGATGCGCTACGAGAGCGCGGAACTGGCGAAGATATCCATCAATTGCTGCCTGGTAGCGTCGGTGAGCGTTGCCAATACATTGGCGGAGTTGTGCGAGCGGATCGGCGCGGACTGGCGGGAAATCGTGCCGGCGTTGAAGCTAGACCGGCGCATTGGTGCTTATGCCTATCTTGCGCCCGGTCTCGGTATCGCGGGCGGCAATCTCGAACGCGATCTCGCTACCGTTCAGCGCCTATCGGAAGGCAGTGGCACCGAAGCGGGCATGATCGCCGCGTGGCTGCGGAACAGCCGCTACCGCCGGGATTGGCCATTGCGGCAATTGCATGAGCGGGTTCTGTCGCGGGTCGAGGAGCCGATCATCGGCATTCTCGGCGTCACCTACAAAGAGAATACCCACTCCATCAAGAACTCGCCTGCGGTTGCTTTGATCAGGGAACTCGTGGCGTTCCGGGTGCAGGTGTTCGACCCGGTGGTGCGCGCTGCGCCGGAATGGCATCCGCGCATGACGGTTACGGACGATGCCCTGGCTCCTTGCGAAGGCGCCGACGCCCTTGTCGTCATGACCCCGTGGCCACAATTCCGTTCGCTCAAGCCGGACGATATTGCCGCGCGCTTGCGCGGGCGCATTGTGGTCGATCCGTTCTCGATGTTAGACCCGGCCGCCGCGGTTGCCGCCGGCCTCGATCATGTCGTACTTGGAGCGTCTCTGCCGGTGCATACCAAATGACGCTGTCTCATGCGCACAGTCATCCCCGCAAACCTGAGCGCGTAATCGTCCTGGGGTCGGGTGGATTTTTGGGCCGCGGCCTGATTAAAGCCTGCGCGGCTGCGGGCATTGAGGCTGCTGCGCTGGGGTCGCGCGATATCGATCTTGCGGAAGCCTCAGCGGGCGCCCGGCTGGCTGAGCGACTGCGTCCCAAAGATGCCTTGGTGTTTTTGGCGGCGCTCACCCCGGACAAGGGTCGCGATTCCGGCACGCTGATGCGAAATCTTGCCATGGGTCGAGCGGTCTGCGAGGCGACGCGCGCCGTCGCGATGGCGCAGCTCGTCTACGTGAGCTCCGACGCCGTCTACTCCTTCGCAACGGCACTCATCTCGGAGGAGATGCCGGCCGTGCCAGTTGATCTTTATGGCGTCATGCATCGCACGCGCGAACTGATGCTGGCTGCCGAAGCCAACGCGCCGCTCGCAGTTCTCCGCCTGACCGCTGTGTATGGCGCAGGCGACACCCACAATTCCTACGGTCCGAACCGGTTCTTGCGCCAGGCGCTCAAGGACGGGCGCATTGCGCTGTTCGGGAATGGCGAGGAAACGCGCGACCATTTGTATGCGGCTGACGCGGTGAACCTCATCCTCAAGACCGTCTTGCACGGGTCAAGCGGTCTGCTCAACCTGGCAACTGGCAAATCCGACAGCTTTCGCACGGTCGCCGAGATCATCGCTGCGCATGCCGGGCGGCCGGTCGAAATCGCGCCGTCGCCGCGGCAGAACCCGGAGACGCATCGCCATTTCGATATCACCAACCTGCTGCGCGCCTTTCGTGAGATGCGCTTCAAGTCGCTCGACGACGGATTGGCGGCGACGCTCGTCGACATGAGAGCCCAAGCCAGTGGCTGAGATCAATTTGCTCGCAAGATATCCGCGTGCAAAGCGCAACCTCATCGCTCGCAAGCAAGGGCAGGCGGAGAACCGGATTATTGCCCGCAGGTTCGGGCGCGAATATTTTGACGGCACGCGAGAGCAAGGCTATGGCGGCTACCGCTATGACGGACGCTGGATTCCAGTGGCCCGCGATATCGCCGCGCATTTCGGACTGAAGCCTGGAGACCGCGTGCTGGATATCGGCTGCGCGAAGGGCTTTCTCATGCGCGATCTGATGGCGGTGGTGCCCGGCCTCGAAGCGTGGGGGCTTGAAATCTCCCAGTATGCGATTGAGAACTGCCACCCTGATGTCCGCGGTCGCATCGTATGCGCAAGCGCGCAGCGGCTGCCTTTCGCGAGCGGCAGCATCGATGCGGCGATCTGCATCAACGTCGTGCATAATCTCGGCTACGACGCCTGTGTCGAGGCGGTGCGCGAGATCGAGCGGGTTGCGCCGGGGCGCGGCTATGTGCAGGTCGATGCTTATCGCAATGATGACGAGCGCGACGCGTTTCTCGATTGGGTGCTCACGGCCGAGACCTTTGGCAAGCCCGAAATGTGGTATGAGCTGTTCAAGCGGGCGGGCTATGCCGGCGACTATTATTGGACGATTCTAGAGGTCGATCCCGAGTGGACGGTGCAGAGCACTGAGCCCAGCCGCGAACATCATCAGGAGCGAGGATGAAGAAGACTTATGCTGTACTAGGTGGGGGCGGATCTTTCGGGCTGCATGCCTCGAAATATCTGCTCGACCATGCCGATCCCGCCAAAGTCATCGCGGTTGGTCGCAATCTGCCGAAATACGAATGCTTCACGCTGGGGATCGGCGACGGCGATCCGCGGTATAGCTATCACGCCTACCACGTAAACTACGAGCTCGATCTCCTGATGGAGCTTCTCGATCGCGAGAAGCCGCAGGTGATCATCAATTTCGCCGCCCAAGGTGAAGGCGCGACCTCGCTGAAGCATTCATGGCGCTATTTCGAGACGAATTGCGTAGCGCTCGCTAAGCTGTGCGAGCAGCTCCAGTCGCGCGATTATCTCGAACGTTTCATTCATATCGGCACCTCGGAACTTTACGGTTCGGTTGAACATGCCGCGCGCGAGGACGAGCCGATCAAGCCAACGAGCCCCTACGCAGCGTCGAAGGCTGCTTTCGACATGCATCTCATTTCGATCCACCGCTACTTGAAGTTCCCAATGAACAT
>JBJMTU010000025.1:0-5535 GCA_045811545.1 Xanthobacteraceae bacterium | reverse complement strand
GACCCACGGCTCAATCGCGCAGGGACTCGGCCAGGCCATGATGGAGCAGGCGGTGTTCGATGTGTCGGGCGGTCAGCTCGTCACCGGCTCGTTCATGGACTACGCGATGCCGCGCGCGGATGACCTGCCGCTGTTCAAGGATGCAATCCACGCAGTACCGGCGAAGACGAACCCGCTCGGCGTGAAGGGCGCGGGCGAGGCCGGCACCACGGCCGCCATCGCCACGCTGATGAACGCCATCGCCGACGCCATTCCCGGCGGCGCCGGCGCGCATCTCGACATGCCGGCAACGCCGGAGAAGATTTGGCAGGCGTGCCGGGAGGCGCAGCGGAAGTGAAGCGGAGTAGTCCCGCCGCCCTCATCCTGAGGAGCGCGCGTGACACTGGGCGTGGTTCACACACCGCACGTGCTTGCGCGCGTCTCGAAGGATGGGGGCGGCCTCATGCTTCGAGACGCATCGCAGCGCATTCGACTACAGCACGACCCGGCGCCCCCTCACGCTGCGATGCTCCTCAGCATGAGGCCGAGCGGGAACTCGAGAGCTGCAGCGCCTATCCCTGCGAGATGAACTTGGTATTGAGATAGGCGCCGAGCCCCTCGATGCCGCCTTCGCTGCCGTGGCCGGATTCCTTGACCCCGCCGAACGGCGTCTCGGGCGTCGAGACGGCGACCGAGTTGACGCCCACCATGCCCGACTCGATCGCCTCCCCGATCGCGGCCGCGGTCGCGTTCGAACTCGTGAAGGCATAGGCGGCGAGCCCGTAGGGCAGCGAGTTCGCGCGCTCGACCACCTCGTCGAAAGTCTTGAAAGTCACGATCGGCGCGATCGGCCCGAATGGCTCCTGGGTCATCACCTTGGAATCGTCCGGCACCTCGGTCACGATCGTGGGCTCGTAGAAGAAGCCCTGGTTGCTGTGCCGCTTGCCGCCGGTGACGACGTTGCCGCCACGGCTTCTGGCGTCCGCCACGAAGCTTTCCATCGCGTCGATGCGCCGCGCGTTGGCCATCGGTCCCATGGTAATGCCCTTTTCGAGCCCATCGCCGAGCTTGATGCCTTTGGCATAGTCGGTAAAGCGCGCGAGGAATTTCTTGTAGGCATCCTCCTGCACGTAGAAGCGCGTGGGCGAGATGCAGACCTGGCCGGCGTTGCGATACTTGAACGCGGCGATCGTGTCGGCTGCCTTCTCCGCGTCGGCGTCGGCAAACACCACCACCGGCGAATGGCCGCCGAGCTCCATGGTGGTGCGCTTCATGCCTTTGGCCGCGAGCGCCGCGAGATGCTTGCCGACCGGAATCGAGCCGGTGAAAGATATTTTGCGCACCGCGTCCTTTGCCAACAGATGCTCGGAGACCTCTGCCGGCACCCCGAACACCAGGTTGAGGACGCCCGCAGGGAGCCCCGCGTCGGCAAAGCAGCGCACCGTCTCGACGCAGGCGCCCGGCGTCTCCTCCGACGCCTTGAGAATGAGCGAGCAGCCCGCCGCCAGCGCGCCGCCAATCTTTCGCGCCGGCGTGAGCACGGGAAAGTTCCACGGCGTGAAGGCGGCAACGACGCCCACCGGCTCCTGCACCACGAGCTGGCGGGTGCCTTTGGCGCGGCCGGGCACGATGCGGCCATAGCTGCGGCGGCCCTCCTCCGCGTACCAGTCGATGATTTCGGCCGAGGTGATGACCTCGGCGCGCGCCTCGGCGTACACTTTGCCCTGCTCCTGCACGAGCATTTTCGAGATCGCGTCGTGGCGCTCGCGCATGAGATCGGCAGCCTTGCGCATGATCTTGGCGCGGTCGTAGGCCGAGGTCGCCCGCCACAGCGCAAACCCTTTCTTCGCGGCTTCCAGCGCTTCGTCGAGATCGGCCTTGCTGGCATGGGGCAGCTGCGCCAGCGGCTTCTCGGTCGCCGGATTGATGACGTCCTCGCCCTTGCGACCGCCGCCGTTGACCCACTTGCCGTCGATGTAGAGCGCGAGATCGGAATACATGGCGTCCTCGTTGTTCTCGTGATTGCCGCGATATTGTAGCAACGGGATTAGCATCTTTTGAGGTCGGATTCACCCCGTTGAGCCGAAAAGCGACCTCGCAACTGCCCGCAACGGTTAAGCCAAGAACGTCCCGCCGTTCACCTGGATGTTCTGCCCGGTGATGAAACTCGCCCCCGGGCCGCACAGGAAACGCACGGCCGCGGCGATGTCGGAGGGCTCGCCGCGCCGGCCGACGAGCGAGCGAACCAGCGCGTGATGCTGCGGCTCCGGTTGTCCGGCCGGGCGCGGCGCCGCCATCAGGCCCGGCGTCACCGTGTTCACCCGGATTTTGTCGGGCGCGAGCTCGTGCGCCAGCGCGCGGGTGAAGCCGACGAGCCCGGCCTTGGCGGTCACCACGTGCGGGCGATGGGCGGCGCCGGTGTGGCCGGAGAGGCCGCCGATATTCACGATCACGCCCGCGCCGCTCTCCGTGAGATGGGGCAGGCATGCTTTGACGCAGTTGAACGCGCCGTCGAGGATGACGCCGGTAACCGCGCGCCAGTCCGCAAGCGTCATCGTTTCGAGCGGCTGCTCGGCGCGCACCGCGGCGTTGTTGACGAGGATGTCGATGCGGCCGAAGCGGGCGGCCGCGGCGTCAACCATTTTCCGGACCGCATCCGCGTCGACGACATCGGCGGTGACGGCGAGCGCCTTGCCGCCGGTCCGCTCGATCTCGCCCGCGGCCGCTTCGGCCTCACGCAGGTTCGAGCGGGCATTGACCACGACCGCCGCCCCGCCTTCGGCGAGCGCGAGCGCGATCGCACGTCCAATATTGCGCCCGGCGCCGGTGACGATGGCGACGCGGCCGGAAAGCTCTTGGGTCATTGTCATCCCTAGTTTTGGTGCAAACGAGAGGACTGAGTTGAACAGGTCAAGCGCTCACCGGCGCAAGGATCAAAACAAGGTTCATTAGCCATCAGGCATTGCGCAAGCGGGCGTCGCCGAAGCCGGGGATGCGGTTGACGGCGATGACGACGGCGAAGGTGATGGCGAGCATGATCAGGCCGAGCACCGAGATCGCGCCGAGGTCGCCGGACTCATTGAGATCGAAGATGAGCACCGAGATCACCTTGGTTTCCGAGGTGAACAGCATGATGGCGGCGGACAATTCCCGAATCACCCCAACGAAGATGAAGCACCAGGTCGCGATCACGCTCGTCCGCAACAGCGGCGCGGTAATGTCGCGCAAGGTGCGCAGGCGCGTGGAGCCGAGGATGCGGCTGGCATCTTCGAGGTCGGTGTGCACCGAGCGAAAGGCCGATTGCAGCTGCTGGTAGGCGGCGGGCAGCGCGATGGTGACGAAAGCGACCAGCAGGATCCACAGCGTGCCGTAAAGCACGAGCGGCGGCCGCGCGTAGCTCAGGAACAGGCCTACCCCAAGCACGATGCCGGGAATGGCGACCGGCGCGGTCGCGAGAAAGCCGAGCGCGCGATAGCCCCGGATGGCGCGGCGCGTGGTGAGATAGGCAATCACCAGCGCCATGATGGTGCCGATGGTGGCCGAGGCCACGCCAAGCACGAAGGTGTTCTTCACGGCGAGCTGAGTGGCCGACAGTTCGAAGAATACGAAATGGATGTTGTGCAACGTGAAATTGTCGAACGTCACGAACGAGGTGGCGACGCGGGAGAACGTGGCATTGAGCAGCGCGCCATAGGGTAAAAACACCGGACACATAAGCACGAGAAAGACCAAGGCAAGCGCCGCCCATTTGAGCGCGCCGAGCCGGATCCGTCGCGGGTCGCCCTGCTTTCCGCTGACCACCGAATAGCCGCGCCGGCCGAGGATAAGATGCTCGGCGCGCAACAACGCGACGGTGAGCACGAGTAGCGGCACCGAAGCCGCCGCCGCAAGCTCGGGCTTCGGGGGATAATTGAACAGGCTCCAGATTTTGGTGGTCATGGTGTGGAAGCCGGCGGGGATCGCGAGAATCGCCGGTGAGCCGAACAGCGTCATCGCCTGCAGGAAGGCAACGATCGCGCCGGCAAGCAGCGCCGGCAGCGCCAGCGGGATGGTGATGCGCCGGGCCGTCGTCCAGGTGCGAGCGCCGAGAATGGAGGAGGCGTCCTCGAGGTCGCCGGGAATGCGGTCGAGCGCGTTCGCGATCAGCACAAACACGTAAGGAAAGGTATAGGAGGAGATGACGAAGATCAGGCCGCCGAGCGAATAGATGTTGAACAGATGCTCGTCCTGCGGCGCGCCCGTTATCGTCCGATAGACCTTGTTGAGCAGGCCGCTATTGGGCGCAGCCAACAGCTCCCAGGCGATCGCGCCGAGGAATGGCGGCGTCACGAACGAGGCGGTGACGAGCGCGCGTATGGTGCGGCGCAAGGGGATATCGGTGCGCGCGACGAGCCAGCCCATGGGCGCGGCGAACGCGCAGCAGATGACGCCCGAGCTCGTCGCCAGGATCACCGTCGTGATCAGCGGATCGACGAAGATGGGATCGGTGACAAGGGTCTTGAAGTTGTCGAGGGTAAAGGCGCCGCTGCGGTCGACGAGGCTGTAGTAGAAGAGCCACGACATCGGCAGAATGATCAGCACGCACAGGAATGCCGCGAACAGGATCAGGATCGGCCAGGAGAGGTCGATCTTGTGCTTGCGGGGGGCGTCGAGCGCCCGCAATGCAATGGTCATGAGAGTTCAATCATCGCGCGAGCGCGAAGGGGTCGCGCCTAGGTTGGGCAAAGGCGCACCGTAGAGCGTCCCCGCGAACTTGTGCGCCTTTGCCCACCCTACGACCTGACTCACACCTTGAAGATCTGCGCGTAGCGCGCCTTGATCTCCTCGCTCGTCTTGTCGACGCCGTCCGCGTCCTCTTGCATCAGCTTGATGTCGGAGAGTTTCCGAACGCCGGGTTTTTCCACCGTCTGTCGATGCGGCGAATACTGGCGGGCCCAATCGACCAGAAGCTGCTGAGCCTCGCGCGAGTGCATCCAATTCTGGAACAGGCGCGCGGCGTTCGGATTGGGAGCCGCCTTGAACACCGTGCTCGGCGCCGCGGCGACCGGGGTCCCCTCCTCCGGATAGACGATCTCGACCGGCTGACCTTCCTCCTTGTAGCGAATGACGAGATAGCCGGCGCCGTCGACCATGACCGCGCGTTCGCCGAGCGCGATCTTCTTGGGCGTGTCGGTTGCCGACTGGACCTGCAGCACCCGCTGCTTGGCGAGCTTCTCGAAATACTCCCAGCCGAGGTCGCGCGCGGTCTGGAAGGTCGCGTTCATGATCGTGCCGCTGTAGGCCGGATGCGCCTTGACCAGCTTTCCCATCCATTTCGGATCAAGCAGGTCCTTGAAGCTCTTCGGCGCCTCCTCCTTCTTGACCAGGTTGGTGTTGTAGCCGAACGGAGAGATCAGGATCCGCGTCGTGATGTGCAGCCCATCCGGGTCGTAGTATTTCGGCTCGAAGTGCTTCGCGACCTCCTCCGGCATGTACGGCGTCAGCCAGCCGTTGCGCTTCCACGTGAGGCAGTGCGCCAGGTCCGCCGTGTTGACCACGTCGACGGCATGGATGTTG
>JBJMTU010000024.1:0-4651 GCA_045811545.1 Xanthobacteraceae bacterium | reverse complement strand
GCGTCCGGCGCGCACGTCTTCCATGGCGGGCTGGTACTCGTTGCGCCAGGCGTCGGCGAAAGCGAACCAGTCGAACTTATGGCCGGCGGCTCCGAGAATGCTCTCCGCCTCGCGCGCGACGCCGCTGCGCCAGTCAACGAGCGTCCCAAAGACGTCGAAGAACAGCGCTTTGACACTCATGAGGCTCGATCGGATTGCGGTTCACGATCCCGCCGGCTCCATACCCTTCGATTTGAGCACTTCGGCGGCGGCCGGGCCCGCGAGCGCCTTGAGCAGGGCCTTCGCGGCCTCGCTCTCTTTGGCCTGCGCGCCAATCCCGGCGGCATAGACGGTGTAGTTCTGGATGTCCGCCGGCAGCGGGCCCACAAGCGTGACGCCCTTCACGGGGAGAATTTCGCTGATCTGATGAATGCCCAGCTCGGCCTCGCCCTTCGCGATGTGCTCCGCCACCGCGCCGCCGGGAATGAGTTTTGCCTTGGCGTTCACCTCACCAGCGATCCCGAGCTTGTCGAGAAGACCAGCGACGTAGATGCCGCTCGAGCCACCGGCGGCCGGATCGATATAGGCAACGGACTTGGCGGCGAGCAGCGCCTGCTTGAAGGCCGCGACCGAGCTGATGTCCGGCTTCGGCGTGCCGTCCTTGACTACGACGCCGACGCCGACGCGCGCCAGGTTCGTCCGACTACCAGCGACGAACTTCCCTTTGTTCGAAAGATCGTTGACTGCCGCGGGCGTGAGCACCGCGAGGTCGAACGTCTCGCCGCCCTCGATGCGCTTGCTCAGCGCGCCGACGGTATCGTTTTGGACGGTGATCTTGTGGCCGGTCGTTCGCTCGAAGTCGGGCACGAGCGCCAGCAGCACCTGCTTGAAGGCGCCGGCGGTGAGCACCTTGATCTCCGCCGCCGCGGCGCTTCGCGGCGCGCCCGCTCCCATGAGTACCATCGCAAGCCCCAGCACCATTGTTCTCATCGCCTCCTCCATCGTTTGCCAACATCTTACCCTAAGTGTTGCGTGCACAACGAGTTCTCGCCGCGACGACAGCCCGCCGCCCGCCCCATCTCGGCGCAATGGTGCAATGCAATATCTCGAGATCTATTTTGCGCCTGATTTGTGTTTATACTTCCAAATCAAGGGGTTGATTCGCTGCCAGGGCCGCAGACCGGCCACTGAAGCGCAATTCATCCACAATGCCGCGTGCGGAGTTTGCGTCTGCAACCGGCGATATCCGGGAACCAAGGAGAGTGCGCGTGATTTGACCGAGTGCCGGGCCGGGACAACGAGAGGGACGTACGCATGTTCGGAAGCCTTGCACGGCTCGCGCTTATCATTGCCGGTCTCGCCTTTGTTATTCCCGATACTGTAGCCCACGATCACTGGATTTCCCGTGGCGGGCATCGCAACGCCGCCGGCGAATGGTGTTGCGGCGTCGGCGACTGCTTCGTCGTCCCGAAGGAGCGCGTCATCATGACGGGCGAAGGCTACGTCATCGTTCAGAGCCCGCTTGCGGGCATGGGGCCGGTCCAACACGAAGCGATCCCGTTCAGCGAAGCGCAACCATCGCCCGACGGCGAGTTCTGGCGCTGCCGGCGGCCGGACGGCAGCCGGCGCTGCTTCTTCGCCCCGCCGCCCTCGACCTGACGCGTCAAGCGACCGCTTGCCCGCTGGAGCGCCGGATAACCCTCGCCCGGCGCCAGCGAGGAGAGGTGGCCCCGCAACGCGGGGCGAGGGTAGGACCGAGTTCGCCGCGCGCTATTCAATTACAGGAACCCGCTTACCGCTGTCGTCCGCCGCGCTTCTGTGACGCCGCACCCGGCGTTGCGGAGGATCGCGCACTCTGCCGCAGCGCCGCCTTCAAATCGGTCGGCCGTCCATATTTGCGCAACAAGTCGCGAAACGCCTCGTCGGCAAGCTCCTGGAAGGTTTTCATCGAATCGCGCGTGAGGAGGTCGAGCGCCTGCCAGGTCTCCGCATCGAATTCCACGAGCTTGCGTCGGGGCTGCGCCGGCTTCTTGGCCATGACGAACCTCCACTGGAACAACCGCCGCGCCGGATGGTTCATCGCACGAGTGCGATGGTCCGAGAGAAACCCGCGCAGTCCCCACCTTACCCCGCCGAGAAGGCGCGCGGGGGCGAAATTATTCTGCGCCGCCCGTGGCAGCGCATCGTTTTTATTCTCGGCCTCGCGCTGCCCGTGCTTCTGTTGCTGTTCATCATACTGCTGCGTTAGTTGATGGATCTTGCGCTTGCGATGCGCCCGGTGACCTTGAAGCCTTCTCCGCGAAAATCATCGAGGAGATTGCCGAGGGCCGGCACACCAAGCGCAGCGCGGCGGCCTAGCACCACGCCGCGGCAGCAGCGATGCAGATAGTCCGCGCCGCCGGCGCGTGCT
This sequence comes from Xanthobacteraceae bacterium, assembly GCA_045811545.1. Classification (GTDB taxonomy): domain Bacteria; phylum Pseudomonadota; class Alphaproteobacteria; order Rhizobiales; family Xanthobacteraceae; genus VAZQ01. The sequence goes on along the minus strand of JBJMTU010000024.1, from coordinate 2,262 downwards.
ACGCATCGCCGATGCCGGCATTGATCCTTCCCCTGGCCGAGGCCGCGGCGCATCTGCCCGCCCGCGGCGCGTTGATCGGGCTCGATCTCGGCACCAAGACGATCGGGGTTGCTGCGAGCGATCCCGACCGGCGGCTTGCGGCCGGCGTCGAAACCATTGTGCGCAAGACCTTCTCCGGCGATGCGGCGCGGCTGCTAGCGCTTGCCGCGGAACGGCAGGCGGTCGCCTTCGTGCTCGGGCTTCCCATCAACATGGACGGCAGCGAGGGTCCGCGCGCGCAAGCGACGCGCGCCTTTGCACGCAACCTTGCGCGGCTCACCGAGCTTCCCATTGCGCTCTGGGATGAGCGGCTGTCCACCGCCGCGGTCGAGCGCGAGCTGATCGCCGCGAATGTGTCGCGTGCCCGCCGTGCCCGGGTCATCGATCAGCACGCCGCCGCGTACATCCTCCAGGGCGCGCTCGATCGGCTCTCCCGCGGCGCGTTGGCATTATCGAAACATTGAGATTGCCGAAACGGTAAGCCGATCGCTTGCAACCAGCCGACCAAGATAGATCCGAGTAAACCAGGAGGGGGCCATGTTGGAAACAATGCGCCGGCTCGGTACTGCCACGAATAGCTTGCATCGGGGTATGAAAGACGCGGTCGATACGTTTGGCGCGCTTCTCGTCGACGCATTTCATTACTTGGCCCTATTCGCAATTGGCGCGACGACCGTTTGGTCAGCGGCAGTAGCTTTCATCGGAATGGTCGCCCAAGGTCGGGCCAGCCTCGGAGACATCCTCCTCTTGTTCATTTATCTTGAAATCGGGGCGATGGTCGGCATTTATTTCAAGACGACACGCCTTCCAGTACGATACCTGATCTACGTTGCAATTACCGCTCTCGGCCGCGTGCTGATCGAAATCGTAGGCGCCGAGCACCGGACAGGCATGGATATACTGGTCATAACCGGCGCGATTCTCCTTCTGTCATTCGCTGTCCTGGTACTAAGATTCGGGTCATACAAATATCCATCCGACCAACCAGCGGCTGACTTGGCTAGATAAGCCGATCCAGCGCCAAAACGACGGCTAATCGCGCTTCAGTCAAGCCGATGGCAGGGCGCGGTCGATGAGCCGGCGCGCGTCGTGGAGAGATATCTCGCTCGTTCCGTACATCGCGCCGTGGCCATCCTGCAGCCGCGTGCGCGCGAACAGGATTGCGACCTCGGGGCCGGCGCTCTGCCGCAGTGCGGCCGCCGCCGCCAATAGCGCAAGGCGCTCGACCGCGACGCGTGCGTCAGCCTCGGCATCCTGAGCCAAGAAGGCGCGTTCGACGGCAGCGCGTGCGGCCCCTGTGCCCGGCAGATCGGCCGCCTCCTCGGCGAGTGCAGCCAACACCGCGCGCCCTGCTTCGCCCTCGTGCGCTAGCGCGCGCAGCACATCGAGGCACATCACGTTGCCCGAGCCCTCCCAGATGGCGTTGACCGGCGCCTCGCGATAGAGGCGTGGCAACGCGCTCTCCTCGACATAGCCATTGCCGCCGAGACACTCCATCGCCTCATAGGTGAAGCCCGGCGCGCGCTTGCACACCCAGTATTTCACCGCCGGCGTGAGCAGCCGGGCGCGCACGGCTTCGCCGGGATCACTCCCGGCAAGATCGTAGGCACGGGCGAGCCGCATGACGAGTGCGGTCGCGCCTTCCACTTCGAGCGCGAGATCTGCGAGCACTGTCCGCATCATCGGCTGGTCGACAAGATGCTTTTGGAACACCGTGCGGTAGCTCGCGTGATGGATTGCTTGCGCCAGCGCCATGCGCATGATGCCGGCGGACGCGATGGCGCAGTCGAGCCGCGTGAACTGCACCATGTTGATGATGGTGCGCACGCCCCTGCCCTCTTCGCCCACGCGCCAGGCGAAGGCGTCCGCAAACTCGACCTCGGAAGAGGCGTTCGAGCGGTTGCCGAGTTTATCCTTGAGGCGCTGGAAATAGAGCCCGTTGACCGAACCGTCGGGGCGAAAGCGCGGCATGAGAAAACAGGTGAGCCCGCCCGGCGCCTGCGCCAGCACCAGAAAGGCGTCGCACATGGGCGCTGACATGAACCATTTGTGGCCAGTGATGGCGTAGCCTTCGTCCGCGGGCTCAGCCTGCGTGGTGTTGGTGCGCACGTCGGTGCCGCCCTGCTTCTCGGTCATGCCCATGCCGAGCGTGATGCCACTCTTCTCCCACCAGGGGCGGAAACGGGCGTCGTAACGGCGCGACATGATCTTGGGCATGAGCTT
>JBJMTU010000023.1:0-4989 GCA_045811545.1 Xanthobacteraceae bacterium | reverse complement strand
GCCGTCCGGGCCGATCACCGGCGCCGGCATGGCCTTGGCGTCGGGGCCGGTATAGGTCGCTTCAAGATCGATGATGTCGCGCAGGAAGACCTTGCCCTCGTTGAGCTCGTCGCGCCAAATGATGATGGCCTGGAAGGTGAGCGGGCTCTCGCACAGGCCGGCGATCATCGCCTCGCGGCCGGCCTCGATGCGCTTGGCGATCGCGATCTCGCCCTCGCGCGAGAGCAGCTCCACCGAGCCCATTGCGCGCCGATACATGCGCACCGGATCGTCGGTGCGTTCGGTCGGCTCCGTGGTCTCGGCCTTGGCCGGGACCTTCTGCTGGACCTCGACCAGCTCGCCGCCCTCGCTCTCAACCTCCTCCTCGGCCTCCTCGCGCGCCTCCTCTCCCTCTTCGCTCGGCTCCTCGGTCTCGACCACGTTCACGCCCATCTCGCTGAACATGGCCAGCACGTCCTCGATCTGCTCGGAATTGACCTCCTCGGAGGGCAATACCGAGTTGATCTGGTCATGGGTGACGTAGCCGCGCTTCTTGGCGGTGCGGATGAGCTTTTTGACTGCAGCGTCGGAGAGATCGAGCAGCGGCAGCGGCGTATCGGGCGCTTCGGAGGCCTCTTTTTCGGGCGCCTCTTCCTTTTCTTTCTCTTTTTGCGCTGCCTTGGTCTTGCTCGCCATACGTCCTCTCCTGCAGACGCTCCCGTCTGGGAGTGCCGATCACGCCACCCCTACCCTATGCGGGGAGAATCAACGGCTTATGGGGCCAGCCCGCGCCACGCCCCAAATTGCCTCGATTCGGACCCGCCGAGTGTCATCAGAGCCGCTTAAGCCCCGATTAAGCCTCCATTTGCAACAGAAGCCAAAGGCTTAGCCCCGGTTCCATGCCCGGGCACCCCTTGGCTTCCCAGCATTCATAGAGACTGCACCGGTCGGCCCGAGGAGGCTCCAAAACCCTCGATCAGCGCCTCGGTTCCGTCGAGCAACGCCAGCCGGGCCTTCACATCCTGCAGCCAGGAATAGTTGGCCTCGGTCGGTTCCTGCCCCAGGGCCTGCTCCGCGTCTCTGAGTTCCTTAGTTAGGCAATGCCATTGCCGATGCAAGGCGACAAGCTGCTTCCATGTCGTGAGCACGTCGTCGGGCGCAGCCTCCGGCCGGGCCCCCCAAACCGAAGGCGTGGTGATGACCTTATGAATGCGGGCCGCGATTTCCGCAAGGCCTCGGCGGCCGAGTTCGGCGAGCATGGCGGTGCCATCCGGCGCGCCGCCATGCGCGAAAATGTCGATCAGTTCGCCCTTGAGCTTGGCGGCCTCGACGTGGCGGAACTCCACTGCTGCGAACTCCTCCAGGTGCTCGTGCAGGAGCCAAGGATGATTGATCACCGCCTGCAGGATGAGCGCCTCGCGCAGCGCAATGGCGGCGCGCTGCCCGCGATGAACAGGGCTCGAGGACAGTTGCGTGCTCGCCGCGACATAGGGCTCGCCCGCAAGCGCGCGCGCAGCGAATGGCGAACGCCGCCAAACCGATAGCGGATTGCGACCAATCCTTCCGTTTCTATTCTCTATTCGCCATTCGCTATTCGCCGTGCGGGGAAGGCGTTGCCGCTTCATCGGCCGCTCGTCGCCCGCAAACAAATGCCGCAACTGGTCGGCGAAGTCGCGACGATAATATTTGCGCACGGAGTCGTCCGCGATCATCGCCGTTACCTCGGCAAGGCGCGCTTCGAATGCGGCGCGCCGCTCGGGCGTGTCGAAGCTGCCGGCTTCGGTCTCGCGCACCCACAATACCTGGGCGAGCGGACGCGCGGCCGCGATCACCTCGTTGACGGCCGCCCGGCCGCCCGCGCGCACGAGATCGTCGGGATCATGGCCCTCGGGGAGGGCCGCGAATTTCAAGCTCTTGCCCGGCTTGATCAGCGGCAAGGCCAGATCGACGGCCCGATAAGCGGCACGGCGTCCGGCGGCATCTCCGTCGAAGCAAAGCGTAGGCTCATCCGCCATCTTCCAGAGCAGGACGAGCTGCTCGGCGGTGAGCGCAGTGCCGAGCGGCGCAACCGTTGCCTCGAAGCCCGCGCTCACCATAGCGATCACGTCGACATAGCCTTCGACTGCGATCAGCGGCGCGCCCTTGTGCGCGGCCACGCGCGCGGCAGCGGCGTTGTAGAGCGTTGCGCCCTTATGGAAGAGCGCCGTCTCTGGCGAGTTGAGATATTTCGCCTGCGCGTCCTTTTCGAGGGCGCGCCCGCCGAAGGCAATCACGCGTCCGCGCAGATCAGTAATGGGAAACATCACGCGATCGCGGAAGCGGTCGTAAGGAAGCGGAATGTCATCGCTCGCGATCAGTAGTCCCGCCTCGATCATGTCTTCGGTCGCGATCCCCGCCTTACCGAGATGCTCCTTGAGCGCGAAGCGTTCGGACGGGGCATAGCCCAGGCGGAACTTGAGCTGGATCGCCGGGTCGAGCCCACGGTCGGCGAGATAGCCGCGCGCCTTGGCGCCTGCGCGAGAGGCGAGCGTTTCCTCGAAGAATTTCGCCGCCAACTCAACGATATCGTTGAGGGTCTTGCGCCGTTCCTCGCGCGCGTCCTCCTCGGGCGAGACCTTGGGCAGCGGAATGCCGGCCTGGGCCGCCAGCCGCTCGACTGCTTCGGGGAAGCTCACACCTTCGGTCAGCATGACGAAGTCGAAAATCGTGCCGTTCTTGCCCGAGGAAAAATCGAACCACGCCATTTTCTGGTCGTTCACGAAAAACGAGGGCGTCTTCTCCTTGTTGAAAGGGGAGAGTCCCTTCCACTCGCGTCCCGCCTTTTTCAGGCGCACGCGTCGGCCAACGACCTCCGAAACGGGAAGGCGCGTGCGCAATTCGTCGAGAAATTGAGGCGGAAAACGCATCAGGGCGACCCGGTGATTCGCTCAATCTCCCAGTATAGGCCCGCGCGGCACGCCAGAGGGGCGGCAGGAGATTGTCCCAGTTATCCACAAGGGGTGGTCTGCTAAGATGAGCAAACAATTCGCGGCGAGGACACGATGATCACAACAATGAGGCGGCGATGACCCGCCGCGGCATGCTGGCAAGCGCCGGAGCCGGCGCGAGCGCAGCGACTTTGGGCGGAACGCCGACACGGGCACAGACCGGCGCACGCAATACGTTCGTGCTGGTACACGGCGCTTGGCACGGCGGCTGGTGTTGGCGACGGGTCGCCGATCTTCTTCAACAGCGCGGGCACAAGGTGTTCACGCCGACGATGACGGGCTTGGGCGAGCGCTCGCACCTCATGGACGGTAAGATCAATCTCACCACGCACGTGACCGACATCGTCAACGTCATCAAGTGGGAAAGCCTCAAGGACATAGTGCTTGTCGGCCATTCCTATGGCGGCATCGTCATTTCGGGCGTGGCCGAAGCGATGCGCGATGCCATCGGCTCGATCGTTTTCCTCGACGCCTTCGTGCCGGCAAGCGGCGATAGTGTAGCGGCCAAGGCCTCCCAGCCAGTCCGGGAATCGATCACCGCCGCGGCGGAGAAGGGCGAGGCAGTCATGAAACCGGTGTCGGCCGCGGTGTTTCGGGTGAACGAAAAGGACCGCGCCTGGGTCGATGCCATGTGCACGCCGCATCCGCTCGCGACCCTCACCGACAAGATCACCCTGACCGGCGCGCACGACCGCATCGCGAAGAAGGCCTATATCCGCGCCAAGGGTTATCCCAGCATCCCGTTCGATGCCACGCAGGAGCGGGTCAAGGCCGACGCCGGGTGGCGCGTCTATGAATTGCCGTGTGGCCACGACGCCATGGTCGACATGCCGGGGCAGCTCACGGATATTCTGGTAGAGGTGGCTTAGCTTCAGACCGCAATGGTGCGGGACGGTCTACTCCGCGACACTGCTCTAACTCAGGTAATCCAGCATCATAAACCCGTAGACCTTGGCCGCATCGGCGGTTCGCTCGACCGAAGCCATGTCGTAGTCGGTGTGGGCGTATTGATGTTCGCCAGGTCCGAAATTGGCGGTCGCGATCCCGACATGATTGAGGTAGCCCTGGTCGAAGGCCGACGGCGAATAGTATGTCTCGGCCGGCTTGCCCAGCATCACTTCGCTCGCGCGCAGGAGCGCCCGCACCACGGGTGACTCTGTCGTCACCAGCGAGGGATACATGTACGGCCCGAGCCGCACTTCGACACCATAGGTCTTGCCGCTGACCGGATCCTTGATCCGCTCGACCTCCTTGCCGATGCGCTCGATCTCGGCGAAGGCGTCGGTTGGATCTTCTCCCGGCAAGAGGCGTCGGTCGAGTGTGAACTCGCAGCGTTCCTGCACGGTGTGGGTCGACTCGGGAAAGCTGCGAATGTGATTGACCGTCAACGACTGTCTGCCGAGCTGGGGGTGGCTCTTATCCACCTTCACCTTGTCCAGCAGCAGGCGGATCGCCTCGGTCGCGCCGGTGATCGCGTTGACGCCGTCCCAGGGCCGCGACGAATGGCAGGGCGAGCCCTTCACCGTCACGAACACGTCGATGCGGCCGCGGTTGCCGAGGGTGATCTTGAGCCCGGTCCCGCCCAGCACCGCCATATCGGCACGCACGCCCGCGCCCTCGACCACGCTCTTAATGGCGTCGTGCTTTCCGGTCTCGCCCGAGACGCAGCAGGTGAAGATGAGCTTGCCGTTGATTGGCATCTTGCTCGCGATCACCGTTTCCATGGCGTGCAACATCGCCGCGAGATTTGCCTTCTGCTCGCTCGCCCCCTTGCCCATCACGCATTCGCCAGGGAGGCCATATGCCGCCCCGTCGACCACGTCGCCATCGTAGGGGTTGGGCATGGTCGCGGCCGGCTGGTTCATGGCGTTGCCGATCAGCATCAGCGATTTGTTGCTCGCTCCTGCCCCATAGGTTGCGATCAGATTGCCCATTGGGTCGTAGCGAATGTCGCTAAAACCCATGGCGCGCAGCCGCGGCTCGATCGCCGAGGTGATGAACGCTTTGAGCAGCGGCTCGTCCT
>JBJMTU010000022.1:0-5866 GCA_045811545.1 Xanthobacteraceae bacterium | reverse complement strand
TCGATTGCATCCCTATACCGCCGCCCGCGGAAAAGGGGGCGGCCAATGCGGCCGCCCCCACCCATTCGTCGTTTGTACCGGTTCAGGCCTTGGGTTGCGCCTCGACGCCCGAGCCGGAGGCGATGTCCACGTCTTTCGTGTCGCGCAGGAACGCGAGCCCGACGAGGAGCGTCATTACCGCGACGCCGATCGGGTACCAGAGCCCGGCATAGATGTCGCCGGTCGCCGCCACCACCGCGGTGGCAAGCAGCGGCAGCATGCCGCCGAACCAGCCGTTGCCGATGTGATAGGGCAGCGACATCGAGGTGTAGCGGATCTTGGTCGGGAACAGCTCGACCAGGAATGCGGCGATCGGCCCGTACACCATGGTGACGTAAAGCACCATGACGACGAGGATCAACTCCACCATCAGATAGTTGATCTGGCTCGGATCCGCCGCCTTGGGATAGCCGGCGGCGGCAAGCGCGGCCTGCCACTTCGCGTTGTCCCAACCTTCGATCTTGGTCGCGCCGATGCTCACCGCGACCGGCTGGCCGGGCGTGTTGACCGACTTGAACGAGAGACCGGACTTGGTGAGGAAGTCCTGGGCGCGGTCACAGTCGGAGAACTTCGACCACGGACCGACGAAGATATGGAAGTTGCAGGTCGACTGGTCGGCATAGACCGTGATCGGATTCTTCTGCTGGAACGTTTCCAGCGCCGGGTTGGCGTAGTGGGTCAAGGCGCCGAACAGCGGGAAGTAGGTAGCCGCCGCGATCAGGCACCCGGCCAAGATGATCTTGAGCCGTCCGATGCGGTCCGACAGCCAGCCGAACACGAGGAAGAACGGCGTGCCGATCGCGAGCGACAAGCCGATCAAGGCATAGGCGGTCACATAGTCGAGCTTGAGCGTGATGGTGAGGAAGAACAGGGCGTAGAACTGCCCCGTGTACCACACCACGCCCTGGCCGGCGGTGGCGCCGAGCAGCGCCAGCACCACGTACTTGTTGTTGGGGTAGCGCAGGAAGCTCTCGGTCAGCGGCGCCTTCGAGCCCTTGCCTTCCGCCTTCATGCGCTTGAACACCGGCGACTCGTTGAGCTTGAGGCGGATGTAGACCGAGAATGCCAGGAGGATGAGCGACACCAGGAACGGAATGCGCCAGCCCCAATCGGCGAAGGTCTTGGCCTCGATGTAGAAGCGCGAGAACCCGATCACGACGAGCGCCAGGAAGAAGCCGAGCGTCGCGGTGGTCTGGATGAAGCTCGTGGCGTAGCCGCGGTCGTCCGGCCGCGCGTGTTCGGCCACATAGGTAGCCGCGCCGCCGTACTCGCCGCCCAGCGCCAGCCCTTGCAGCAGGCGCAAGCTCACGAGCAGGATCGGCGCCAGCCAGCCGATGGTGGCAAACGTTGGCAAGAGGCCGACCGCGAAGGTCGCGCCGCCCATCACCACGATGGTGACGAGGAAGGTGTATTTGCGGCCGACGAGATCACCGATGCGGCCGAAGATGAGCGCGCCGAACGGGCGCACCAGGAAGCCGGCGGCGTAGGTCGCAAACGCCGACAGAAGCGCCGCCGTGTCATTTCCGGGTGGAAAGAACAGCGCGGCGAAGAAGGGCGCCAGCGTGGCGTAGAGATAGAAGTCGTACCATTCGAATACGGTGCCGAGCGAGGAGGCGAAGATCACTCGGCGTTCGTCGCGCGTCATCCCTTCCGCCGGTTGGCGAGTCAGCGTCAGCGTGGTCATGGGAAATTCCCCCAGAGGTCTGCGGTGGTCGGGACACGGACCGCCCATCGAGCGAACCTGCCCCATGAGGCCACGCTATCGCGGTGCACAATTTCGGTCGTTGCTCCTCTGGTCGTAAGCCGAAAGTCGGAACCGGGACTAGCGAATTGATTGCATAGGCTATTTTCAAGCGGAGGGACGCGGTTCCGCAATTAGTCGTACGCCCAATGTCGCAGCGCAAAAGACGCAGGAGAATCTGGCGGCGGAAGCGCAGGTACGCATGTACGCTGCGGGGGATCGGTTCGGCTAATCACACGGGAGCAAGCGATGTGGCGCTGCTTCGGATGGATCGCGATCATCGCCGCATTGGCGGCGGGACGGGCGAGCGCGCAGGAGGCGGCCGCGCAGTTTTACAACGGCAAGCAGATCACGATGATCGTCGGCTCCTCTGCCGGCGGCGGATACGACATCTATGCGCGACTGGTTTCCCGACATATGCCCAAGCACATTCCCGGCAATCCCGCCGTGGTGGTGACCAACATGCCGGGCGCCGGCAGCAACGCGGCGGCCGCGCACCTCTTCAACGTGGCGCCGCGCGACGGCACGGTCATCGGCGCGCTGCAGAACAGCGCGCTCCTCGATGCGCTGCTCGACGCGCTTCTCGGCGGCAGCCGCCGCCTGCGACACGACGCCACGAAATTCATCCATCTCGGCTCGGCGACCATCGATCACTATGTGTGCATCGCCCGCGCCGACGCGCCCGTGAAATCCTTCAAGGATCTGCGCACGCAGGAACTGCTGATCGGGGCGAGTCAGCCCGGCACCTCGACGCGCGACTTTCCGGCGATGCTCAACAACCTGACCGGCACCAAGATTCGCCTGGTCAGCGGTTATCCCGGGACCCGCGAGATCACCCTCGCCATCGAAAAGGACGAAGTGAAGGGGCTGTGCGGCTTCAGCTGGTCGAGCCTGAAGGCACAACGACCGGACTGGCTCAAATCCGGCTTCATCCGCGTGCTGGTGCAGGAGCACGACAAGGGGAATCCCGAGATCAGCAAGATGGGCGTGCCGCTCGCCATCGATTTCGCCACCACGCCGGAGAATCGCCAGGTGATGGAATTGGTCTACAGCTCCGAAACCTTCGGCCGCCCCTACATGATGGCGCCGGGCGTGCCAGCGGAGCGGGTCGCCGCGCTGCGCAAGGCATTCATGGCGACGATGCGGGATGAGGACCTGCTGGCCGAGGCGCAGCGTATCGGCATCGTCATTGATCCCATCTCAGGCGAGGAATTGCAGGCGCTGGCGGAAAAAATCTTCGCTACGTCCCCGGCCGTGGTCGAGCGGGCCAAGCAGGCGATGGAGTACCGCGCGCCGTAGCCGCGGCGAAGGAACGACGGAAACTCGCTCAGGCTCATCGCTTCGGGTGCCACCACCGCCCGGCAATCACGACGCCTTCGCAAGCGATCTTGCGGTCGCCCGTGAGGTGCTCGCCGACGACATCGACATAGTCGAAGCGCCCATCCTTGATTGACAGAATTGTCGCGTCTCCGACGCTGCCCGGCTTGAGGCTGCCGAGCTCCGGTCGCTTCAGTGCGAATGCGGCATTGACGGTCGTGGCGGCGATCACATCGGCAAGCGGAACGCCGAGGCAGAGGAATTTCGACATGGTGGTGACCTGGTCGAAAGCCGGGCCGTTGATGCAGAGCGCGTGCACGTCGGACGAGATGGTGTCGGGCAAGAAGCCGTTGGCGAGCATGGCGCGCGCGGTCTTGAACGCGAACGAGCCCTTTCCGTGCCCGATGTCGAATAGCACGCCGCGCTGGCGCGCCTCGATGACCGCGCGTTTCACCTTGCCTTGCGCGGTTAATGGCGAGTTTGGAAAAGGACGGAACGCGTGCGTGAGCACATCGCCCGGCCGCAGGCGGGCGATCACCTCTTCATAGCTCGGCGGCGGTTCATCGATATGCGCCATCACCGGCAGGCCGACTTCGTCGGCGACCACAATCGCGATATAGAGCGGCACCGTGCCCGAGCGGCCCCAAGCGCGCGCGCCGACCCGGACCTTGATGCCGACGATGATGTCGCGATTGGCATTGGCGACCTCCACCGCATCGACCGGTGCCATCAGCCGCAGTTCTTCGCTCTCGCCGACCATCACCCGCGGCGAGAACGCGTAGATTCCTGCGAAGGAGACATGCAGATAGGCGAGGATGCGCACTTCGCTGCGCTCGATCACATGCTTGCGAAATCCCGCGAAATTGCCAGGGCCGGCGCTGCCGGTATCGATCGCCGTGGTCACGCCCGAGCGGCGGCAGAAATCTTCGGCGTCGATGCCAAGTGAAGTGCCGCCCCAATAGACATGGGTGTGTAGATCGATCAGCCCCGGGGTAACGATACGGCCGGAGACATCGCGGATGTCGGCCTTGGCATCTGCGGGCAATCCCGCGCCGATGCGCGCCACCTTGCCCTGTGCGAACGCAACGTCGGTTACGGCATCGAGCTTTTGCGAGGGATCGACCACGCGGCCGCCCCTCAGGATGAGGTCGTAGCTCACCGGCGAACCGTGGAGCATCCGAGAGCCGCCATTAAGCCCTCAGCTTGAAGCGCTGGATCTTGCCCGTCGGGGTCCGTGGCAAGTCGGGCCGCACTTCGATCCAGCGCGGATACTTCCATGAGCCCGCGCGCTCCTTCACATGAGTCCGCAGCGCATCGAAGAGCCGCTCGTCGGCGGGATAGCCGTTCTTGAGCACGATGAAGGCTTTCGGCTTGGTGAGCCCGTCGCCATCCTCCTGGCCGATGACCGCTGCCTCGAGCACAGCCTCGTGCGAGGCGAGCGCCGCCTCGACCTCGAACGGGGATACCCACATGCCGTTGACCTTGAACATGTCATCGGTGCGCCCGCAGTAATAAAAGTAACCCTCGGCGTCGCGCAGGTACTTGTCGCCGGTATAGGTCCATTCGCCGACGAAGGTGCGGCGGCTCTTGGCGCGGTTGTTCCAGTAGCTTTCACCAGCGGAGGGCCCGCGCACCACGAGCTCGCCGATCTCGCCGGCGGGAAGTTCGCGCCCGCTCTCGTCAACGATCTTTACCTCGTACCCCGGCACCGGTTTGCCGGTCGACCCGTAGCGCACGTCGCCGGGGCGGTTGCTCAGAAAGGTCTGCAGCATCTCGGTCGAGCCGAGCCCGTCGAGGATGTCGACGCCGACGACCGTCCGCCAACGCTCACCGAGGTGGGCGGGCAGCGCCTCGCCGGCGGAAATGCACAGCCGCAACCGGTCGCAGCCTGCGCCGGGGCCAATGTCGGGCTGCGCCAGCAGCGCCGCATAGAGCGACGGCACGGCATAAAAGATGGTCGGGCGATGGCGGCGAAGCGTGGCGAGCACCGCCTGCGGCGTCGGCCGTTCAGGCAGCAACACGGTGCTGGCGCCGACCGACATGGGAAATGACACGGCGTTGCCGAGGCCGTAGGAAAAGGAGAGCTTCGCCGCCGAGAACGCGACATCGTCCTCGCGGATGCCGATAACGCCCTGTCCCATGAGGCGTGCCGTTGCCATCAGGCTGGTATGAACGTGCCGGACCGCCTTGGGGTCGCCCGTCGAGCCGGAGGTATACATCCACAACGCGACTTCGTCCGACATCGTCGGCGCGGTGAACGGCATCGGTTCGGCCTTTGCCAGCAACTCTTCGAAAGAATGCACGTCCGGCAAATCCGCACGCTCCCGCGCGCTCGCGCCGACCACGATTACGGTGCGCAAATGCGGCAGCCGATCGCGCAGCGACAGCACGGTCGGCGTGAGTGCAGCCGCCACGACGATCGCCGCGGCGCGACTGTCGGCGAACAGATAGGCGTATTGCTCGGGGGTCAGTAGCGTGTTGACGGGGACGGGCACGATGCCCGCGCGGATCGCCCCCCAGAATGCGATCGGATGATCGACGGTATCGTGAGCCACGAGGACGAGGCGATTTTCCTCGCGCAAGCCCAGCGCCCGCAACGCCGCCGCGAAGCGATATGTGCCTTCCTGCAACTGCGCATAGGTCAGCGACCGCCCGGAATCCGTGAATGCGACCTTGTTGCCGAGGCCGCGCGCGACATTGGCATCAACGAAATCGGTGACGGCGTTGTACGGCCGGCGTTGCAAGAACGGTTCAAAAGATGGCGTCATG
>JBJMTU010000021.1:0-11419 GCA_045811545.1 Xanthobacteraceae bacterium | reverse complement strand
CGATGAACACGTCGCAACCAATTTCGCCTAACGCCTGCTTAATCCTATTTTTCGCTTTGTCGGCGACCGTTTGATCGAAGTCCGGTGACGTTTTGTGCGTTTCAATCGAAATGCGGACGAGAAGTCGTTCGGTCGTTTTGCCGCCTCCGAGCAAGGTAGATAGAACAGAAATTCGAGTTACCAATTTTTCTTCGATCAAAGAAGCGAGGCGTGCCTCGGCTTTGATCTGAAGCTCCTGCGCGGCGGTGACCTGGGGCAAATGGATACGGTGCCTAATTCAGACTGTTCAAAATATCACAAAAAACCCTTGCCGTTGAGCCGGGCTGAAGCGCCGCGCAAGGGCGGAGCTTGCGGCTCAGCACGTTGAGTTGATGGCGACAAACCAGGATCTCCGCTTCGAGGCTCGCGATTTCGGCCATTGAGGCGGGGGCGGTTATGGTTGCATGCGAGATCATGAAGGTTCGGATCGCGCGGAGCCCCTACTGTTCCGCCACCAGAGCAGAGCGGCCCGATTACCTGACGAGCGAATCGCCCTTTTGCCGCTGCGCGGGGTTCACAGGAGCTCGTGAGTTGTCCCGCGGAAGCACACGGGCTGCCCCGATCACTCAAGCCCTCCAGGCACACTCGGAACCCCCCGGCCCGACTTCCGTCGGAATGCACACTCAAAGGGCGGGCGGGCGGTTCCTGTGTTCGAGGAAGAAGCGAAGCATTTCCCTCGCGGCGTCCGGCCCTCGCGGATCGGTGTAGGAGCCGGCGGAACTGCCTCCCGACCAAGCGTGTCCGGCGCCATGGATTTCCCAGTGCTCAAACATCGCCCGCCCGCTCGCGTCGGTATGGATGGTGCGGGTATAAGCATGTCCTCCCGGCACCCGACCGCGATGTATTTTCTTTTGCAACTTCGCAGTTCTTCTCTGCGCAAAGACATGGTCGGCGTTACGCGGGTGCACTGTGTTGTCTTGGTCCCCATGAAAGACGATGGTCGGGAGGTCCAACCCGTGTCCCAAAACCGCGGCCATGTCGCAGGACATAGAAGCCGACGACTCACCTTGTCGCATCGCGGCGAATGCGGATGGGATGTCGATCGCGGCCCCGCAGGCGAGACCGGAATGCACGCCAATCGCCGCATACACGTCGGGGTAAGTCGCTCCCATGATAGCGGCAGCAGCCCCTCCGGCTGACAATCCACCGATGTAAACGCGCTGCGGGTCGACCGAATAGTCGCGCATGACTTGGTGCGTGATGCCCGCGATCAGCGAAGGCTCACCTTGACCGCGCCGCTGGTCGCTCGGGCGAAACCAGTTCCAACACTTCGCCGCGTTCGCCTCGATGGGCTGTGCAGGATAGATGACGAGGCAAGTTTGCTCTTCAGCGATTAGGTTCATGCGTGTACCGGCGGCGAAATCATCAGGCGACTGCGTACCGCCGTGCAGCATGACCACCAAAGGGAGCGGCTGCCCGTGATAGCAGCTAGGTATGTAGAGTTTGTAAGCGCGGGTTCCGGCCGGGTTGCTGTAGGTCGCCTCGATGAACTTTCCGCCGTCCGGCACGATGTCCGGCGTCGACGCGGGGGCCGGCTGCATCAAGCCGTGTAATCCGAGCCCGGTGCCCGGACGTCCAACCCGCAGCAAAGCGCTCAGCCTAGGGAGCACGTGCCGCCGAGCGGCCGTGAACGCGCTTGCAAGCGGGCGGCGGCCCGACCGACTGTCGATGCCGACGCGCGAAGATGGCCGACGATCCATCTCCTCGGACTGAGCCGTCGCGTCAATAATCAGCGGCTGCGTTCCGGCAGGGACAAGGTCACCGGCGATGCCGACTTTCATGTCAGACGGTGGCTCGCCTCGGAGCATGCGCTGAAGGAGTACCGTGGCTTCGGCGAGCCGGCCCGCGCGAGTGAGGCGCGTGGCCTCGGCCATCTTGTTCGGATCAAGCATGTCATTCATCTCGAGAGCTTCCTTTGACTCGCAACAATTGAGCGTCCATCACCGCGTCCGGTCGGCGAGCGCAGCCTTGACCGTCGGACTGGCGTGCAATGCTCCCAGCACGACGACCGAGGCGATCGTCGCGCGAGCGAGCTCAGGCGTGACATCGGGGGCGATACTGGCGAGGCCAAGCAGCTGGATGTGCAGCACCTCTCCGGCTGCACGCACCGCTTCGAGGTCTTCTCGGCTGTAGTGCCTCAGACCAAGGTCCAGACGCTTTCGAACCGTGGACTGCTTGACCACGTCAGCATGGCGCTCGAGCTGGTTGCGGATTGCGGTTCGAATGAAATCGGTCCTATTCGAGTAAAAGCCCTCCTGAACCATCAAATCGATATGGCCAAGGTCGACATAGCCGACATTGATCGTGATTTTCTCGCTGTCACCGGACTTCGGCCGCAGTTGATGGATGTTCTCGGCCATCCCATATCCTCCACTTACCATCCACATGGATGGCATATGGATGGCCAAGCTCGGCGTTGCAAGGGGCAACGACCGGCCAAGGGAGGGCCAAGGGGTGCTTGAAGGCGTCTCTCATTTCTCGCTCCCCCCTGCGCTGCCGTAAACGGATGCTCAGCCACGGTGTTGCACCGCTGTTGCAGCAACACGCATGATGCCTATACCTCATATTACCTGTCGACCTCGGGACAGCGCTACTGGTCCGACCTAGGTCAACTCAGCGTCTATATCGACGACTATCATGCCGACCTCGATCGCCGGCTCGGCAGCCCGCACAAGGGCAGCGAAATGATCACCGAGCTCTATGTGCCGCGTCCTGCGCTGTCCGCATTCTTGGCGGCTGTGTGCGCCGACTCCAGACAGCAAAATGTTGGATTGATCTACGGCACCATCCGCCTGATCGAACGCGACGACGAGAGCGTTCTCGCTTGGGCGCGCGAGCCCTGGGCCTGCACGGTCATGAACCTGCACGTCGATCACACGCCGGAACGCATCGCCAAGGCGGCGGATGATTTCCGACGCCTGATCGACCGCGCGATCGAATTCGGCGGCAGCTATCCGCTGGGCCAGCCGGAGCCAAGTCGAGGCGTGCCACCCGCGCATGATCGAGTTCCTGCGCGCGAAGCGGCGGCACGACCCAGCCGAAACCTTCCAGAACGATTGGTATCGCCATTACAAGCACATGTTCGCAGACCAGCTCTAGCGCCGCTTGAATGACCGCCCCCCTTCGGCCCTCCTAGCGGATCGTCATCAGCTGTCGCAACCCTAGCCGAGAGCTCGCACGCGCGATCGAGATTGACTATCTTCAACGCGGCCATCCGAGTTTCGGGCGATCGCCGCGGTGACGCGGTAGGCTTTCCACTCTCCACAAGGCGGCGATGCAACGGACGCCGACAAGCCGAAAGAGCGGGAGTAACGCCCCGCATCGCCCGAGCGTTCTGCACGGCGCCGCGCGAGCGATTGAAGGACTCGCGCGGCGCCAGCATAGAAAGCATAACCCCGCCGTCGTCATGCCCGCGAAGGCGGGCATCCCGTAACCAGTGTGAGGCCGATAAGCCGCGGCGGCGCCTTTCATCCAATTCGGTGGTTACTGGATCGTCCGCTTTCGCGGACGATGACAACCGAGCTGCTGTTAAGCTAGCCCGCTTTCGCGAGGACGACAGTGTATGAGCATTCGGCATGGTCGTGCTGTTCACGGATTTCGGGCTGCAAGGTCCCTATACCGGCCAGATGAAGGCGGTGCTGCACCGGATGGCGCCAAGCGTACCGGTCATCGATCTCTTCGCGGACGCACCGGCCGGCAATCCCAAGGCGTCCGCCTATCTGTTGGCGGCCTATGCGCCATGGTTTGCCGCGGGCACGACGTTTCTCTGCGTCGTCGATCCCGGCGTCGGCGGGGCGCGTCCGCCCGTCGTTATCGAGGCGGACGGTCGCTGGTATGTGGGCCCGGGCAATGGCTTGTTCGAGTTGATCGAGCGGCGCGCAGCAAAGACACGCAGTTGGGACATCGATTTCAAGCCGCAGCACGTGTCCGCGAGCTTCCACGGGCGTGACCTGTTCGCGCCGGTCGCGGCTATGCTGGCCCGCGGCGAGCCGCCCCCCGGACGTCCGCGCGCAGAGCGCGCGCAGCGTCGCGCACAGTGGCCCGACGATCTTGCCGAGATCGTGTACGTCGATCACTTCGGCAACGCCATGACCGGCTTGCGGGCGGCCATGCTCCCTCCCGACACGAGACTTGCCGTGGCGGGCCGCGTGCTGGAGCGTGCAAGGACGTTCAGCGATCGGCCGCCCGGGACGGCGTTCTGGTATGAGAATTCGAACGGACTCGCCGAGATCGCGGTGAACCAAGGACGCGCTGACCGCGACCTTGGCCTTGCGATCGGCAGTCCGGTCGAGATGCCGGAATGACTTAACTTGCCACATCGACCCGGCAGCGATCTCGGCAAGAGCAATTTTGTCTCCGGCACGGCAAAAACCGTGAACCGGAACGAGCGCCCGCCACACTAAATCCTAGGCGCGTTCGTGAAGCCGCTCGTCGTCATGTTGTCGACCATTCCCACCGAGCTGCTGTGGATTGCCGCTGGCTTCATCATGCTCATGGCCGCATTTCTGGCCGGGGCGGCGGAATAAGGGCGACCAGCTTGCGGAGTAGTACCTGTTGAGGAAGGCGTGTCATGGATACTCGACCGGCAATTCCAACCCTGCCGCCCCATCGGGCAGCCTTCCGGGCCCGCCGCGACGGCCTCATGAGAACATTGGCCACCGGGATCGCGGTGCTCACGGCTGTGATCGCCGTCCTGTTCGTCGCGGCGGCGGCGGTGGTGATCACCATCACGTGAAGTCTGCCACGCGAGCCGACAAACCCTCTCTTTCGTCATTCCGGCCGAGCCGCAGCGCAGGCAAGTTTACGCAGCCTGCGCAAGCTTGGCTGCGTGCGGGCGCTGGTTACTGGATTCCGGGCTCGCGGGTGTCGCCCGCGCCCCAGAATGACAGGTCAGTGTGTGCGCGGTCTGTACAACCCATTTCCGGGCCTATTCGAGGGTCGAGCCGCCCTCGCCCCAAATCCCGTGCGTTCGTTCGAGGATGTCGACAACCTGAGCGAAGGCTCCCGGCGCGAGCGGAGGCCCGGGGTCGTGACCCTTCCGGTCCCGGACCACGCGATCCCGCGCTGCCAACAGTTCCTCTTTGCCGATCCCGGTCGCGATGATTTCGGCGGCGATCGCGTCGCTCACCGGCCCGAGAATTTCGGCGATCTCGTCTCGCGATAACTCGGCCATAAGGGCTCCCTCCTCTCAAAGCTGGCGGCTGAACTACTCGGCGGGGGCCGCCTTCGCCGCCGGCTTGGCCTTGCGCGCGGCGCGCCATTCCTCGAAACGCCGCACCACGACGAAGAACGACGGCACGAACAACACGGCAAGACAGGTCGAGGCGAGCATGCCGCTGAACACCGCAATACCGATCGACTTGCGCGAACTGGCGCCGGCGCCGGTTGCGAGCACCAACGGCAGCACCCCCAGGATAAAGGCGAACGAAGTCATCAGGATAGGACGAAAGCGCGCCCGCGCCGCCTCGTGCGCTGCCTCGATGATCGGCTTGCCGTCGAACACGCGCCGCTCGCGCGCGACCTCGACGATCAGGATTGCATTCTTCGCCGAGAGCGCGATCAGCAGCACGAGACCGATTTGCGTGTAGAGGTTGTTGTCGATGCCGAGACCCTTGAGCGCCACAACCGGCCCCACCAGCGACAGTGGCACCGCAAGCAGCACCGAAACCGGCATGAACCAGCTCTCGTATTGGCCGGCCAGCACCAGGTACACCAGCAGCATCGAGAACGCGAAGATGTAGTAGATCTGATTCCCGACGAGCTTCTCCTGATAGGACATCGCGGTCCATTCGTAGCCGATCCCCGGCGGCGAGGCCTTCTGCGCGATCTGCTCCATTAGCGTCATCGCCTCGCCGGAACTGAAGCCCGCGGCCGGCAGCCCCATCACCGTCGAAGACGGATAGAAGTTGTAGAGGCTGAGCAGCGATGGCCCGACGATCGGGGTGATGCGGACCATGGTGCCGAGCGGGATGATGGCGCCCTGCTTGTTGCGCACCGGAAGCTGCTCGATGTCCTGCGCTCGCAGCCGGAACTGCGAATCCGCCTGCACATAGACCTGGAACACGCGGCCGAATTTGTTGAACTGATCGACAAAGCTCGAGCCCAGATAGGCCCCGAGCGTGGCGAATACCTCGTCGACCGACACCTGCAGCGTCTCGGCCTTGGCGCGGTCAACGTCCACCTTGAGCTGCGGCACGGTGGAGCGGAATGAGCTCGTCACCCGCTGCAATCCGCTCTGCGTCTGCGCGTCCTTAATCACCGTATTGGTCGTGGTCTGCAACTTGGTCAGATCGAAGCTGCCGTCGCGCAACTCGAGCTGCATGGCAAAGCCGCCGGCATTGCCGATTCCTTGGATCGGGGGCGGCGGGAATACCACGATGCGCGCTTCGGTGATCGCGGCAAAGTCCCGATTGAACTGGCGGAACAGCGACTGCAAGTCCTCTCCCTTGCCCCGCTCGCTCCAATCCTTGAGCACGACATAGGCGACCCCGGCATTGGCCAGGGTGGAATTGTTGTCCAGCGCGGAGACGCCGGAAATCGCGATCACGTTGGCGACCGCGGGATTCTTGCCGGCAATCTCGGTCACCTGGTCGAGCACCCGCTTGGTGCGCACGAGCGAAGCGCCATCCGGCAGTTGCGCCGTGACCAGCACATAGCCCTGATCCTCAATCGGCAGAAACCCGGTGGCGATGCGGGTAAGCCCAAAGCCGGCGACACCGATGACGATCAGCGCGACGATGCACATCACGCCGCTGCGCGCGACCATGCCGCCGATCAAGCGGGCGTAGGCACGCTCGAACGGATCATAGACGGCATTGAAGGCGCGAAAGAACAGGTTGCGCTGGTTCGGCGGCACCGCCGGCCGCAGCCACAGCGCGCATTGCGTCGGCTTGAGCGTGGCCGCATTGACGGCGCTCAGCAACGCGGTGGCCGCGATCACCAGCGCGAACTGCGCGAACATCTTGCCGGTCAGCCCGGGGATGAAAGCGGCCGGCAGGAATACCGACATCAGCACCAGCGTGATGCCGACGATCGGGCCGAACAGCTCGTTCATCGCCTGGATCGCCGCTTCCTTCTGCGGCAATCCCCGCTCGATGTGATGCGCCGCGCCTTCGACCACGACGATGGCGTCGTCGACAACGATGCCGATCGCCAGCACGATCGCGAACAGCGTCGAGAGGTTGACCGTGAAGCCGAGCGCCGCCATGGCCGCAAACGCGCCGATGATGGTGACCGGCACTGTCGTCATGGGCACCAGCATGGCGCGCCAATCCTGCAGGAACACCACGATCACGATCAGCACCAGGATCGCCGCCTCGAACAGCGTCTTCCACACCTCCTTGATCGATTCGCGCACGAACGTGGTGGTGTCGAAGGGAATGGTGTAGGTGAGTCCCGGCGGAAAATTCTTCGCGAGCTGCTCCATCTTGCCCGCGACTTCGCCGGCCACGTCGAGCGCGTTCGCCTCCAGCGTCTGAAAGATGCCGATGCCGGCCGCAGGCTTGCCGTTGAGCGTGAACACCTGGCTGTAGGTCTGCGCGCCGAGCTCGACGCGGCCGACGTCGCGTACGAAGACCATCTGTCCGTTCGATTCGGTCTTGACCACGACGTTCTCGAACTGGCTGACGTCGTCGAAGCGGCCGGCGATGTCGAGCGTGTACTGAAAAGCTTGCGTGTTCGGCGACGGCGGCATGCCGAGCTGGCCGGCGGTGACTTGCTGGTTCTGGCCCTTGAGCGCGTTGACGACGTCCTCCGTCGTCAGCGAACGCGCATAGAGCTTGTTGGGGTCGAGCCAGATGCGCATCGAATACTGGCCGGCCCCGAAGATATTGACCTGTCCCACGCCGGGCAGCCGCGCGAGCTCCGGCTGCAGCGAAATGGTCGCGTAATTGGCGAGAAAAAGGCTGTCGTAGCTGCCGTCGGGCGAGGTCAAGGTGACGAACTGCAGAATGGCGGTCGATTTCTGCTGCACGGTCACGCCCTGCGCCTGTACAGCCTGCGGCAACTGCGCGAGCGCGCTGGAGACCCGGTTCTGCACCAGCACCTGCGCGAAGTTGATGTCCATTCCGATCTTGAAGGTGACGATCAGCGTGTAGCTGCCGTCGGCGGCGCTCCAGGACTGCATGTAGATCATGCCGTCGACGCCGTTGACCTGCTGCTCGATCGGCAGCGCCACGGTGTCGACCACCGCGCGCGCGCTCGCGCCGGGATAGCGCGTGGTGACGGAGATGGTCGGGGGCACCACGTTGGGGTATTGCGCCACCGAGAGCCGCATCAGCGAGACGGCGCCGATCACCACCATGAGGATGGCCAGCACGTTCGCCAGAACCGGGCGCTCGATGAAGAATTTCGAAATCATGACGCGCGGCTATTTCGATCCGGTCGGCTGGGCGGCCGCAGATTTCGGCGTCTGCAGCTGTGGATCGACCTGCTGGCCCGGCACCGCATCGAGGATGCCGGATACGACCACGCGCTCATCGGGCTTGAGCCCGCTCTCGATCACGCGCATCTCGCCCGTCGTCTGGCCGAGTTGCACCCGGCGCTGTTCGACGATGCCGTCGGCATTGACGGTGAGCACGTAGCGGCCCGCCTGGTCGCTGCCCACGGCAACCTCCGGGACCAGCAGCGCCTGCTCGGCGCGCAGCGGCACCCGCACGCGAACGAAATAGCCCGGCAGGAGCGCTTGTTTGGAATTCTCGAAGATCGCGCGCACCTGCAGCGTTCCGGTCGATTGGTTGACGTCGGGTGACACGTAATCGAGCAGGCCCTTGTGCGGGTAGCCGGTCTCGGTCTGCAGGCCGACCTCGACCGGAACCTGGTTGATCAGCTCGGCGACCGTGACGCCGCGCTGCGCCATCTGCGCGCGCACGCGCTGCACGTCGCGTTCGCTCAGGTTGAACCACACCCAGATCGGGTCGAGCTGCACGATGGTCGCAAGCTCGCTCGTGTGGTCGCCGCCGACGAGCTCGCCGACCGAGACCTTGCGCGCGGTCACCACGCCGTCGAAGGGAGCGGAAACCGTCGTGTAGCCGAGATTGATCTCGGCGGTCTGGGTGTTGGCCTGCGCCTGCAGCACGCTCGCGCGCGCGGTGTCGCGGTTGGCGCGTGCTCTGTCGAGGTTGGCCTGCGTCGACACGTCCTTGGATTGGAGTTCTTGCTGACGCGTGAATTCGGCTTCGGCATTGACCAGTGTCGCTTTGGCGCCCTCTTCCGCCGCTTGCGCCTGTTCGAGCTGAACCTTGTAGGGTTCCGGCTCGATGACGAATAACGGTGTGCCCTTTTTTACAAAGGCGCCGTCCTGATACTTGATCTCCTGCACGTAGCCTTGCACGCGCGCCAGCAGCTTGACGGTATTCACCGACGCAGCGTTGCCGGTCGCCTCCAGGTAGGGCGTAACCGTCTGCTGGACGGGCAATTGCACGATCACCTTCGGCGGCGGCGGGGCGACGTAGCGATTCTCTTGGCCGCATGCCGTCAGCAGCACCGCCACGCACGCGGCGACCGACAGCCGAGCCCCGGCCGCGCGCCACGGACCTTTGACGACGCGTCTCATCTTGGTCGTCTTCGTCACCTCTCTCGGCAGCCGCCACTGTGCAGTCATCATGACCAAAGATTTACCCTCGTCGCATGCTGCGGGGAGGTTACGACGTGTTGCTGTTTCGGCGCCAGCCAATAGTTTAGCCGCGGCAAAAGGTGGCGTACTCGAACCAGCATCGCGACCCGAGCCACGCGAGGCTGACGTCAGGATTGGGGGACCGAGGGGGTTGTCGTGACTGGCGCTCGATCGTTTGCGCATTCGACGTGGTAGTGTACATCAGCATGGCGAGGCGGCAAAGGCCGGCATGAGGACGAAACGATGCCCAAGAGAGTGTCTGTTGGAATTCCGGCCATGAATACCTTGCGATATTTTCTGGCGCTGATTTTTCTCGCCTTGTCGCCTGCAGCGCCGGCGTCGGCGCAATACACTTGCACCACCAATTACTGCATCAGCAGCCAGAGCATATCGTTTCAGACCCCGCCAGAATGGCCGGCGGTCCCCATCGAGACCTGTTGCCGGACCCATTGGGGCGCATGGCCCGGAGGGATCGACTGGAGCAACGGCGCACCGATCATGATCTGCACCGGCCGGGCGGAATACGTGACTGCGTTCCCGAACTGCGGAGATCCGAACAATCTGTCACAACCGTTTCCTCTGGATTACGAGCGGCCGACGT
Source organism: Xanthobacteraceae bacterium (assembly GCA_045811545.1). GTDB lineage: Bacteria > Pseudomonadota > Alphaproteobacteria > Rhizobiales > Xanthobacteraceae > VAZQ01. Next base: position 1,166 of record JBJMTU010000021.1, on the reverse strand, counting down.
TCGCAATCGGCGTCGCCTGGCCCAATGCAAAGGATTATCGCTACGAATTGCAAAGCGTTCCGCTCGTCGACGGGCCCGATGGAACGTGCGCCCAGTACTCCAATCGCCCCGGTCAAGTGACGAATTGGTGGGTGTACGAGCTCAAGGAGGCCAAGCGCGGATCCTACGTGTTCACGGCCGCGGTGAGCTTCCAGAAGGGCGAGAAGGGCTTTTACGCCGTGCTCAACAATTGCAAGCTCAACCCGCCCTCTGCGGCACCGGCACAATAGCATTCGAACAGACCGTTGACCGCTCCCAGGCACCGAGCTATGCGGCACACGGTCCGGCCGCACCTCGGGCGCGCCATCGCAGGAGGGCACAAATGTTTCCAGCAGCGTTAGTTTTCGCACTCGGCGGCACGCTGCTGATCGCTGACGGCGTTCCCGCTCTCAACGTCGAGCCCAGCTGTCGCGCGGCGGCGAAGATGGGCGACAGCTTGAGTTTGGATACGAGCCTGCGGCAATGCCTGGCGGACGAGAAAAGCGCGCGTGACGAACTGGAAAACCAGTGGACGCAATTTTCCCCGGCCCTTCGCCAGCGTTGTGTTGCCACCACTGAAACGGGTGGATCTCCCAGCTACGTCGAAGTTCTCGTGTGCCTGCAGATGGGGCGCGACGCGGCGCAGATGGAAAGGTCTTTGGGTGGCGGTCGGCAAGGCAATTGAAATGACACAAACCGTCCACGCAATCGTGATTTGATGAACGCATTCGCTTTGTTGGAGAGGTGCACAGCGAGCGCGAACCACGGTGAATTCGGCCCGAGCATCGTTCGCTTTGTGCGGTCGAGTTCGACAAAGCAGTCACCCGACAACAGGGATTGTCGTTGCATGACGTCTACTGACGCTTCGGCCCGCATCACGCCGCTGACGGCGAAACGCGAGAGCTCACCCCTCGACGTCAAACCTCCGTCGACGCAGCGGCCGGTGGATCAGGCCGGGGTTGCCACGTTCGATGTCGCCGTCGACGGCCGCGAATGAGCGCGGCGCCGCAATATCGACTGCATCACAGGAGCACAGCATGAAGGAAGCAGAGGTCAAAGCGCGCGCGTTTGCCATGCCGCTGACAAGCCCGGCTTACCCGCCGGGCCCTTATCGTTTCGTCAACCGGGAATTCCTGATCATCACCTAT
>JBJMTU010000020.1:0-9535 GCA_045811545.1 Xanthobacteraceae bacterium | reverse complement strand
GATGCGCGAGTGCGGCAATTGCCTACCGCTTGCCCGAGCGCGCTACCGCCGTGCAACCCTGACCGACGGCCCATGCCGGGAACTTCCTGCATTGTTCTGTGCGATCCCACAGCACACCGGTCGGATCAATGATCACGAAGTCACGCATGCCCCAGGGCCTGTCCACGTTTGCGACCAGTCGAAGTTCCGACGGGGCTTGCGTACCCTCGCGGCATCGTCCATGTGCGGCCGATGGCCGAGCTTGCAGACAGGGTTGCCCAACACTACGAGCGTCACGCCATTGCTTGGGATGCTGATCGTCGCAAGAGTGGTTGGAATGACGAGATTTGGCACCTCCGCTTCATCGAGGCGCTCCCTGAGCACGCGAGCGTCCTCGACTTGGGATGCGGCGGAGGGGCGCCGGTTGCAACGAATCTGGTAGCACGCGGACTGCGCGTAACCGGGATTGATACCTCGCCGACGTTGATCTCTCTTTGTCGTACTCGCCTTCCCGAGCAGGATTGGATCGTCGCCGATATGCGCTCGTTGTCGCTCGGCCGAACCTTCGACGGTCTGCTCGCCTGGGACAGTTTCTTTCATCTCAAGCCGGATGATCAGCGCAAGATGTTTGCAGTGTTTGCGGCGCATGCCGCGCGTGGAGCCCTATAGATGTTCAACACCGGCCCGTCGTATGGCGAGAGCATCGGCTGCTATCGAGACGACCCGCTCTATCACGCGAGTCTCGATGCCGCTGAATATAAGGAGTTGCTGACGCGGCACAGCTTCGAGGTGATTGATCACAGGGTTGCAGACCCTCGGGCTGGGGGCCGGACGGTGTGGCTCGCCCGGCGCGCGTGCCGATCGGGTCGTAGGATGGGTTGAGCGCAGCGAAAACCCGTGCCGCGGCGCTCGATGGGTCTCGCTCCGCGCAAGCCATCACCCGGGCTCACGGGCGCGTTCGCGCAGCAGCGAGGCATGTGTGTCACAGTTCGAAGATCAAGCACGTCGTCGTGCCGTGCGCGAGAACGCGCCCATTTTTGTCCGTTAACGTTCCCTCGGCCGTACCGATACGGCGCCCGCAACTGATGACTCTGCCTTCGGCCTTCACTAGACCGGTCTGCGGCGTGACAGGCCGGACAAGAGAAATCTTGAACTCGAGCGTTGTCTGCGCAAAGCCCTTGTCCAGCATGGAGCGGATGGCGAGTCCCATGCAGCTGTCGAGCAAGGTTGCCGCAAGGCCGCCATGCACGGTGCCGGCGGGGTTGAGGTGCCCCGCATGCGGTTCTGCGGCGGCAACGACGCGGCCCTTGGAAACCTCGACGATGTCGTAGCCGAGCGTTTGCGCCATGCTGTTCAGCGGTAGCGTGCCGTCGACGAGCCCCTGAACGAATTCGAGGCCGCTCATGGCGCGTTGCTGGTCGTCAGCGACGACGCCGAAACGTTTGCGAGGCGAGACTTCCGTCATGCATTGCTCTTCGCGAGTTAGAAGCGCCCATGATAGCGTCGCACGTCCAGCAAGTCTGAAACACTCCGTTTCTTGCCGTCGAAATCCGTTTCGGATTGACGACTTCGATCCGACTGCCTACGTTCGCCATGCCTTGATGGGGATGGGGTCCCCCGATAACCGCCGCCTTGGCTGATGACTCCTGCCAACCGCGCCGTCGCGCAAGGTGGGAGTTATGCGCGCATACTTGGTTGTGCTCGTTGGCGGCGGCATCGGTTCTGCCCTCCGGCACGCCGTCAACGTCGCCTTTGCCCGTTGGTTCGGCACAAGCTTCCCGTTCCATACGCTGTTTGAGAACGTGAGCGGCTCGCTCCTGATGGGACTCATTGCCGGGTATTTTGCGTTCAGAGGCGATGCCTCGCAGGCCGTTCGCCTGTTCCTCACCACCGGCGTCCTTGGCGGCTACACGACGTTCTCCGCATTTTCGCTAGAGGCCATGCTGCTTTGGGAGCAGCATCACATCGGCAAGGCCACTTTATACGTGCTCCTGTCCGTCGGCGCCTCGCTCGCCGGCCTGTGGCTCGGGCTCTACCTCGCGCGCAAGATGCTGTGACGCCGCTTTCGGTAGCGAACCTCTGCCTTGGATGGCGCGATTGCCAAGCCGATGCTAGCCTCGCGTCTGCAAACCAAGTTCGGGGACATATGGAATGCAGAACCCAAAGTACCCGCCGATTCGCCGCGTGGTGACGGGCCACGCTTCCAATTGCGTGGCCAAAGTCTTCGTCGATGCGCCGGCGACCAACGCCAAGTTTCCGCAAGCGGGACTGGTCTCCACCATGATGTGGTGCACCGATGGCGCCCCGGCAAAAATCCCGATCGGCGAGAAGATCGAGGACATGGGTGCGCGCATCCTCGGCACGGCGCCACCGGCCAAGGGGACGCGTTTTGCCGTGATCGACTTTCCGCCTGGCAATACTCCGCATATGCACCGCACCGAAACCGTCGATTACGTCATCGTGATGGAAGGCGAGATCGAGATGGACATGGACGACGCCACGGTCAAGCTCAAGCAGGGCGACATCATGATCCAGCGCGGCACCAACCACGCCTGGGCCAACCGCAGCGACAAACGCGCGCGTGTTGCCTTCGTTCTCGTTGACGCCGAGCCGCTCGGCATCGGCAACCCGGTGGTCGGCGCCGCCAGCGCGCGCTGACCGCCGGCAGATGGTCGAAACGCACGCAAGGAGATCCTCGATGCCGAGTCTTTCGCGAACCGCGTGCGCGGCTGCCGTAGCGCTTCTGATCGGCGCGACCGCCGATGTCGTGCCCGGCGCCGCGCAGACATTTCCGAGCGGCAATGTGAAGCTCATCGTGCCGGTGCCGGCCGGCGGGGTCACCGATACGATGGCGCGCATCGTGGCGCAGCGGCTCTCGGAAATGTGGGGGCAGTCGGTGATCGTCGACAATCGCCCGGGCGGCAATTACGGCGTCGGCGCACAGGCGGTGAGCCGCGCGCCGGCCGACGGATATACGCTCCTGGTTGCGCCGGACTCCGCCTTCACGGCCAATCCGGCGCTGTTCAGCAAATTGAACTATGACCCGAAGGGGTTCACGCCGATCATGGTGCTGTGCCGTGGCTCGCCGGTGCTGGTCGTCAATTCATCCGTTCCCGCGAACAGCGTGCGGGAGCTGATCGCGCTGGCGAAGTCCCAGCCGGACAAGTTGAACTACGGATCGTACGGGGTCGGCACCTACGCCCACCTGAGCATGGAGGACTTCAAGCAGCGCACCGGCACCGACATCGTGCACGTTCCCTATCGCGGCGCGGCGGCTGCTTTGAACGGGCTTTTGGCGGGCGATGTGGCGATGCTCTTGTTGAATCTGTCGAGCGTCGAGGCGCACGAAAAGACCGGCAAGGTGAAAATTCTCGCCGCGGCGACGGTGAACCGGTTGAGCGCGCGGCCCGATCTGCCGACGATCGCGGAATCCGACGTTCCTGGCTTTGCGACTTCGGTCTGGTTCGCAATGTGGGGCCCGCCCCGCATGCCCGCCGAGCTGGTCAACAAGATCCACGCGGATGTGTCGAAGGCGCTCGACCTGCCGCAGTCGCGCGAATTCTTCACCGCGAACAGCTTCGAGCGGGTCGATCTTTCGCCGGCGCAGTTCGGCGCACTCGTCGAAAGCGACCTCAAGCACTGGACCTCCCTGATCAACGCGGTCGGTGCCAAGATCGAATGAGCCGGCAATGAAGGTTCTCATCACCGGCGGAATGGGCGTCATCGGTGCCGAGACCAGCCGCAAGTTTGTCAAGGAGGGGCATCGGCCCGTCGTGTTTGCGCGGCATCGCGACGACAGTCTCATCCCGGACATCATCGACAAGATCGACTTCGAGCAGGGCGACGTTCTGGACATGCCGCGTCTTCTCCAGGCGATCAAAAAACACGACGTCACGCATGTGGTGCACGCGGCGGCGTTCGTCGGTGCGGTTTCGGCGGCCAATCCGGCGCTCAGCATCCAGGTCAACGTGCTGGGGCTCGTCAACGTGCTGGAGGCGGCGCGCGCTCTCGATGTCCAGCGCGTCGTGTTCACCAGCGCGAAGGGCGTCTACGGCCCCATCACCGGCGAATATGGCGCGCCCACCTGGAAGCCGATGCCCGAGGATCTGCCGGCCAAGCCCAAGCGCATCTACGACTCCGCCAAGTTCATGGGCGAAAACGTCTGCACCTATTACAACGACAATATGGGCGTCGAGACGGTATCGCTGCGCTTCGCCTCGACCTACGGTCCGGGCAAGACTGCGCGCCATGGACCCATGGCGGTCATGAGCCGCATCGTCGAGAATCCCGCAAACGGCCTGCCGTTCAAGCTGGAGCAGGGCGGCGAGGACAAGGACGACTTCATCTACAACAAGGATTCCGCGCTCGGCATTTACCTCGCAACCGTCGCGGACAAAGTGAAGAGCCGCGTGTACAACATCGGCACCGGTGTCGGCGTGACGCTGCGCGACTTCGAGCGCGTGATCAAGAAGCATATCCCGAACGCGCAGATGGAGATCGGCGGCGGGCTGAATTTCTACGGGTTTGCCTATCCCGCGACTGGCGTCTACGACATCACGCGCGCCGGCGAGGAGCTGGGCTATCGCCCGCAACACGACCTGGAAAAAGGAATCGCGGACTATCTCGCCACGCTCAAGCTGCTGAAGGCCGCGGCGTAACTTTTCCCTTCATGCAGGCCGGACATCCGCAGCGTGATGCGATGTCAGGCATGGATAACTGGGCCAGCTGCCAACACGAGACCGGACATGCGACAGACACTCGAAATTCCCCGTCTCTCTCTTGCCGAGCGCGACCGGCGCTGGGCCGCCGTGCGCAAGGAGATGGCGTCGCGCGGCCTTGATGCCATCGTGCTTTGGGGCTGGCCGGTCATGTGGGACTTCTATACGGCCAATGCCCGCTATCTCGCGCCCATCGGCGGCAACGCCGAGTACAACGTGTTGGTGTTCCCGGCGGATGGCGACCCCACGTCGATCGTTCAGTTGCCGACGTTCATCGACGGCTGGCGCGCCGCGCAAGACTGGGTCAGCGACGTGCGGCCGCGCACCAAGACGTGGGCGGATTCCGTGGCCAACCGCCTGAGAGAGCTTAAGCTCGACGCCGCTAGGATCGGCATGGATGGTCTCGCCGGGACGCTCGACCCGGACGGCTGGCTCCCGCACGACGTGTTCACACGTCTGACTTCGCTGTTACCGAAAGCGAGCTTCGTCGGCCTCGAGGACATGCTGGAGAAGGTGCGCTCGATCAAGAGCGCCGAGGAGCTCGACATGCTGCGCAAGGCCGCGAAGCTCGGCGATCTCATGCTTTCGACCTGCCGCGACATCGCGCGACCGGGTGTGAAGGAGTGCGAGGTCTATGCCGGCATGATGCAGGCGATGATGGCCAACGGCGGCGAAGAACCAACGCTGTTCCTGTGGAACTGCGACCGCTATCCCTATCCCCATCCATTTCGGGTGCCGACCATGCGGCCGATGCAACGCGGTGACCTCATCATCTGCGAGATGCATCCGAAGTTCGGCGGCTATTTCACCCATGTCGAGCGCACGTTCTGCCTCGGCGAGCCGGAGAAGCAGCAACTTGCCATCTACGATGGATGCCTCGCCGCCTATCAGTGCGGATTGGAGAATTTCGGCCCCGGCAAAAGCATTTCCGTCGCGCTCGATGCCGTGAAGGATGAAACCGATGCGCGCGGCCTCGGCATCTGTGAGGCCGGCGTACACGGCCACGGCCTCGCCTCGCTCGAATATCCGCGCTACCGCCATCATGCCATCGCCGCCGACCGCGAGGCGATCAAGGTGGTGGGGGACCGATTCGAGCCGGGCATGGTCTTCGCATTCAATATCGATCTGTTCGACCCGAAGTGGTACGACGGCAAGACCGGTTGCGTCTTTGCCGAGACGGTGGAGATCACCGAAACGGGCGCGCGCCGCATGCACTCATTCCCGATCGACTTCCAGCGCATCGAGGTATGAAAGCCTCTGACGTGACCGTCGCGCGGCCCGGCATTCTCGCAATCTTCAATAACGTAGCGCCCGGTCGCGAGGCGGAGTTCGAGGAATGGTTCCAGCATGAGCACTTGCAGGAGCGGCTCGACGTGCCCGGCTTTCTGCTCGGGCGGCGGTATGAGGCCGTGGGCGGAGAGCCGCGTTACTTTAATTTTTATGTGACCCGCTCGGCGGACGTTCTCAGCTCTGCCGAATATCGAATGCGGCTGAATAACCCCACACCCATGACGCGCATGGTGATGTCGGAAATTTTTAAGAACATGATCCGCACGGTGTGTCGCCAAGACTTCCGCATCGGAACAATCCGCGGTGCGCTCGCCGTCGCGGCGCGATTTAGCGAACGGCCGGATGAAAACGCGCTGAAAGCAACGTTGGAGAACTTGTTGCACGATAAGGGAGTCGCGTGTGGGGAAATCTGGTCAGCTGCCGGCGCGGCTCAACTTCCATTGTCCGAGGAAGAGCGCTTACGCGGCGGCGACCGCAGGCTCGAAGTCTGTTTGATGATAGACACGCTCCGTCTGCAAGATGCCGAGCGCGTGGCGGGGACACTCTCCAGCCAATTTCCGGCAGCGGCGATCGGCGTTTATCGCCTCCTTTGCGAAATCAGCCGTGGCTCGGAGCCGTTTTCCACTGCCGCTTTGTGACATACGTCGATCGGCTTCGACTGACCGCAGGGCGGCAGGCGGCCTGTCACGCCGCGTTTCTCAGCCGATCCCGGACCCCGAGCGCTTGAGCCGCGGATCGAGAATATCGCGCAGTCCGTCGCCGAGCAGATTGATACCGAGCACGGTGAAGAAGATGCACAGACCCGGGAACAGCGCCAGCCACCACGATGTGCTGATGTAGGTCCGCCCGTCGGACAGCATGCTGCCCCAGGTCGGAATCTCGGGCGGCACGCCGAGGCCAAGAAAGCTCAGCGCCGCCTCCGCGATGATGGCGGATGCCATGGAGAATGTGCCGATCACCACCGCCGAGGGGAACAGGTTCGGCATGATATGGCGAGTGATGATGCGCGTGTGGTTGGCGCCAAGCAGCCTCGCCGCGTCGACGAATTCGCGTGCGCGCAGCGAGAGGGCCTGTCCCCGCGAGACCCGGCAGTAGGCGATCCATCGTTGGCTCACCAGCGCGAGGATGAGATTTTCGAGCCCCTGACCGAGGAACGCCATGATCGCGATCGCCAGCAGCAGCGGCGGGAATGCCCATATGACCTCGACGAGTTTTTGAATCAAAAAGTCGGTGGCGCCGGCGAAGTAGCCGGAGATCGCCCCGAGCACGACCCCGACCAGGCCGGAGATGATCACCACCAGGACCGCAATCACCAGCGAGACCCGCGCGCCGTAGAACAGACGCGAAAGGATGTCGCGCCCGACCGCGTCGGTGCCGAGCATGTTCGATCCGAACAGCCAGTCGGGGGGCCGCAATGCGCGCGCGAGATTCTGGGCGTTGGGATCGTAGGGCGCGATCAAGGGGGCCGACAGCCCGACCGTGATCAGGATCAGCACGATCGCGCCGCCCGCGATGGTCTTCGGCGTCAACCAGGGACGAATGGCGGCGCGCAGCGTCCGGTTCCGCCCGGAGCGCGGCGCGCCGGCGGCATCCGCGTTCAGGGTTGCGCTATTTGCCAAAGCGGATCCTCGGGTCGATCAACGCGTATAGAAAGTCGATCGCGAAATTGATGACCACGAACGCGATCGTGTAGGTGAGCACGGTCCCGGTGATCAGCGGATAATCCCGCGACTGAATCGCGGAGATCAGCAGCGAACCGCTGCCCGGCCACGCGAAAACGGTCTCGATGATGATCGATCCGCTCAGCAGCGTGCCGAGCTCGAGACCGACCACCGTGATGACCGGAACGAGCGCATTGCGAAGCACGTGCCGCCACAGCACCGTGTTTTCGCCGAGACCCTTCGCCCGCGCGGTGCGCACAAAGTCCTCGCTCATGATTTCGAGCACGGAGGAACGCGTCACTCGCATGATGAGCCCCATCATGGCCGTGCCCAGGGCAACCGCCGGCATGATGATGTGCTTGATGCCGTCCCACACGGCTTTCATGTTGCCGGAGAGCAGGCTCTGCAGGATGTAGAAACCGGTATCGTATCCTGTCGCCACGCCGTAGGTGCTCCGGCCGGAGGACGGCAGCCAATTGAAGTATCCCGATATGATCAGGATCAGCATGATGCCCAGCCAGAAGCTCGGCATCGAGATGCCGAAGAAGCCGACCACCGAACCGAGATTGTCGGCCCAGGAATTCGGTTTCGCGCCGGCCCACACCCCGAGCGGAATGCCGACGATGAGCGCGATCAGCATCGATGCGATCGCGAGCTCGATGGTGGCCGGCAGCCGCTCGCCGATCAGGTTGATCACGGGATCGGCGTACCTGAAGGACATGCCCATGTCGCCGGAGGCGATGTTGGCGAGAAAGCGGCCATATTGGATGTAGATCGGCTGATCGAGGCCCCATCGGTGCCGGGCTTCGGCAATGTCCGCTGCCGATGCCTCTTCCGACAGAAGCAGGTCGGCCGGATCTCCCGGCGCCGCATGGATGAGCAGAAAAACCAGCACGGTGATCAGCACGACGACGGGAATCGTCGCAATGATCCGGCCGAGCAGGTATCGAGGCATCGGCTGAGCTCAAGCTCTCGTTCGCGGGAGAGGATGAGCATCCCCTCCTTGCGGGCGCTACTGCTTGACGACGATCTCGGTGCCGAAGATGCGGCCCGCCGGGTTGGGCTTATGCTCTATGCTCTTGGATTCGCCATAGAGCATGTGGTGGCGCCACATGAAGCACGCCGGCGCCGCATCCTCGATTGCCTTGAACGCCAGATTGAGAGCCTTCTTGCGCTCGGCCGGATCGAACGTCACGCGCTCCGTGGCCAGCGCCTTGTCGATCTGCGGATCGGAAATGCCGATACGCGGCGATCCGCCGGTCTCGAAATACTGCGACAGCGCGACCGATGGATCGACTACCGAGCCGCGGCCCATGTAGTAGAATGGCGTCTTGCCCCTCTGCACGTCCGCCCATAGCGTCGCCCATTCCGGCGTCCGCAGCCTGGCGTTGATGCCGACCGCGTTAAGCATCGGGATCATCGCCTCGGTCACTTCCTTGTCGTTGATGTAGCGCCCGACCGGCGTGTCGAGATAGACGGGCTCGCCGTTGTAGCCGGAAGCCTTGACGAGCTCGCGCGCCTTCGCCGGGTCGTAGGCAACGATGAGGTTTTTCCTGGTGTACTCGGCATCGTAGCCATATTGGCCTGGGCCGATCGGTCCATCGAGCCGGTCGGCCTGGCCCTTCAGCACGTTCTTGATGATCAGATCGCGGTCGATGGCATGACAAACCGCCTGGCGCAGCTTCGTATTGTCCCACGGCTTGTACTTGGGGCTCATCGCCAGGAACATGATCTCGACCGAGCTCGCCGGAATGAGCTCGACGTTCGAGCCCCCTTTGACGCGCTCGGCGAGATGCGGCGGAATGAACTGCGCGATCTGGATCTCGTTGTTGAGGAGCGCAGTCACACGCTGCTCCGGCTCGCGCATGATGCTGAAAATCAAGGTGT
>JBJMTU010000019.1:0-7995 GCA_045811545.1 Xanthobacteraceae bacterium | reverse complement strand
TGGGCCAGTTCACCCTGGCTGATCCGGGCCGATTTCCGGTGACCGCGGAGGGCCGGACCGAGCCCGGAATGCAAAGGAAGTTGCCGCAAAGGAGCCGCCCACCTGCGGGAGAAAGCAAAGGAAGTTGCGTTGTCGGACGGGGAAATTATAGCCCTCGGGGCGACTCCGGGCGCTCACCGCGTCCGGCGGCGACTGCGACAAGGCATGGGAGCGGTCGGTCGTCCATCGGAAACATAAAGCGTTCCGCGACGGTCGCCCCGAATATTCACGCGGCAAGCCTGCTCGGGGAGAAATCGCACACCTGCGTCGCCGGATGCGGAAGTGCATCGTCCGCCTCCAGCTCGTAGCCGACCAGCCGCAGCGCCCCCGTTGCCGCGCACATCTCCACCGCCATGCGGGTAAACGGATTGAGCACGGGCGGCGTCACCCAAGCGAAATCGCCGCCGCCGAAGGAGTGCGGCCACGATGCGAGCGCCTCGCGCCGGGCACGGCTATGCGCGGTCGCCTCTTCGGGCGAGCTCTTGAGCAAGAGCGTCGCGCACACCCGCGCCTCCCACGGCATCGTGCTCGGCAACCAATCATTGGCTGCCGAGGTGTCCTCGACACGAGTGGTAAAGGCTTCTTCCGTTCGTTCGATGACGCAGCGCTCGCCGCGCTCGCAGCCGATGAGCGTGAAGATCACGGGGCGCGCCACCGGCACGGTCTCAAGCCTGTGCTTCGCTTCGCCGAAATCTCGGCAGCTCTCGAACACCTCGCGCAGCAGGTGGTCGGGCGGGCGGAAGCGGATCGGCCATGTGCGTAGCGCGTTCGCCACGAGATCATAGGGCCGCAGCCACGGCTTGCGCGTGCGCCGCCAGAGCGGCGCCTGATTGATGGCGGCCGCGAAGCGGGCTTCCGCGCAGGCGGTCAGCGTGCCCGCGTAGCCCGGCCACGTGACGTTCAAAAACTCGCCCGCGACGCCGCGCAGGCGCGCGATCTCGACATGGCGGCCAAGCCCGGGGAAGGGCCAATCGAGCGTACGCCCGAGCCAGGGCACGCCACCCTCGTCACGCGCAAGCGCGGTGCAGCCCCACTGATAGGTGCCGTTGAGAAACCAGATGCCGGGGAAGCCGAGCACGGCCGCGATCGCTTCGAGCTCCGCGACGTAGGGTGAATACGAGCGCTTGAGCCAGCGGCGCGTCAGCGCGTCCATCGCGGGAAGCAGCATGCGCGCCGCTCGTGGCAACCAGGTCACGCAATGATCCCGTAGCGCGAGCGCGCGGCCGCGCGCGTCGACCGCGTGGCGAACGGGACCGCCTTCGCGGACATCCACGATGGGAATGGAAACGAGCTCGTGCATGGCGGGCGATGGCTTACGACAAATCCGAGCGCTGAACCATATCGGCCGCGGGGTGCGACCCCCTGCCGCGGCGCAATTGGTGATTGGCCGTTGCCGCGGCATTCTCTAAACTTTGCAAAAATGCGGCCTTCGGGTGGGGGTGTCTAAAGTGATCAAGGTTGCAGTCAAAGTGTTGACCATCGTCGCGCTGTCAGCGCTCGCAACCCCAGTGCACGCCGAGGATGACTTCCCGATCGTCGGCACCTATACGGAAAATCAGGCCTGCAAGGTGGACGGCGCCGACCCCGGCGTATCACGCGTGAAGATCACGGCGCGCGACATCGATTCCGTGTTCGGCCTTTGCACGATCCTGAGCAAGAAGCGTGAGGGCGCCACTTACATGGTGCATGTCGAGTGCAAGGGCCCGGGCGGCAGCCAGATGCTGGGCGACGTCAACTTCACCCCGCGCGAAGACAGGACGATCGATTTTTCCGATCAGGATCAGACCTACAAGGCGATACTCTATCGGTGCCCTGACTGAACAGGGCACTGCGCGGCCGCACGGCCATCAAGCTGGTGAGGAACGGCATGACCTACGAAAGTATGCTCGCGGAAACGGTCGCGTTTCGCGGCCACCGCGGCGACATCGGCGAAGCTTATTACGCGCGCCCGCTCGGCGCGCCCTTGCCCGGCGTGGTGCTCATCCATCACATGCCCGGCTGGGACGAATGGATCAAGGAAGCGACCCGCAAGCTCGCCCATCACGGATTTGCGACCATGGCACCGCATCTTTATTTTCGCGAGGGGCCGGACAGTCCCGACGATGTCGGCGCGCGCGTACGCGCGGCCGGCGGTGTCGCCGACGAGCAAGTGCTGGGCGACGTCGCGGGCGCCATGGAGTTCTTGCGTGCGCAGCCCTATGCCAACGGCAAGATCGGAGTGATCGGCTTCTGCTCGGGCGGCCGGCACGCCTATCTCGCCGCCTGCTCGCTCGACGGCATCGACGCGGCCGTGGATTGCTGGGGCGGCAATGTCATCGTCGACGATCCCAAGCAGCTCAACGCCAAGCGGCCGGTCGCGCCGATCGATCTCACCGCCAAGCTGCGCTGTCCGCTGCTCGGGCTGTTCGGCAATGATGATGAGAATCCAAACCGTGACCAGGTGGACCGCACCGAAGCCGTGCTCAAGAAGCTCGGCAAAACCTACGAGTTTTACCGCTACGACGGCGCCGGCCACGCCTTTTTCAATGCCGCGCGCCCAGCCTATCGCCCGGAGCAGGCGCTCGACGGCTGGAACAAGGTGTTTTCATTCTTCCACAAACATCTTGCCGCGGCGGCTGCGGCGCGGGCGGCCTGAAGCTTCAAGGAGACGATCATCATGTGCTCTTACATCGTTGAGAAAGCCAAGCTTTTGGGAAGTGCCAAGGGGCCGAACGGCTGGATGCGGATCGACACCGCCAACGTCTATTACGACCCATCCCTTCCACGCGCCGCTCGATCATGCGCTCGGTATCGACTTCATCTGCGAAGCGGATGGCGGGCGCGATCGTGTCGCGGTCGAATTGAGCGCAGCCTCCGCGCGCGAGCTGGTGGCAAGAATTCTTGCCGCCCTGGCCAACGGCGAAGTCGAGCACGGCAAAGCGCAGCACGCGGCCCCGGCCGCTGCCGAATAACAAGCTCGCTGCACGACAGCGGAGACCTCGGAGGAGGCGCCCATGACGGTCGACACTCGAACGCGGTTCGACGTCGTTCCGCTCAGCAAGCATATCGGGGCCGAAATCCGCGGCCTCGATCTACGCGAAAGCCGGACGAGGAGACCATCCGCGCCATCTATCGGGCCTGGCTCGATCATCTCGTCATCGTCTTCCCCGGCCAGACGCTCTCGCAGGAAGATTTGCTCCGCGTGACCGGCTACTTTGGTGCGCTCGGCGAACTGTCCCGGCCGGCCAAATATTTCCCCAAGGGCTATTCGCGCCTGCTGCCGGGCATCATGCTGATCTCCAACATCCGCGAGAACGGGGAGCCGATCGGCGCCTTGCCCGACGGGGAGATGATGTTCCATCACGACATGATTCACGCCGAGGTGCCGAGCAAGGCGACGCTGCTTTATTCCGTCGAAATTCCTTCGACCGGCGGCAACACGCTGTTCGCAAGCGGCTATGCCGCCTATGACACGCTCGATCCGGCGATCCGCGACCGGCTCGAAGGTCGCAAGGCGGTGCACCACTACAACTACGGCTCCACTCAGCGCGGCGACAGTCGCGGCACCGCCGCTTTCGCCGAATGCGTGCATCCGGTGTTTCGCACGCACGAGGATACGGGACGCAAGGCGGTCTACGTCAACCGGCTGATGACGGTCGGGATCGTCGACATGCCGCCGAGCGAAAGCGAGCCGCTGCTCGATGCGGTGTTCGATCACGCCGAGAAGCGCGACTTCGTCTACGAGCACGTCTGGCGCGTGGGCGATTTGCTACTTTGGGACAACCGCTGCTCGTCGCACGCGCGCACCGATTTTCCCTCGAGCGAGCGCCGGCTCATGCTGCGCACCACCGTCAAAGGCACGGTGCGGCCGTACTGAGCGCGGGGCGTCATCGCCGACTCTGAGACGCGGCGCGGCGGTGCGCCCCAGTCAGTCACGATAGCGTCGTTTTCAACACGGCGAACAGCTTCTCGACGTCTTCGTCCGTGTTCCATACATGCGGTGTCACACGCATGGCCTGACCGCGGACGGAGACATAGACGTCGGCTGCCGCGAGACGCATGGGCAGATCGGACGGAATGCCCCCGCTGAAGCGCAATCCGAGATAATGCCCTGCCCGACGATGGGCCGGCACGCTGCTGATCCCGAACTCGCCATACGCCCGTTCGGCAATAGCCGCCGTGCGCAGCTGCAGAGTCTGGAAGATGCGCGGCACCGTCCATTCCGATAAAAGCTTGAGCGAGGCTTGGGCCACCGGCATCAGGGCAAAGTTGCTGCGCTCGCCGACGTCGAAACGGCGCGCGCCGACTTGGAATTCACCGCTGTAGTTCACGAGACCGGCGAAATTTTCGGAGTCCTTGCGTGCAATCCAATTGTGCTCGATGGGACGACCGCCTTGCCAGCGCGGCGCAACGTACAGAAACCCAAGACTGTACGGCCCGAGCAGCCATTTGTAGCTGGCCATGGCGAGAAAATCCGGATCGACGCGTTTGACATCGAGGGGGAGCGCCCCGACCGATTGGGTCGCATCGACGCACAAGACGGCACCGACGCGCCGACATGCAGCTCCGATCGCCTCGAGCTCGATGAGCCCTCCGTCGGTCCAATGACAATGCGGGACGGCGACGATCCCGGTCGATCGATCGATGAAGGAGAGCAGCGCCGAGGTCCAATCATCATCGTCGGGCCGCGGCACCGAGACGAACGCCGCACCAGTCCGCTCGGCAAGATCCATCCATGGATACACATTGGACGGAAATTGCTCGGAGAGCGTCACGATTCTTTGCGTCTTTTTGATTTGAATGTTGTGCGCTGCCTGCGCCATCCCGTACGACACCGCCGCAGTAAATGCGATGTCATCAGCCCGGGCATTGACCAGGTCGGCAAACAATTTTCTCACGGTCTCGCTTAATACGAAGAAATCGGCCGGTGCGATGGTCCAAGGCCGGGACTTCCGCCGCAGCCCTTGCTCGCCCGCCATCAGCGAGGCTTTCGGCAGCGGCGATATGTAGGCGCAGTTCAGGAATGCGACCTCACCCGGGATATCGAAGAGATGACGCTGGCTCGCAAGAGCAGGCGCCCCGATCGAATCCGAATTTGTCATCGAGAATTGCCGTCCTGAGTACTTGTCATGGTGATCCGAAATGCCGGAAGAACCCCGGCAGGCGATCGCTGCGCTTCGGATCAGGCCTGTTGTACGACTTCGATCAGGTCACGACTGCGCGTCACTCGGGGCCACGCCTGATCGAAATCCGCAACGAGCAGTTTGAAGCCTGGAGAGTTGAGACAGTCGCGCAGAGTTGCCATGTCTTTGAACTGGTAGAGTGCATAGTGGACCGAAGGGTCGCTGCGGCTCCAGAAGCGCCAGCCTTTCTCAGCCTGGAACTTGTCCATCGCCAATGGTAAATGGTGCGTTCCATACCATTGATCGAATTTCGCACGGTCGGACTCGCTTGGCACCTCCGCTCGAACCATGAAATAGGCTTTGTTTGCCTCCATGCTTGCTCCTCCTGCTGTTCCGCGGGCCATATGATTGATGCAGCTCGTCCGCTTCACCTTCAGCCCCAGCCCGCCGGCGCGAGCCTGAAAATTGATCCGGCGCCAAGTCGCCAAGGCGGGCGCCGACGCGGCGAACTAAGCGCTGCGCATCGCTCTTGATACCGTCGTCACCGCGAAAGCGGGGACGACGGCAGTGTGATGCCGAGACACGCGGATCCCGCGCAAGGCGCGGTAATCGTCACCGCTTGTCGAAAACCATCACCTTGGAAACGTAGGCGTTGACGTCGCGAATGTGCGTCAGGCCGCAGTCTGCGGCGGCCGCGCGAAAATCCTCCTTGAGGTAGCTGCTGTAGTAGGGCTCGTGGTAGCTGCGCGGAAACAATTCGAGCATGCCATCATAATCCGGCTCGTCGCCGATCTGCAGCGAGTCCACGATGACGAGGCGGCCGCCGGGCTTCAAGACGCGCGCGAACTCGCGAAACACGATGCGGCGCACCTTCGGCGGTAATTCGTGCAACATGAAAATGTTGGTCACCGCATCCTGGCTGTTGCTCTTGACCGGAAGCGCTTCCCCGTTGGCGACCACGATGTTGATCCAGCACCACCGCTTGAGATGCCGCTTCGCCTCGGCGACGTAGGCCTCCGACAAATCGATGCCGAGCGCCGGCAGGCGCGGCCAAGCCTGCTTGAATGAGTCGAGGAAACGCCCGGTGCCGCAGCCGACATCGACGAGCTTCAGACGGCGTTGATCGCGCCCGGCGAAAATCTCGTAGAGCGGCACCAGCGCTTGCCGGCGTGTCGCATTGGCCGATCCGTTGAACAGCACCTCGACCTGCGTGTCATAACGCTGCGCCGAGGCTTCGGTCAGCCAGCCGCCCGACTGGAAGTGGAAATTCTGCAGGTAGTAGTTGGGACGCTTGCCGCGCGTGTGCGCCGTCAACACCTGGCGGACCTCGCGGCGCTCGCGCCGGTGATGGACCTCCGGCAGATCCTCGAAGAACAGGCGCGAGCGCGCGAGCAGGACCGGCAGCGTGCCGTCATGATCCGCCGGCAACGGGTAGATGCCCGCCTCCACATTGGCGAGGTCGCGCTGAAACAGCACCGCAATGTCAGCGTAAAGGCGCGCGCGGTCGGGCACGGGCACACGCGGTTGCGGCCGCGGCCTTTGCCCGGCGCGCTCGCGCACCGTTTGCGACAGACGCCGCATCACCATGCCGTGGCCGATATACCAGGCCATGCGCGGCAGCTGTCGTGCGCCGTAGGCGATGCGGGTGGTGAACTGGGAAGCGGGATCGGCCATACGCTGCCTCCGTCGCAACGCTACTCCATAACAAGGGCGCCAGCGAGCAACTGTTCCGTCACGGCCGGCATGCGCTTCGCCGCACCGGTGCCTCACGTGCCGAGCTGGGCGGCAAGATCCTCGAGGCTCGTCGCCGCGACATCGACTGGTGCCGCGGGAGCAGCCTCGCCCCTGCCCGGGCCATGCTCGTTCGGCCGCGCGACGTGGCCGGTGCGCAACCCGCATTTGGCCGCCGCCAGAAGATCATTCGTGTGCGCGGCGACCATCATGCACTCGCCGGGCGGCAGATCGAAAGCTTCGCAAGCGGCGAGATAGACGCGCGGCTTGGGCTTGTAGTCGCCAGCGACTTCCGCTCCCAGGATCGCGTCCCACGGAAAGCCGTTGCGGCGGGCGAGATCGACCATGAGCGAAATGTTGCCGTTCGAGACCGGCGCCAGCAGAAACCGGCGCTCGAGCCGGGCGAGGCCGCCGGGCACGTCGGGCCAGGCGGGCAGTCGATGCCACGCGAGATTGAGATTGCGCGTCGCCTCTTCCGCCAGCCCTGAAACTGCGAACCGCGGCAGGATGCGATCAAGATTGCGCCGGTGCAGCACGTCGAGCTTGCAGAATGGCACGCGTCCGGCGCGCACGTCTTCCATGGCGGGCTGGTACTCGTTGCGCCAGGCGTCGGCGAAAGCGAACCAGTCGAACTTATGGGCGGCGGCTCCGAGAATGCTCTCGGCCTCGCGCGCGACGCCGCTGCGCCAGTCAACGAGCGTCCCAAAGACGTCGAAGAACAGCGCCTTGACACTCATGGGGCTCGATCGGATTGCGGATCACGATCCCGCCGGCTCCATGCCCTTCGATTTGAGCACTTCGGCGGCGGCCGGGCCCGAGAGCGCCTTGAGCAGGGCCTTCGCGGCCTCGCTCTCTTTGGCCTGCGCGCCAATCCCGGCGGCATATACGGTGTAGTTCTGGATGTCCGCCGGCAGCGGGCCCACAAGCGCGACGCCCTTCACGGGGAGAATTTCGCTGATCTGATGAATGCCGAGCTCGGCCTCGCCCTTCGCGATGTGCTCCGCCACCGCGCCGCCGGGAATGAGTTTTGCCTTGGCGTTCACCTCACCAGCGATCCCGAGCTTGTCGAGAAGACCAGCGACGTAGATGCCGCTCGAGCCACCGGCGGCCGGATCGATATAGG
>JBJMTU010000018.1:0-3440 GCA_045811545.1 Xanthobacteraceae bacterium | reverse complement strand
ACGACGCTCGCGATGGTTGCGCTGTGCGGCCTCGAAAACGCACACGCGCAGGTCCGCGCCAAGGCCGAGGTGAACTGCCGGCCGGCCGAGAAGCTGCAATACGACTGCGTCATCAAGCTCGCCAATTCCCGCACCAGCGAGCCTTTGTCCGGCCTCACACTGACGGTGTCAGCGGACATGCCCTCGATGCCGGGCGCGCATAATGTGCGGCCGGTGAAGGCCACCGAGGAGCAGGATAAGGGCACGTATCGGGCGCGCATTGCGCTCGAAATGTACGGTGACTGGGCGCTGCGGCTCGAACTTTCGGGCGCGGTGCGCGATCGGGTGGTCAAGCTGCTGCGATTCGAGAGCGATCGCGTGGGCGAGGCGACACCAACGCAGGCACCCGGGCGGCATCGGCAATAGCTCTAGACCGCGACTGTATCCTCGTCTTCCGCGTCGCGTCGCCGGCGCGGGCGCACGCGGCAGACGGCGCCGGGGATCCGGAGAAGATCGTCCAGGAAACCCGACCAGCGCTGTCCACGCGCGAGCGCGCGATCGAGCGCTGCCATGGTACGCGCAAGGCCGGGATCCTCGTCGTTGATCCAGGTGCGCAGCACCGACCCGAACAAGAGCGCCAGCCCCTGCGCGCGCACCACGCCGCGTGGCCCCGAGGCGCTGATGTCCGCGGCGGTCAGCATCCATTGTTGCGAGCGCACGGCGAGCGAGTTCAGGGCGAACGCGAGACCGGGATTGCGCGCGGCCGAGCGCATCAGCGAGCGTACCGCGGACTTGTGAGGCGCGAGCACCTCGAGCCGGCGCATCAACACGTCGAACAGACGCTCGCGCGGGGGCTCTTCGGCCATCTCGGCATCGCCGCCGACGAGCACCGCGCGATCGGTCTCTTTTATTTGCGCGGCGAGGATGGCGAGGGTCGAGGGGAACGTGGCGCGCAGATCGGCAAGCGAGACATCGGCGGCCTTCGCAATCTCGGCGAAACCGATGCGCTCGATCGACTTTTCAGCGAGCAGCGCCATGAATGCGTCGGTGATGCGCTCGCGCTCGGACTTGGTGCTGCGCGATGCAGGTCGGGCGGCTGACTTGCGCGGCGGCTTGCGAGCCATAACCGAGCTCCTGAACTGATTTCCCCCGTGCAACCAATGTAGGCGGGGAACGTGGGACCTTCTAGGCCCCCGCAACCCTGAGCCCGCTCGCGCGAGCCACTCATCCCGCCAAGTCGCGCGATCGTTTCGTCGCCGCGGCGATGGCCTTAGTCAGTAGCCGTTCGAGGCCGTCCTCAGCCATCAACGCGTCGAGCGCGGCAGCCGTGGTGCCTCCGGGCGACGTGACATTCTGCCGCAAAGTTGCGGGGTCGAGGGGTGAGCGATGGAGCAGCTCGCCCGCGCCGGTGACCGTGGCGCGCGCAAGCGTGGCGGCGAGCGCTGTCGGCAGACCGGCGGCGGCGCCCGCGTGCGCCATCGCCTCAGCGAGCAGGAACACGTAGGCGGGTCCGGAGCCTGAGAGAGCGGTCACGGCGTCCATGAGCGCCTCGTCTGTGATCCATTCCACGGCGCCGACCGCGGATAGGAGCGCGTCGACGAGCGCGCGTTGGTCGGGCGAGACGCGCGGATTGGCGACCGCGACCGTGATGCCGCGGCCGATCGCGGCAGGCGTGTTCGGCATGGCGCGAACAAGCGCGGCCTGCGGCAAGCCGTCGGCGAGGAATCGCAAGGTCCGCCCGGCCATAATCGACACCACCACGGTCGCGCTGCCGACGAACGGCGCCAGCGCAGGCAAGACATCGAGTGCGATCTGCGGCTTCACTGCGACCACTACGGCCGCCACGTCGCCGGCCGCGTCGCGTGACGGATTGAGGCGTAAGCCGCGGTCGCACAGCGCCGCAATCTCACGGCTGGGCTGCGGCTCGATCATCGCCACGTGCTCGGGAGGAAGGCCCAGCGCCAGCCAGCCCTCCAGCATGGCGCCAC
Organism: Xanthobacteraceae bacterium; assembly: GCA_045811545.1. Classification (GTDB taxonomy): domain Bacteria; phylum Pseudomonadota; class Alphaproteobacteria; order Rhizobiales; family Xanthobacteraceae; genus VAZQ01. The sequence continues at coordinate 1,473 of JBJMTU010000018.1, read as the reverse complement.
CCATCTTGCCTGCACCGGCGAGGAGGATGGTTCCGGATAGATTGGCGAGACGCGTTTTCGTGTGCGGATCCGCTGCGGAACTCATGAACTGCGCTTGTGCCCGTGATGCCGAATTCCTCTGGGCATCCAGGTCCTAAATGGTGAGTGGGTCAAGTCCGCGCAGACGGTTGCCGCTCGGGAGCTTATGCCTGGCCTTGGGTATCGAACATGGCGGCATCGAGCGCCGTGCGCGCGGGCTTGCCTGCCCACACGACGAATTGAAAGGCGGGGAAATACCGTTCGCATGCATCAAGCGCGGTGGCGAGCAACGCCTCGCATTGCCGGCCCGAGGCTTCAACACCGCCGGCAAGCACCAGGGCGTGCCGGTACATGACGAGGCCGTCCCGGGTCCAAAGATCGAAATGTCCAACCCACATCTGCTCGTTGATCAGCGAGATGAGTTGCTGCACCTCGCTGCGGCAGCGCTCCGGCACTTTCAACTCGAAGGCGCAGGCGAGATGCAGCGCCTCGATATCGTACATCCAGGTGTAAGAGACCTGGTAGTCGGTCCATTTCCCGGTCACCAGGATCGTGATCTCGTCCTCGCCCGCGCGCTCGAATGACCAGCCATTGGCGGCGGCCACCCGCTCGACGACCTCGAGCGGATTGCCCTGGGGCTGTTCGGCAAATTCGATGAGAGCCATGCTTGGTCTCCACCCTGACATGGGATGCGCAATCGATCGCACGCACACCACGCCGCTGCTCACGCAGTCCCCGGTGGAGCTGGACAAGCGCTCCGGGGCGAATCACCTGACGAGTCGAATATAACCCCATTGATTCCAGTGGCTAAAGCACAATCGGATTCGGCCGCGGCGACTGTTTGGTGGATATCTCACCGGGCGGACTCATTTTCTCCACAGGTTCCATCACCCACATTCGGTCGTCGGGAATCGGAAGCTAGGCATCAGGAATCGTCCCGTCCTGAGTCTAGACTCCCGATTCCTGAGTCCTGTCAGTCGAATAGGCTCGATACCGACTCTTCGGCCGCGGTGCGGCCGATGGCCTCGCCGATGAGGCTGGCGACCGAAAGCATGCGGATATTGCGGGCGACCTTGACCGCCTGGGTAGGCTGGATCGAGTCCGTGATGACCAGCTCCTTAAGCCGCGACGCAGTGATGCGGGCGACGGCGCCGCCGGAGAGCACGCCGTGGGTAATATAGGCGTAGACCTCGGTCGCGCCCTTGTCTAACAACGCATCGGCAGCGTTCACCACGGTGCCACCGGAATCGATGATGTCGTCGACCAGAATGCAGGTGTAACCTTCGACCTCGCCGATCACGTTCATCACTTCGGATTCGCCGGCGCGCTCGCGTCGCTTATCGACGATAGCGAGCGGCGCATTGATGCGTTTGGCGAGCCCGCGGGCGCGGCCGACGCCGCCGACGTCGGGCGAGACCACCATCACCTTGCCGATGTCGAAGCGCTCCTTGATGT
>JBJMTU010000017.1:0-13273 GCA_045811545.1 Xanthobacteraceae bacterium | reverse complement strand
GCCAGTGCCACCGCTTACGGCAATGCCGCCGTCGCGAACGGCGGCGGCGCGACCGCCACTGGCGCATTCAGCTTCGCGAACGGCGCCAACGCGACCGCGACCGGGCAGGAAAGCAGCGCGAACGGCACCAATGCGACCGCGACCGGCGAGTCTAGCTCCGCCAACGGCCGATTTGCGACCGCGACTGGCAGATTGAGCCAGGCAATCGGCACCAGTGCGACCGCGACCGGCGCGAGCAGCGTAGCGAACGGCGAAGGCGCGACCGCGACTGGCACATTCAGCTTCGCGAACGGCGAGCAAGCGAGCGCGACCGGTGCGGGCAGCGAGGCGAACGGCTTCAACGCGACCGCGACGGGTACACTCAGCGTCGCGAACGGCACCAACGCGACCGCGACGGGCGCGAACAGCACGGCCAACGGCGCGACCGCGAGCGCGTTCGGGGAGGGCAGCACCGCCAACGGCGGACGAGCGACCGCGACCGGCCAGAGCAGCTTCGCGAACGGCGCCTTCGCGACCGCGACGGGCCAGTTCAGCACCGCGAACGGCGCCAATGCGACCGCGACCGGCCAGAACAGCGTCGCCAATGGCGCGACCGCGAGCGCGTATGGCCAGGGCAGCCTCGCCAACGGCGCCGCCACCACCGCCATCGGTCAGGCCAGCACCGCCAATGCCACCGGCGCCACCGCGATCGGCCAAGGCTCGACCGCAAGCGGCGTGAACGCGGTTGCGGTCGGCATCAGCGCCGCGGCCACCGGGGTGAACGCGATCGCCACCGGGACCAATGCGACAGCTGTCGGCCCCGGCGCCTCGGCGACGTTTGCCAATTCGAGCGCCTTCGGCAATGGCGCCACCGCCACCGCGGCCAACCAGATGGCGTTCGGCACGGCGTCGAACACGTACCGCATGCCCGGCCTCACCTCGGCGGCAAGCCTCGCCGCGCAGTCCGGCCCCACCTTCATCGTCACCACCGATGCCAGCGGGAATCTGGCGGCGACGAGTCTGAGCGTACCGGACATTTCCGCCCTGAACGCGCACGTCAGCGCGTTGCAGCAGAACGTGCGCCTCCTCCAGGAGAACCTGCAGCACGGGTTGAACCAGGCTTATGAGGGCACCGCGATCGCCATCGCCATGGGCGGCGCAGCACTGCCGGACAACAAGCGCTTCGCCGTCACCACCAACTGGGGCAATTTCCGCGGCACCAACGCCATGAGCCTCGTCGCCCAGGCGCGCATCAGCGGCAACATCGTGGCCAACGCCGGATTCGCCGGCGGATTTCAGTATGGTGGGATTGGGTCGCGGGCCGGTTTGACCTTCGCGTGGTAGGATCGGGTCGCGCGCGCGAGTCCCGCATTTCGCCATAATTCGCAGGGCGGATTAGCGTAGGGTAATCGTCCGTTCGGACACGAGCCCGGCGGCACCGGAGCGCGTGGAATCGTCATCGCCGCAATGCGCTTCGCTATTGCGCCCTACGTGTCGAGATTCGCGTGGTAGCACGCCATACACGACTCGGCTCTCGGCTCCGCCTGCTGGCGGTGGGCGTTGTCGTTTTGATAAGCGTGACGGCGGGCGCCATCATTGTGATGGGCTGGCCGGCGGCCGAGGCGCAGGCGCCGAAGCAGCAGCCGGCGCCCAAGCAGCAGCCGCAACAGCAACCGCCGGCGCCGAAGCCCGCGCAGATCGATCGCAACGGCGTGCTGATTCTCATCCGCTCGACGCTGCTCGCCCTCGACCAGGCCAACAAGACCGGCAACTACACGGTCTTGCGCGACCTCGGCTCGCCGGATTTTCAGGCCAACTCCGCGGCGCAGCTTGCCGAAATCTTCGTCCAGCAACGCCGCGACAACGTCGACCTGTCCGGGGTGGCGGTGATCGAGCCGCAGCTTACGCTGCTGCCGCAGATCGAAGCGAACGGCATGATGCATATGGCGGGCTTCTTTCCGTCGGTGCCGACGCAGGTGAATTTCGAGTTGCTCTACGCGCCAGTGGGCGGGCGCTGGAGGTTATTCGGGCTTTCGGTCTCATTCGGCCAAGCGGCGCCTGCCGCGCCGCAGCAGTCTGCCCCCGACGCCCCGCAGGCGACCGCACCCGCGGCACCCAAGGCCAATCCTCCTGCGCCGAAACAGTGACATGCTACCCATTGTCTTTGGCACTGACCCCTCCACGGTCATTGCCGGGCTTGACCCGGCAATCCATCCTGTTGAATGAAGCGCTTCTTTCGATGGATGCCCGGGTCAAGCCCGGGCATGACAAATCGAAGACAACCGCCGGGGCTATGGGAGCACCTTTCTTTGTGCTCGACGCACCGCGCCGCGAGGCCGACCGCCAATGCTGCCCGATTCAGCCCTGAAATCGATGCGCGTGATGTTCGCGACCCCCTGCTACATCTCCGGGGTCACCATGAACTATGTCGCGAGCATATTCAGCCTGGCCCTCGACAGCGCGCATGTCGGCCTTCCCTGCATCCTGCATATGCACAGCGAGAGCCTGATCACGCGCGGCCGCAACAAGATCGTGCTCAAGTTCCTGTCCGAGGAGTCGTTCACCCACCTCTTCTGGATCGATTCCGACATCGCATTCAACCCGCAATCGGTCTTTCGCCTCTTGCTTGCCGACAGGGACGTCGCCGCCGGCGTTTATCCGATGAAGTCGTTCAACTGGCCGGCCGAGGGCGTTCCCGCCGGCATGACGCGCAAGCAATTCGAGACGGCCTATGCCGATTATCCGTTCAATCCGATCGAGCACGGCAAGACTCGTGTCAGCCAATACGCCGACAGCGACGGCTTCGTCGAGGTGGCGGAGGCGCCGACCGGCTTCATGGTGATCAAGCGGCACGTGTTCACCGCGATGATGAAGCACTATCCGGAGCTCAACTACGTTCCCGACGGCCCGCCCAACAATCCGCAGGCGCATCTGCACTGGCGCTTCTTCGACTGCATGGTCGATCCCGACTCGGGGCGATATTTGTCCGAGGACTACGCCTTCCGCCGGCGTTGGCGCGACATGGGCGGCAAGATCTGGGTCGATCTCGACTGCAAGCTCATGCATCTCGGCCAGCATCTGTTCGGCGGCGATCTTGCCGAAAGCCTGCGCGTGCAGGGACGCTGGTAAGGCTCGTGCACACAGTCAGCACAAACTCTCAGCGGTCGTTCCCGGGCGCCGCGAAGCGGCGAACCCGGAATCCATAACCATAGGGCACTCAATGGTTCGCCAGTTCTATGTTTACATTCTTGCGAATCGAAAGCACGGCACGCTCTAATAGGCATCACCAACGACATCATTCGGCGCGTCCACGAGCATAAGCTCAAGCTCGTGCCAGGTTTCTCGGCCAAATACGCGGTCGACAAGCTCGTCTATTTCGAGATTTTCGATGACCCCACCGCGGCAATCGCGCGAGAGAAGGAATTGAAGAAATGGCGTCGCGATTGGAAAATCGAATTGATCGAAAGCAAGAACCCCGATTGGGTCGATCTATCGCCGACGCTCACTTAAGGGTTCAGTGGTTGTAGATTCCGGGTTCGCGGGCACACGCAGCCAAGCTTGCGCAGGCTGCGTACACTTGCCTGCGCTGCCCGCGCCCCGGAATGACGGCTCAAGGGTTTATGTTACTCCGCCGCCTCCAGCGGGGCCCGCTTCTCGGCCTTTTGAATCGCCGCCAGCTCCTGCTCGACATGGCGCGAGAACACGAATTCGGCCGGACGCTGGCCGTCGAGCGGAATTTCCGGCGCCATCGGCCCTTGCGTGCGCGGGCCGAACATGGCGACCTTGAGCGCCTGCCAGGGGTGCGACATCGTCGCTTCCGCCGCGGTCGGCTCGTAGCCGCAGTGCGCCATGCAGTTCGCGCACTTTTCGTATCGGCCGGTGCCGTAAGAATCCCAGTCCGTGGTCTCCATCAATGCACGGAAGGTTTTGGCGTAGCCTTCGCCCAGAAGATAGCAAGGCTTCTGCCAACCGAAAATGTTGCGCGTGGGCATGCCCCACGGCGTGCAGTGATAGGTCTGGTTGCCGGCGAGAAAATCGAGAAAGAGGTTCGAGTGAACGAAATTCCAGTTCTTGCCCTCGCCCATGCTGAAGATCTGGCGGAACAGCTCCTTGGTTTTTCTGCGGCTGAGGAAATGTTCCTGGTCCGGCGCGCGCTCGTACGCGTAACCGGGCGAGATCGATATGCCGACACCGAGCTCCTTGCAGTAATCGAGGAAGGCCGCGACGTCTTCGGCCGGATGGCCGTCGAAGATCGTGGCGTTGACGTTGACGGTAAAGCCCTTGGCCTTGGCGGCCTTGATCGCTGACACGGCGCGGTCGAATACGCCCGGCTGGCAGACGGACTTGTCGTGATGCTCGCGCAGCCCGTCAAGGTGCACGGAGAAGAAGAGATAGGGCGAGGGCTCGAACAGATGCAGCTTCTTCTCGAGCAGAAGCGCGTTCGTGCAGAGCGAGACGAACTTCTTCTTGGCGACCAGGCCCTTCACGATTTCGCCGATCTCGCGATGGATCAGCGGCTCGCCGCCGGGGATTGCTACCATCGGCGCGCCGCACTCGTCGGCGGCGTCGAGGCACTCCTTGACCGTCAGCCGGCGGTTGAGGATCGGATCGGGATAGTCGATTTTGCCGCAGCCGACGCAAGCGAGATTGCAACGAAACAGCGGCTCCAGCATCAGCACGAGCGGGTAGCGTTTGCGCCCCAAGAGTTTCTGCTTGAGGATGTAGGTGCCAATGCGCATTTCCTTGAAAAACGGGACTCGCATTCTGTCTGCTTCCTGGTTGCCGCCTCGGGCCTTTAAATCAACGTTTCAACTCGTGCCCAGTTCGCGGGGTAATCGGAACTCAATATGCTCTTGCCGGCCGGGCAGTGTCGAGACTTCGACCTCGCCCAGCGTCCGCAACGTGTTGATGACGTCCTCGACCAGCACCTCCGGCGCGGAGGCGCCGGCAGTAATGCCGATGGTTTCTGCGTCCTTGACCCACTCCGGCGCAAGCTGGCTGCCATCGGCGATGAGATAGCTCGGAATGCCAGCCTCGGCGCCGATTTCCCGCAGCCGATTGGAGTTGGAACTGTTCTTCGCACCGACCACGAGAATCACATCAACGTGATGACTGAGTTCCCGCACCGCCGACTGCCGGTTTTGGGTGGCGTAGCAGATGTCTCTGATCTCGGGTCCGACGATGTTGTGATATCGCCGTTCAAGCGCGGCAATGATGCCGCGGGTGTCGTCGACGCTCAGCGTGGTCTGCGTCACATAGGCGACAGGCGTGTCGGGCGGGATATCGAGCGCCTCGACGTCCTGTTCGCTCTGTACCAGCACCACGGGAGCGTCGATCTGGCCGAGCGTGCCCTCGACTTCCGGATGGCCGGCGTGGCCGACGAGAATGAGCACGCGTCCCTGGGCGACGTAGCGCTTGCCCTGGTTGTGGACCTTGGTAACCAGCGGGCACGTCGCATCGAGTACGGGCAGCTGCCGTCCGGCCGCCTCGTTCACCACGCTTTTGGCGACGCCGTGCGCGCTGAAGATTGTTACCGCGCCCTGCGGCACCTCGGAGAGCTCTTCGACGAAAATGGCGCCCTTGGCCTTGAGGCTGTCGACGACAAACTTGTTGTGAACGATCTCATGGCGCACGTAGACCGGCGGGCCGTATTTCTCGAGCGCGCGCTCGACAATCTCAATGGCGCGTACCACACCGGCGCAGAAGCCCCGAGGTTGCGCGAGAATGACCTTGATCGCCCTGCTGGGCTGCTTTTCTCCCGCAGGCATGCCCGGTGGCACCTTCCGAGCGGCTCGGGTCTCGGTGCGGACGGGGCTTACGCCCGCACGGTTACGGTCACGAACCGCTTGCGCAGGACGCATCTGTGCGGCAGGGGGAATCGGCGGGGTCGGCATGATTCAAACATTTTCCCACATAGACTCGCGTAGGCACAGCCCAAAATCTTATGAATTTGCGGTTGCGTGACTTCTCGCCGCCCCCGCGAACTCGATGCCGCTTTGGGGGGTTATTCGACTTGATTGACGTTCCGGCAGTGTTCCCATGCAACCTTTAGTCGTTGTCAATGCACTGAATTGCCTGTTATGCCGCCCGCCACACCGGCCCCCATTGCTGCTGATCGGACCCCGATCGCATAGCTCCCAGGACTAGGCATGCTGCAGCAGGCGATCGTCACTGTCGTCGATTATTGCACCCGCTACGCGGCGCAAGTCATAGGCATTGCGGCGGTTTTGGGCCTTGCCACGGCCATCTATGCTGCCGGCCATTTCGCCATCGACGCCGACGTCAACAAGCTCATTTCCAAGGAACTGCCATGGCGCCAACGCGAGGTGGCGTTCGAAAAGTCTTTCCCTCCCAAAGAAGAGACCATGCTGGCGGTCATCGATGCTCCGACGTCGGAATTGGTCACCCAAGCGACGACGGCCCTGATCGAGAAGTTGGCCGTCCAGAAGGACCTTTTCCGCTCCATTCTCGAGGCGGGGGGAGGGCCCTTCTTCCAGAAGAATGGACTGCTGTTCTTGCCCACCGAAGAGGTGGTCGGGCTTACCAAGAAGCTCGGGGAAGCCAAGCCGCTGATCCAGACGCTGGCGCAGGATTCCAACCTGCGCGGCCTGACCACCGCGCTCAATTACGGACTGATCGGCGCGCGGATGAACCAATACACGCTCGACGATTTCTCCGGCACATTGAACATGGTCTCGGACACGCTGGATGAGGCCATCGCGGGGCGTTTCGCGAGCTTCTCCTGGCGCGCTATGCTCAACGGTCGGCCACCGAAACCGGACGAGCGGCGCCGCTTCGTCGAGATACGGCCGGTGCTCGACTATGCCGCGCTCATGCCGGGCAAGGCGGCGACCGATGCCATTCACCAGGCGGCGGCCGATTTGGATATCGGCACGAAGTATGGCGCCACAGTACGGCTCACCGGTCCGGTCGCGATCGCCGACGAGGAATATGCCACGTTGGAGGAGGGCGCATACGTCAATACCGCGGTGACGATCGTCGTGGTGCTGACCATCCTTTGGCTCGCCTTGCGCTCGTTTGGGATTATTCTGGCGGTTGCCATTAGCCTATTGGTTGGCTTGTTCATTACCGCTGCGATCGGCTTGGCCATCGTGGGCGCGGTCAACCTGATTTCGATTGCCTTTGCGGTCCTGTTCATTGGACTAGGGGTCGACTTCGGCATTCAGTTCAGTGTGCGCTACCGTGCCGAACGTCACGACGTCGACAATCTCCATGAGGCGTTGATCAACACTGCGAGCCATGTCGGTGCGCCGCTGACGCTTGCCGCGGCGGCAACCGCGGCGGGCTTTCTGTCGTTCCTTCCGACCGACTACAAGGGGTTGTCCGAGCTCGGCCTGCTCGCAGGGCTCGGGATGATCGTCGCATTTCTGACCAGCATTACGCTCATTCCCGCGCTGCTGACGGTCTTGCGGCCGCCCGGTGAACCGAAAGAACTGGGTTTCAAAGGCTTGGCGCCGGTCGACCGCTTTATGGAGCGGCATCGAATCCCCATTATTGTCGGTACGGGCCTCGTCGTCGCCGCCGGTCTCCCGCTGCTGTATTGGCTGCAGTTCGACTTCAATCCGCTCAACCTGAGAAGCCCCCAGGCCCAATCAGTTGCCACCTTCCTGGAGCTGCGAAGCGATCCCGCCATCGGCGCGAGTTCGATTTTTGTGCTGGCGCCGAACAAGGAAGCGGCCCAAGCCGACGTGGAGAAGCTCTCCAAGGTACCCGAGGTGTCCAGCGTAAAGACCATTGAAAATTTCATTCCGGATGATCAGCAGCCCAAGCTTGCGGCCATCCGCCAACTTGCCACCGTTCTCAATCCTGTGCTGCGGCCGGACCCCAACAAGAAGCCGCCGACCGACGCCGATAACGTTGCCGCACTCAAATCCGCGGTCGACGCTTTGAAGCAATCGGCCGGGAACCAATCCGGGCGTGGCGCCGTCGCGGCCAAGCGCCTGGCGGATGATCTCGCCAAGCTCGCCAGCGGTGATGAAGCGCTGCGAGCTCGGGCGCAGGCAGCCATGGTGTCTCCGCTCGGTACGGCACTCGACGAGCTGCGAAACTACCTGCAGGCGCAGCCGGTCACGCTTGAAACCTTGCCCCCCGAAATCGCGCACGAGTGGGTCACGAAAGACGGGCGCTATAAGGTGGAAATCCTGCCCAAAGGCGATCCGACCGACAACGAAACGTTGCGCCAGTTCGCCCGTGCGGTGCAGGCGGTCGAACCGAATGCCACCGGCGGCCCGATTGCGATCCTGGAGTCCGGGCGTACCGTGGTCCGGGCATTCTATGAAGCCGGCTTTTGGGCGCTTGGCTCGATCATAATTCTGCTCTGGATCGTGTTGCGTCGCTTCGGCGACGTGCTGCTCACCATCATTCCATTGCTGATGGCAGGCGTCGTGACCATGGAGCTGATGGTCCTCTTGGGCATGAAGCTCAACTTCGCCAACATCATCGCGCTGCCGTTGCTGCTCGGCGTCGGCGTGGCGTTCAAGATCTACTACATCATGGCGTGGCGAGCCGGCCAAACCGACCTTCTGCAGTCGAGCCTGACGCGCGCCGTGATGTTCAGCGCGCTCACCACAGCGACCGCGTTCGGCAGCCTATGGCTCTCGAGCCATCCCGGCACCTCGAGCATGGGCAAGTTGATGGCGCTGGCGCTCGTCACCACCATGGCGGCGGCGGTGCTGTTCCAGCCGGTTCTGATGGGGCCGCCGCGCGAGCCGAAGCCAAGGAGGTTCAAGCGCCGTATCGGCGCGGGCGCCGCAACGCCTCGCTCTCAGGAGGCGGTCGCTGCCGGCGCCGACAGGTCGACATAGACCTCCCCGTCCTTCACCTCGGTCCGGAAGGTCTTGAGGTCGGTGCAGCAGGGCGGTTGCACGACTTTCCCGCTAGGCACGTGAAACGCGCCGAAGTGAAGGCTGCATTCGATGACATCGCCTTCCAGAATGCCGTCGCCGAGATCGGCCATGGCGTGGGTGCAATACGCCTCGGTGGCGTAGAACGTCCCGTCGATGTTGTAGACGGCAATGCGCTCGTCGCCCACCTCGAAGCTCTTGACGCTGCCGGGCGCAAGGTCGGCGGTCGCGCAGACTGGAACGAGATTTTCTGCCATGGCTCGATACGCGCGAAGGAGACAAGTGCTTTAGCGGGCCTCGTGAAAAGTTCAATAGGGAGATTGTTGACTCGGGTCGCGAGGCCATGCAGGCCGAATTGACCCCGTTTTGCACCGACATGTACGGTGATGGGAGGCGAGAAGCGCCCAGCCTGTTCGAGGAAAACCCATGTCCCAGCTGGACCACCTGATCGAAGAGCTCGTCACGGCAAACCGCATTCTCGCCCGCGAGGGCGTGGTGGATTCCTTCGGCCACGTCAGCGTGCGCCATCCGGATAATCCGCAACGCTATCTGCTGTCGCGTTCACGCGCGCCCGACTGCATCGAGAAGGGCGATATCATGGAGTTCACCCTCGACGGCACGCCGGTCGATCCTCGCGGCCGCGCGCCGTATCTCGAGCGATTCATCCACGGCGCGCTGTACGAGGCGCGGCCCGACATCATGTCGGTCGTGCACAATCACAGCGAAAGCGTCATCCCGTTCGGGGTGACCGGCAAGAAGATCAGGCCGATTTTCCATATGGGCGCATCGATCGGCCACGACGTGCCGGTCTGGGATTCGCATGACCGTTTCGGGGATACCGCCTTGCTGGTCGAGAACATGGACATGGGCCGTGACTTGGCAAAGCACATCGGCGCGGGTGCGACCGCGCTGATGCGCGGCCACGGGGCGACCGTGGCAGGCAAGACCATCCGGCTAGCGGTCTATATTTCGGTCTATCTCGAGGTCAATGCGCGGCTGCAAAAGCAGGCCATGGACATGGGCGAGGTCAAATTCCTGACCGCCGGCGAGGTGGACAAGGTGGCCGAGCGCACGGGGCCCTATGGCATCAATCGGGCCTGGGAGAATTGGTGCCGGCGCGCCGGCCGGCCGTTCCAGGCGGATGAGGGCTGAGGCGCAGCGCCGCACCGAACGCATCGCGAGCATCATCGGCGGCGTATGGGGTAACGGTGTGCTAATACGCGGGAAGCGGGCCGGGCAAACGGATCAACCGTGCCGGGCAAAAGTGCACCGCGGAAGGGGAACGACCAATGACTGCCGTGCCGGTTGAGCGGATTGACGCGGCTGCGCCGAGCGCCGCCTCCGCCATTCTGGTCGTCGACGATATCGTCAAGCACTTCGAGACTCCGGACGGCGTTCTTACCGCACTCGACCACGTTTCGCTCAGCGTCGCGCCGGGCGAATTCGTCGGCGTGATCGGTCCCTCCGGCTGCGGCAAATCGACCTTGTTCAACGTCATCGGCGGCCTGCTCGACGGCTACGAGGGCACGGTCAAGGTCGCGGGCGAACGGGTGCGCGGACCTCACCCCGCGATCGGCATGATCTTCCAGGAGGAGTCGACCTTCCCCTGGCGCACCGTGATCGACAACGTGGCCTTCCCGCTGGAGATCGCGGGTTTGCCCAAGGCGGAGCGCTACGAGCGGGCGCGGCATTTTGTGAAGCTCGTCGGTCTCGATGGCTTCGAGCGCCGCTATCCCGCGGAGCTGTCGGGAGGCATGCGCCAACGCGTATCGATGGCGCGGACCTTGGCCGCCCAACCCAAGATCCTGCTGATGGATGAACCCTTCGCCTCGCTCGACGAGCAGACCCGGCTTCTCCTCGGCGACAAGGTCCTGCAGATTCAGCAGCAGCTCAAGCAGACAACACTGCTCATCACCCACAACATCACCGAGTCGGTGCAGCTCTCAGACCGCATCGTGGTGATGACCTATCGCCCGGGCAAGGTGAAGCGGGTGGTAGAGATCGCGCTACCGCGTCCGCGCAGCTCCGAGATCGTTTCGAGCGAGGCGTTCGGGCGATACGTGGCGCAGATCTGGAGCGATCTGCGCGAGGAGGCGAGCCGGGGGCTCATCGACGAGGAGAGCAGAAAGCTGCAGGAAGCCGGGACGCGATGACTGCCGCGACGCTTGCCAAGAACAGATATTTCCCGGCCACGCTCGGCCTGATCTCGCTTGTCGTCTTCGTCGCGCTGATCGAGCTCTTCATTCGCGTCGGCCTCATCAACCGCTTCATCGTGCCGCTGCCCTCGGACATCATCGCTGCGTTTCCGCGCGTGATTGTCGAGGAGCAGGTGCTCGATCGTTTCCTGCTCACCGCCGGCGAAGCCTTCTCCGCCAGCATCCTGGTCACCATTTTCGGGGTCGCGGGCGGGGTCATGCTCTACCGTTATCATTTGCTGCGCCTCGCGACCGAGACCTGGGTCGCGGCGATTGCGGCAGCGCCGCTGGTGCTGATGTATCCGCTCTATCTCGTGATCTTCGGCAGGAGCGCGCTCACCATCGTGATGATGGGCTTCACCGCCGGGCTCGCCCCCGTCATCCTGAAGACGCTCGAGGGCCTTTTGTCCACGCGGCGCGTGCTGATCAACGTGGGCAAGAGCTTCAATCTGACGCCGTCGCAGCAATTCTGGAAGATTCTCTTTCCCGCCGCGCTGCCGACCATCTTCGTGGGCCTGCGGCTTGGTTTGATCTTCGCGCTCATCAACATCGTGGGCGTCGAGTTTCTGATCAATTTCGGCGGCCTGGGGCAGCTTATCAACGAGCTTGCCGAGCGCTACGATCTTGCGGGAACCTATGCAGCGATCTGCTTTGTGATCCTGGTCAGCATCTGCGTGTTCATTCTCACCGAGAGGCTTGAGCGATGGCTGAGACCGGTCGATTGAGCCTGCCGGCTGCAAGCCCGTGGCGGCTGCCGCTGCGACCGGTCACGGCGCTGCGCGTCGCGATCATCGTGGCCGTCGTGGTGATTTGGGAGGCCATTTCCGCGTCAGGATGGCTCTATCGCGACGTTGTTCCCTCGCTCGCGGCGATCGGCAGAGCCCTCTACGCGACGCTCAGCGATCCGAGCTTCTATTTCCATCTCGGCACGACCGCCTATGAGATCGGCATCGCGATGGTGATCGGCGGCTTGAGCGGTCTCCTCGTCGGTATCTTGCTCGGCGGCAGCAAATTCATGTCGCGCGCCTACGAAGCCTACCTTTATTACCTCGGTCCCTGCCCGAAGATCATTTTTTTCCCCGTCATGATCATGTGGTTCGGGGTGGGACCCGGATCGAAGGTGGCGATGGGCGCGATTTCCTGCTTTTTTCCCGTTGCGCTCAACGTCGCCGGCGGAATGCGTGAGATCGACAAGGTGCTCATCCGCGTCGGGAAGAGCTTCCGCGCCAACACCTGGCAGATGGTCACCAAAATCTATCTTCCGGCCATGCGCCACCCCGTGATCAACGGCGCGCGTCTGGGCCTCGGCGTGGCGCTGATCGGCACGCTGCTGGCCGAGACGAAGCTCTCCAACCGCGGCATCGGATTTTTGGTGATACAGGCCTACAGTATCTTCAACATGCCGCAGATGTATGCGCTGCTGATCATTCTGTTCGTGATCGCAATCGGCGCCAACACGCTGATCAGCCGCCTCGGCGGTCTCCACGACATCAAGCGATCCTGACTGCTCACTCTGTGCGTTGGAGGTGACCAATGGTTGCAGTTGCATCCGCGAAGCCTCAGCCGCTCGCTCCTAATCTGCCTTCGCACCGCGATCCCTACTATGGCGGCCGCTGGCAGAAGCCGAAATCGCCGCGCTATGTGGATACCATCAGCCCGGGGACGGGCGAGCCGCTGGGCAAGGTGGTCGACGGCTCGGCGGCGGATGCGGAAGCTGCCATCGCCGCCGCCAAGGCTGCCTTTCGCGAGTGGCGCCGCGTCCTTCCGCTCGAACGGGCGAAGATGCTGCGCGCCATCGCCGACGTGCTGCGCAAGAACGGCGATGAGCTTGCCATGATCGACGCGGCCGATTGCGGCAACCCTTACGCCGAGATGGTGCGCGATGCGCAGGCGGGTGCCGCGCAGCTTGACTTCTATGCCGGCCTCGTCACCGAGATGAAGGGCGCCTCGATCCCGATGGGGCCGGATGCGGTGAATTTCTCCGTGCGCGAGCCCTTCGGCGTGGTCGCGCGGATCATCCCGTTCAATCATCCCTTCATGTTCGTTGCGGGAAAATCGGCCGCGCCGCTCGCGGCTGGCAACACCATCGTGGTCAAGCCGCCCGAGCAGGCGCCGCTGTCCTCGCTACGGCTCGCCGAATTGATCGACGGCATTCTGCCGCCGGGGGTGTGGAATTTGGTCCCGGGCGGCAAGGAGGTCGGCCAGTTGCTGGCGAGCCATCCCGACGTCGCCAAG
>JBJMTU010000016.1:0-10876 GCA_045811545.1 Xanthobacteraceae bacterium | reverse complement strand
TGGGCAGCGCTTACAACCGAGCCGCGGTGAAGGTAACTTCCGCGTCCTGCTCGGCCGCCTTGTCCTGAAGTTCCGCCGCCATTCGCCGCAACCGCCCTGCGATCGTGAGATCGAAGGTGGCGCGGGACATCGCAACCAGAATTTCAGCCTGCCGCCGCAGGAATGCACTGCTGACCATTGACGCCAACCCCTCACCGAGGGTTTTGCCCCGATAACCACCCGGGAGCGTCATTGGTTCCCAATTTTTTCCGATCTTGCAAGAGGTTCCCAGCCGCCGCGCTACTTGCACTCCTGCTCGATTTTATCGAGCGCCTGCGCGAGGCCCTTGAGCGAGTACTGGTCCGTGGATTGGGTTCCCCGGCCCGAAGTTCCTTTCACCGTCAAGTCGGCGCCCTTGCGCATGGCATCGACCATGCGCCCCTCCTCGGCGACGTTCTTGATCCAGGCGCCGTCGTTTTGCGTGTACATCGCGAACTTCGCGGTGCCGATCTCGGCGGTGGCGTCGGAGCTGGACTTGAAGGGGTAGCCGATGATCACCGACACCTCGTTTTTCACCTTCTCGGCTGGACGGGTGGAGACGAACAGGTAGGACGGATCGCGCTTACCGCCGGCGGGTTCCAGTTTCGTGGTCTTCGGCTTGCCGAGCGCAAAGCAGACCTTGTTGCCGCCGGGCGAAGCGGTATACGCGCCCCAGTCCCCGTACTGTCCGAGCAAGGTGGGCTGGGCATCGCCGCCCGGAGCCGCGGGCGCCGTTGCGGTCGTGGCGGGTTTCGCCGGCGTGGCCGCGGGCCTCGATGGAGCCGGCGCGGCGGGTTTCGCCGGCTGCGGCGTGGCGGCTGGCCTGGGCGGCTGCGGCGCCGGATTCGATTGCTGCGCAAAGGCGTGCGACGCCAAGGAGGCGGCAAGCACGAAGGCGCTCGTGGCAGATCTGATCCCGGTCATCGGCCCATCTCCCGTGACGGCACGCCCAGATAGGAATTCCCGAGCAGCATGAACTGCTTGGCGAATTCGGCAATGTGAAGGCGGATCACCTGCTGCGTGCAGCGCCCGCCAAATCAGCGAGGCGACGCATCTATTTGTCGTTCCTTGTCCTTTAACAGACGCGCCCCGTGCTATGAGCCTGCCGATACGATTTTGATTGGGTCGCGTCCCATGAAAGCCGTTCTCTGCCAGCGCTTCGGCGCTCCCGACGACCTCGTGCTCGCGGACACCCCCGACCCCGCTCCCGGGCCGGGCGAGGTCGTGGCCAAAGTGGCGGCGGTCGGCTTGAACTTCTTCGACACGCTCATCATTGCCGGCAAGTACCAGACCAAGCCGCCGTTTCCGTTCTCGCCGGGCGGCGAGTTCGCGGGCGTGGTCGAAAGCGTCGGCGCCGATGTCACCGCGTTCAAGCCCGGCGATCGCGTCATGGGCTACACCAATTTCAATGCCGCGCGCGAACGCACGGCGGTGGCCGCCGACAGCATTGTCAGGCTCCCTGCCGACCTCGACTTCGATCGCGCCGCGGCGCTGACCATCACCTACGGCACCGCCTATCACGCGCTCAAATACCGCGCCTTGATGCGGCCGCGGGAGACGTTAGCCGTGCTCGGCGCCTCGGGCGGAGTCGGGCTCGCGGCCGTCGAGGTCGGCAACCGCATGGGCGCACGCGTGATCGCCTGTGCCTCGACCGACGACAAGCTCGCGTTTGCCCGCGCGCATGGCGCGCACGAGGTGGTGAACTACGAACGGGAGGATTTGCGGGCCGCGCTCAAGCGCCTCGGCGGCGAGCACGGCATCGACGTCGTGTTCGATCCTGTTGGCGGACGCTATAGCGAACCGGCGCTGCGCTCGCTCGCCTGGGAGGGCCGGCACCTCGTCGTCGGCTTTGCCGCCGGGGAGATTCCGAAACTGCCGCTCAATCTCGTGCTGCTCAAAGGCTGCGCCGTGCTCGGCGTGTTTTGGGGAGCGTGGGTTCGCCAGGAGAAGGAGGAGTATAAAGCCGCCATCGAAACGCTCGCCCGCTGGTGCGCCGAAGGCAAGCTGTCGTGCCACGTCCAGAAAGTCTATCCGCTTGCCGAGACGCCGGCGGCGCTCGAGGCGCTCGCGAACCGCGAGGTGATGGGCAAGCTGGTAGTGCGGGTGTGACCGATACGATCCAGTTACTGTCGTCCCCCATTGCGAACCGCATTATGCGATCGCTTTGGCCAGGCGATCCATGGCCTGTGCGAGCTTAATGTCACGCTCGGTCACGCCGCCGGCATCATGCGTTGCGAGCGTCACCTCGACTTTGTTGTAGACGTTGAACCATTCCGGATGGTGATCGAGCTTCTCCGCGATCAGCGCGGCGCGCGCCATGAAGCCGAATGCCGCGTTGAAGTCGCCGAACGTGAATTGTCTGGTGATGGCATCGCGACCTTTCACGTCGCTCCAGCCGGAAAGCTTGGCGAGCGCGGCCGTGCGCGCACTGCCGGTCAATTTCTCTGCCATGGTCGGCACCTCACGATCGATCCGATTGTGCCACGAGTAGGACCTCGCGAGCCACTCGCAAAGGCGGCGCGAACGCCTACCTTATCAGTGAGGGGCCGGCTGGTTGCCTTCCTTATGGCCAACCGGATCCCGCCTGGAGGCCCCAATGTCCTGGTCGCTCAATATCGGCACGATCGCCGGCACGGCAGTCCGTGTCCACGTCACTTTCTTGTTGTTTCTGGGCTGGATTTTCGCCGCCAGCTGGATCGGCGGCGGGCCACAGGCGGCCTGGCAATCGCTCGCCTTCCTGGTGCTCTTGTTCGCCTGCGTGGTGGCGCACGAATTCGGCCACATCTTCACGGCGCGCGCGTTCGGCGTGTCGACGCCCGACGTGACCTTGCTGCCGATCGGCGGCGTGGCGCGCCTCGAGCGCATCCCGGAAGAGCCCTACGAGGAGTTCCTGGTCGCCATCGCCGGCCCGCTGGTGAACGTGGCGATCGCCATCGGCTTGATCATGCTGGCGGCCGCGCGGGTGAATGCGGCCGATCTCTACGCGGTCGAAAGTCCCCATACCTCGATGATCGATCGGCTTGCCGCCGTAAACCTGTTCCTTGCGGTGTTCAACATGATCCCGGCCTTTCCCATGGACGGCGGGCGGGTCTTGCGCGCCATCCTCGCGTCGCGCATGGGCTATGTGCGCGCCACCGAGATCGCCGCGTTCATCGGCCAAGGTGTCGCCTTTGCGCTCGGGTTCATCGGGCTGTTCTCCAACCCGATGCTGATCTTCATCGCGATCTTCGTCTATCTCGCGGCCTCTTCGGAGGCTCACCTCGTCGCCATTCGGGCGATGTCGCGCGGCGTGCCCACGAGCGCGGCGATGATGACCCAATTCGCCACGCTCGCGCCCGACGCGCACGTTGAGGACGCGGTGCAGACGCTGCTGCGCACGAGCCAGAGCGAGTTCCCGGTGGTCGACGCGACGGGCAAGCCGGTCGGCCTGCTCGGCCGCAGCGACCTCATTCGCGCGCTCAAGCAGCTCGGCCCCGACGCTCGCGTCGCCGATGTCATGACGACGACCGTGCCGACCATCGGTCACCGCCGTTGCCTGGAAGAGGCCTTCCGCATGTTGCAGGAAAAATCGGCGCCGGCGGTCGCCGTGGTCGATGCCAGCGGGCGCCTCGTCGGCCTCGTCACTTCCGAGACGGTCGGCGAGATGCTGATGCTGCACGAGGCCTTGCCGGCGGGCGCGCGGCTGGGGCCGTGGACGCGCCCAACCGGCGCGTGAAGCCGCCATCTGCGCCATTACGCGCGCGCTCTCGCGCGATCGAGGCTATTCGCACCTTTTCTCTCTGCGGTCGCGAAGGCGCCTGGCCCGTGCTACGCGGGCATTCGGCGTCTTGGAGCGGCATGGAGGATGCGTAACCCGTTGCCATTTGGCTTGCGCGCCCTTGCGGGCGGCGAGTACTTTCCCTCCATGATTGCCTCGAGCCGCTACTGAGCCGCGCCTAGCCGACTATCCCGCCGAGGTTGGAAACCGGCCATGCCGCGATATATCCGGCGCACTGCAAGGCTTCGGCGCCGCCTCTTTGAGATCCTCGAACATGGCACCATCGCAGACCGAACAGGTCTCATGGTTGGCCGGCTCATCGTAGCGCTGATCGCCGTCAACCTGGTCTCGATGACGCTCGATTCGGTGCCTGCTCTGCAGACACAATACGGCCCGCTATTCACCGCGATCGAAATCATATCACTGGTCGTTTTCACCATCGAATATGCATTGCGAGTCTGGGTGGCGGCCGAACATGCGCCGCAGCGGCACGCAACCGAGCGTAAGGCGCGGTGGAAGTTTGTTTCGAGCCCGCTCGGTCTGATCGACCTCCTGGCGGTTCTGCCTTTCTGGCTCGCATTTCTGTTGCCGCTCGATCTTCGCGTCCTGCTGGTGTTTCGGATGGGCCGCTTTCTCAAGCTCGCGCGCTACTCGCCCGCCATGCGTTCGCTGCTGGACGCTCTCTACAACGAGCGCCGCGCGCTATTCGGCTGTTTCGTGATTTTGATTGGAGCGACATTGCTCGCCGCAAGCATCATGCATGTCATCGAGCGTCACGCGCAGCCTGACAAATTCGGCACCATTCCCGACGCGATGTGGTGGGCCATCGTCACCCTGGGCACGATCGGCTATGGCGACGT
The DNA here is from genome assembly GCA_045811545.1 of Xanthobacteraceae bacterium. Lineage (GTDB taxonomy): Bacteria > Pseudomonadota > Alphaproteobacteria > Rhizobiales > Xanthobacteraceae > VAZQ01. Next base: position 6,241 of record JBJMTU010000016.1, on the reverse strand, counting down.
GGTTCCGGTGACCGCGCTGGGCCGCGTCGTTGCCGCTATTACGATCTTCGTCGGATTGATCATGGTGGCGCTGCCAATCGGCATCGTCGCCACGGCCTTTGCCGATGAAATCCACCGTCGCGATTTTGTCGTCACCTGGGGAATGGTGGCGCGCGTGCCTTTGTTCGCCGAACTGGAGGCAACCGATATCGCCGACATCATGCGGCTGCTGCACGCGCAGCAAGTCGAGGCCGGCGATGTTATCGCCAGGCGCGGCGAGGCCGCGCATTCCATGTATTTCATCGCAGCCGGAGAAGTGGAAATCGAGCTCAAGAACGAACGCGTTCGGCTGGGGGCCGGTCATTTCTTCGGCGAGGTCGCAGCGCTGCGCCGCACGCGCAGAACCGCAACCGTGACCGCCGTCACCCGAACGAGCCTGCTCATGCTCGATGCCCACGATCTGCACGTCCTGATGGATCGCGAACCGCGCATCGCCGAGCGCATCCGCGAAGTGGCTCGCAGCCGATTGGGCGGCGACATCACTCCGAAAGGCGACATTGTCGCCGAAGAACTCGAGGAAGCAGACGCCGTTGAGCAATCGGGACCGCGCCACGGCAGTGCGTGATGCAACGTCGTAGTGTCACACAACCGTCCGCGTTCTGTGATAATCGGCCGCCGTCCCTCGCGTTCTTCTTGCAACCGGAGAATTTCCCATGACGGGCCGCATTCCCGTGTCGCGGCGGCGGCTTCTGGCCACGGCCGCCGCCTCGACCGCCATCTCCGCTATTGGCGGCATCAGCAAACCTTATCTGAGCCGCGCCGCCGATCGCCCGCTTATTACCCATGGCATCCAGTCCGGTGACGTCTCGACCGATTCCGCCGTGATCTGGGCGCGCGCCGATCGTCCCGCGCGCATGCTGGCCGAGGTCGCAACATCGGACAGTTTCAAGACCATCGAGCGCGCGGTCTTCGTCGATGCCCTGGCCGCATCCGATTTCACTGCCAAGATGCTGATCGACGGCCTGCCCGCGGGGCAGGACATCTTCTACCGAATCAGCTTCCAGAATCTTGCGTTCCCAACCATCGTCGGCGAACCGATGACCGGCCGCTTTCGCACCGCGCCGCGCGACCGGCGCTCGATCTCGTTCGTATGGTCGGGCGACACCGCCGGCCAGGGCTGGGGCATCGACGAGGCGCGCGGCGGCATGCGCACCTATGCGACCATGCTGCGCAACCGCCCCGATTTCTTCATCCACAACGGCGATACCGTTTATGCCGACGGCCCGATCTACCCCGAGCAGAAAATGCCGAACGGGGAGATCTGGAAAAACGTGGTGACCGAGGAAAAGGCGAAGGTGGCGGAGACGCTTGCCGAGTTCCGCGGCAACTACAAGTACAACCTGCTCGACAGGAGCGTGCTCGCCTTCAATGCCGAGGTGCCCATCTTCGCGCAATGGGACGATCACGAGGTGAGCAACAACTGGTGGCCGGGCGAGCCGCTCACCCGCGCTGAGCACCAGCGCAAGAAATATGTCGAGCAGAGCGCCTTACTGCTGGCGGCGCGCGCCGGCCGCGCGTTCCATGAATATATGCCGTTGCGCTTCACGCAGGCGGAGCCGGGACGCGTGTATCGCAAGATCTCCTACGGGCCGCTGCTCGACGTGTTCATGCTCGACATGCGCAGCTACCGCGGCCCCAACGGCGAAGGGCTGGAGGAGACCTATGGACCTGCAGCCTATTTCCTCGGCCCGGCGCAAGTCGCCTGGCTCAAGCGCGAGCTGTTGAACTCGCAGGCGACCTGGAAGGTCATCGCCGCCGACATGCCGATCGGCCTCGTCGTCGTCTACGACACCGATCGCAAATGGGGCGTCGAGGCGATCGCCCAGGGCGACGGACCGGCGCTCGGCCGCGAGCTCGAGATCGCCGACATCCTCTCCTTCATCGAGCGGGCTCCCGTGCGCAACACGTTGTGGCTCACCGCCGACGTGCACTACACCGCCGCGCATTACTACGATCCCAACAAGGCGATGTTCCAGGATTTCGAGCCGTTCTGGGAATTCGTGTCGGGGCCGATCCACGCCGGAAGCTTCCCGCAAAATCGGCTCGACAACACGTTCGGACCGCAGGCCTGCAATTTTTCGGCCACGTCGCCATTGACGGCGCGACGCAAGTCATGACCGTGACGCTCAAGGATTGGGACGATCGCGCGCTGTGGTCGACCACGCTCGAGCCGAAGTTGGGATGATTATTCGACCGTATTACCACTCGAGCGAACGTAGTCATTGCCGGGCTTGACCCGGCAATCCATCTTCTTCGCAATATTTTTTTAGGCGCGTGATGGACCCGCGGGTCAAGCCCGCGGGTGACGCAAGTAGAGTCTGCACAGACCGGCTACGCCGACTCGCGCAGCGCTGCGAGCTCCGGCGCAGGCGCGGGCGCGGCCGTGCGCAGCTTGGTCGAGTAATAGGAGGCGTTCTGCTCGCCGCGCAGCGCCTCGCGGGTGAACTGGATGAGATGATGCGCGATGAAACCCATGCCGAGCACGGCGTCGATCTGCCCGCGGCGCAATGCATGTCGCGTGACCCGCCAGAACGGCTTGCGATAATCCGACAGAATGCCGATGTGCAGCACGACGCGGAACGCGAGTACCAATGCGCCCGACAGATTCCCCCAGTTCAGTTTGCCTCGCGCGGGCGTAACCACACGATTGACGTAGGTCGCATCCACTTGGTGGTGGAAACGCGCGAATAGCCGCTCCGGATCGTTGGCATAGGCGATGCAGCGGCGCCACATCGACACGACCTCGTCGTATGGCCGCAGAAATCGCACGTTGCTTTCGCGGTTCGGTTCGTCCTCGAGCCGTCCGGCCGCCTTGAGGCGATCCCACAGCGGCGTCTTCGGCAGCGCCTGCAGCAGATTGATGGTCAGCATCGGGATCTGTGAGATGTCGATGAAGTCCTTGAGACGCACCTCGGTATCGTCGGAATCGGTGTCGAGCCCGAGAATGATGCCGGACGTAACCTCCAAGCCGTAGTCGTTGAGGGTCTTGATCGACTCCATCATCGGCACGGCAACGTTCTGGCTCTTTCGCATCGCCTTGAGCGCATCGGCTTCCGGCGTCTCGATGCCGACGAATATGCCGAGGAACGCGCAATCCCGCATCAGCTTGAGGATTTCCGGCTGCTTGGCGATGTTGAGGGTTGCCTCGCAGGCGAACTGCAGGGGATAGCCATGCTGCCGCTGCCAGGCGAGGAGGTGCGGCAGCATGTCTTTGGCGGCTTTGCGATTGCCGATGAAGTTGTCGTCGACGAAATAAACGACCGGCGGATGCCCTTTCTGCTTGCGCATGGCATCGAGCTCGGCGGTGATCTGGGCCGGCGTCTTGAGCCGCGGCTGCCGGCCGTAGAGATTGGGAATGTCGCAGAACTCACAGAGATAGGGACACCCGCTCGAGAACTGCAACGTCAGCATCAAGTAGTTCTTCAGCGGGATGAGATCGTAGGCCGGGATCGGAAAATCCTGCAGCGGAAGCCGATCATTGGTTTCGAAGCGCAGCTGCGCGGGCGGACGTGCGACGCTCGCATCGAGGCGGGCGATGAGCTGATCGGTCGCGTCGCCGAGTTCGCCGATGTGCAGGTAGTCGATGTCGGGATACATTTCGGGCGACGCCGACACTGACGGTCCGCCCAGCATCACCACCTTGCCGGCGGCGTGTGCGCGCGCGGCGAGGTCGTGGATCTGCGGCGCCTGGACGTGCATGCCGCTCACCAGCACGGCGTCCGCCCAGGCCAAATCGGCGTCGCTCGCTTTGCGGATGTTCTCGTCGACGAACCGGACCGGCCACTCCTGCGGCATGTAGGCCGCAATCAGCAGCAGACCCTGTGGCGGCATAAACGCGCGCACCCCCTTCATCAGCCGATAGGCGTGATTGAAGGTGCCGAACGCGGGGGTGTAGTGCGGAAAAACGCACAGTATCCGCCGCCGGTGCTCGACTTGGACCGATGAGCGCACCCGACCTCCCCTTCGCTTTGCTCCATGGTCGCCTTCCCCGTATCCCGACGCAAGGGGTTGCGGGCCGGCAAGATCCCGGAACATCGTGTACCGATCGTGCATTGCACCTTGCGGGTTGGTGACTATATTCCCGGTAACAGCGGGCCTTTCGAGGCCCGCGATCGGTTTTTGATACCCCCATGAATCTGCGCAACGTGGCGATCATCGCCCATGTCGACCACGGCAAGACGACCTTGGTCGACCGGCTGCTGCAGCAGTCGGGGGCGGTGCGCGACAACCAGCGCCTGGCGGAGCGCGCGCTCGACTCCAACGACCTCGAGCGCGAGCGCGGCATCACGATTCTCGCCAAAGTGACCTCGATCCTTTGGCACGGCACGCGCATCAACATCGTCGATACGCCGGGTCATGCCGACTTCGGAGGCGAGGTCGAGCGCATCCTCAACATGGTGGACGGGGCGCTGGTGTTGGTGGACGCCGCCGAAGGCCCGCTGCCGCAAACCAAGTTCGTGGTCTCGAAGGCGCTCAAGGTCGGCCTCAAGCCGATCGTCGTGATCAACAAGGTCGATCGGCCGGATGCGCGGCCTTTGGCGGTCGTGAACGAGGTCTTCGACCTGTTCGCCGCGCTCGACGCGAGCGAGCACCAGCTCGACTTTCCGATACTTTACGGCTCGTCGAGAGAAGGCTGGATGGCCGCCTCACCCGACGGTCCGAACGATCAGGGCATGAGGCCGCTGTTTGATCTCGTGATCCGCCACCTCGCCGAACCGGCGACCGAGGACGGACCGTTCCGCATGCTCGGCACCATTCTCGAGGCCAATCCCTATCTCGGCCGCGTCGTCACCGGACGGATCACCTCGGGTACCGTCAGGCCCAATCAAAGCGTCAAGGTGCTCGATCGCAACGGCACGCTGATTGAGCATGGCCGCGTAACGAAGGTGCTCGCCTTCCGCGGTCTCGAGCGTACCGGCGTGGAGGAAGCGTCGGCGGGCGACATCGTTGCGATCGCAGGGCTGCCGGAGGCCACCGTATCGCACACGATCTGCGCGCCAGAGGTGACGCTGCCGCTTCCCGCCCAGCCGATCGATCCGCCGACCCTGGCGATGACCTTCCGCATCAACGATTCCCCGCTCGCCGGCACCGAAGGCGACAAGGTGCAGAGCCGGGTGATTCGCGAACGGCTGCTGCGCGAAGCCGAAGGAAACGTGGCGCTCCGGGTCAGCGAGGCGACCGAGAAGGATGCCATGGAGGTGGCAGGCCGCGGCGAATTACAGCTCGGCATTCTGATCGAGACCATGCGGCGCGAGGGCTTCGAGCTATCGGTCTCGCGGCCGCAAGTGCTGCTCGAGCGCGGTCCCGACGGCGAGCTGCGCGAGCCGATCGAAGAGGTCGTCATCGACGTCGACGAGGCGCATTCCGGTATCGTCGTGCAGACGCTCTCCGAGCGCAAAGCCGAGCTGATCGAGATGCGCCCCTCGGGCGGTGGCCGCGTGCGCCTCATCTTTCACGCGCCCACGCGCGGCCTTATCGGCTACCACGGCGAGCTTCTTGGCGACACCCGCGGCACAGCCGTCATGAACCGGCTGTTCCACGGCTATGGCGCCTATCGCGGCGAGATCACCGGCCGCCGCAACGGCGTGCTGATCTCCAACGACCAGGGCGAATCCGTCGCCTACGCGCTGTGGAACCTGGAGGACCGCGGACCCATGATGATCGAGCCGGGGTGCAAGGTGTATCGCGGCATGATCGTGGGCGAGCATACGCGGGGCAACGACCTCGAGGTCAACGTGCTCAAGGGCAAGAAGCTCACCAATATCCGCACCCATGCCAAGGACGAGGCGGTGCGGCTGATCCCGCCGATCCAGATGACACTGGAGAAGGCGCTCGCCTATATCGGCGAGGACGAACTGGTCGAGGTCACCCCGAAAGCGATCCGGCTGCGCAAGAAGCTGCTCGACCCCAACGAGCGCAGGAAGGAGGAGCGGCGCAAGGAGGCGGAGCGGGTGTGATAACTCGGCCATTCAGACCGATCTATCCGCCGTCATTGCCGGGCTTGACCCGGCAATCCATCCTTCTTCGATTAAAGGGCTTCTTGTTTCGATGGATGCCCGGGTCAAGCCCGGGCATGACGCATCACAACAAGACGGAGCGCGCTTTGCCGTAAGGCTTTCAGCGAGATTGATTCGCCGGGTTGCCGCCTTTACCGCCATGAGCGCGTGTTGTTGTTGTAGCCGTTGTTGTATGAGCCGGTCGC
>JBJMTU010000015.1:0-14967 GCA_045811545.1 Xanthobacteraceae bacterium | reverse complement strand
CTTCTGTATCGTTAAAATTCAATCCTGCACCGACCATGTTGTAGGCGTTCTTGGCACAGGCACCGCGCTCGGAAACACGCAAATGCGCTCGCACATGCTCGATGCACCCGCGACGATGCACCGGGCTAAGTAGTTTCCCCGCGCATGTCCCTGCAGGAAAAGGCGCTTGGGCTAAGAATCTGCGACAATCTGCTCTCGCTCGCCGCAGAGGTGATCGAGTGCCGCGCGGCGCCGCGCTGCGGTCCTCTTGGCAAGTAGTCTGCGGCGCCGGCAGGACACGCATGAAGGCCTTGGCCGTTGAGTCAGCAACAACTGGGCCGGGCGAAAAATTCGTACGCGATACCGCGATATTGCATCCGGACGAGCAGGTCGACCGATACATTCAACAGCGCTACGGCGGCAGGGAATGATCAGGACTGGCCAGAAATTTCACAACTGGACTGTGGTCGGATGCCAAGGGCAGTACCGCAATGCGACTTTATATCTCGTATGCGACGCCTGTGGCCGTGAAAAGTTTACATCAGCGTGGGCCCTGCGGTGCGGGCTCGAGCTTTACTGCAAGTGCCGAGCCTCTCCTGCACCGGCCGCGCCGGATCAAACCGGTCGTCAAGACCTTGCCTCTGCGCAGCCGAGAAGAGTAATTATCGGCGGCTACGGGCTTTTTTAGCGGAAACAAAATGATGAAATCGCAAGCCAAACGAGGGGGGTCAGGGGGCAAAGGACCACGGGTCGGTCATCTCGATACATTGACTGGCATTCTCAAGGAAATGGGATGCGTCTACCCCGAGATGCGCTACGGCTCCACGCCCATCGGCGATGGCGCCAAGCTGATCTACTCGCTGCGCTGTATGCGCGACGTGATTGAAACCCTCATGGTCGAGAAGCTCGAGGCACGGCTCGACGAGATGGCCGAGCGGGCCGTGTCCAATGCCTCCGAGCGCCGGCAGCATCTCGGCGGCGGCGCATCTGTGTCGCTGCAATGAGATTGCCTCACCTACCGCACAAGTATGCCCCTTGGCGAAGCGCGTTGAGGAGGTTGCGGCGCTCTTCGGCGCTAATCCACTGCCGTTGATGGCGGTCATCCTCATTGAGCCCGGAGACGAAACCGGCGGCGATGTGGAGGCGGCAAAGGCGCGTACTCTGGCCGCACACTTGGCGGCGTACCCGCAAGATGCTGGCCGGCCGATCGAATGGTCGACGATTCATATCAATTTGGTAAGCCCGGCAATTGAGATCGAGGCGCCGCGCGATCGCGAGGTCCACTACACCACGGTCGACGGTCGGCTCACGCTGACGAACGCTGAGGGTGAGCCGATCGAGATTGACGGCCGGCGCTTCTCGCGCCTACTCGGGCCCGATGATGATGAGGTCGCGGTGGCTGAGCACCTCGCGCGCGGGGCTCACTTGGGCGCGGCGTCGTCGTAACGCCGGACGTTCGAGGTCCTTGGCCCCCGTCTTTAATCCTTGGTTATCGGCGCGTTCAACGTCGCGGCTGCTTGATTCGTCGCGGTCGCGCCTGCTTCGGTGTCAGATAGTCCGCTTCGCGCGCGTAGGTGCGACCCGTCGCTGGGTCGTGGTTGATAGCCCGATACGGCCCAGGGTTCGGCATCACACCGTGGTAACGCCCCATACCACCATCGCTGCCGCCGAAGTATCCTTGCGCGCTGGCGGCGGTGGTGAGGGCGAGGATCGTTGCAGCGCAGAGCAGTAGGCGCTTCATTGTCATCGTCCTTTCTTGCCTGTCGTCCGGAGGACCTTCTTGGTCGGCGCCTTGGGGCAGTATTCTTTGCCCCAGGTGCAGTCCGGCGGACCGCGGAAGTCGCCTCCGGAGCTGTCTCCGCGGCTAAAGGGGCCGAAGAAGGCGCCGCCTTCGCGCTGCGCACTAGATGTAGTGACACTGGCGACGAGGATCATTGCAGTGCAGAACAGTAGGCGGGTCATGGTCGTGGTCCTTGGTTGTCGGCTTGATTGCCGATCATGCCACACGCTCTACGCGGGGGTGAGACCCCAGAAGGCCCATTATCGGCACATGGCCCATCTCAAGGCTGCCGCCTTTAACTCCAACCGAGCAGCCACCCCACAAAGCCGACGATCGCGATAAGAAGCGCCAGCAGCACGCCCCTTTTTGACCAGTTCGGCTTGCGGGCATCATGCCAATCGAGCCACTGTTCGGCGAAGCCTTGCGTCATTGACGTGTCGCCGATGCGGATCAACCCTGGCGGGCCCGCACGCGACTGCTGCAGCGCTCGCCGCACGGCCTCGACGCCTTCAGCCTCGAGCGCTTTAGTCCAGCGCCGCTTCTCATCGGGGCTTTGGCTCCACCTGTTATAGCGCTCGTAAGGAAACTGGCGTCGCCAGCGCGGATTGAGCCAATCAATCACGGCCGCCCTCCTTTCCGTCCGTGGCGCTCCTTGAGAAATCCGCGCTCGGCCGGGTGAACCCCAGCGCAGGCTATCACCGCGGCCGCTTCTTCGGCGCGGCCCTTTCTGCCGCCCTCTGTCGCCGCTGGATCTCGCGCTCGACCGCCTCCCGGATGAAATCAAGGCGCACCTCGTCCTTCGCAAGGACTGCGGCAATCCGGTCCAATGTGCCGGCCGCAAACTTCGCCCCTACCCGTTCTGGCCATCGCTTCTTTCGTCCCATGCGTGGCCGAATAGCAACATCTGCGCCCGGAGTCATCATTTTCGTGTGCCCGTATTGACGATATCGTGTGCCCGATATATAACGAGCACACGTTATCGGCAAGAGGCGATAACGGCACTTCCGGGAGGGCATCATGAACACCACCGCGCTCGTCGTCGTCGAGCAGCCGGCGTTACCGGCCGAGTTGGCTGCCACGCTCGAGCTCGCGGCCGACTTCGCCAAGGCGAGCAAGGCCAAGGCCACGCAGGATGCCTACGGAAGCGATTTTCGGATTTTCGAGTCCTGGTGCCGCCCGCGGGGAGTGAGGGCGCTGCCGGCCACGGCTGAGTCACTGTGCGCCTTCCTGGCGGACGAGGCTTCTGCCGGTCGGCGCGCGTCGACGCTGGGCCGCCGGCTGGCCGCCATTCGGTATTTCCACCGTGCCGCGGGATATGACACGCCTACAGGCGACGAGAAGGTGAAGGCGGTGCTCTCCGGGATCCGCCGGACGATCGGCGCCGCGCCGGTTAGGAAGAGGGCCGCGACCGCCGACATCGTCATCGCCATGTTGCCGACAGCAACGTCGCTCCGCGCCCTCCGCAACCGGGCAATCATTCTTCTCGGCTTTGCCGGCGCCTTCCGCCGGAGCGAACTCGTAGCGCTCAACGCCGACGACATCGAGGAGACGCCCGAGGGCATGCTTGTCACGCTGCGCCGGTCGAAGACGGACCAAGAAGGGATCGGTCGACGGATTGCCATTCCTCGAGGCGAGATCGCCTGCCCCGTCGTGGCACTGAAGGCTTGGCTCGAGGCGGCAAGCGTCACCGAGGGCGCAATCTTCCGCCGGATCTTCAACAAGCGCGCCCAGCGCGTCACCGATCGGCGCCTGGCGCCTCGGAATGTCGCAGCGATCGTGAAGCAAGGTGCTGCCCGTCTCGGCTTCGACCCGTCGACCTTCGGCGGCCATTCGCTCCGCGCCGGCTTCGTGACGAGCGCGGTGAAGCGTGGCGCGAACCTGATCAAGATCACCGACGTGACCGGGCATAAGTCGCTCGAGATGCTCAAGACCTACAGCCGCGACGCCGAAGCCTTCGTCGGGCACGCCGGCGCAGGACTGCTCTGAATGACGCTTATCGGCACATGCAAAGATCCGGCGTGAGCCGGCTCAAACTACTTGGCCGGCACCGCTCCAAAGCGGAGACGGCTGGCCGACTATGGCGGCAAGGCCGAAGCCAGCGACGCGGGCAAGCGAGCGACCTCGCGTGCTCGCCTGTGCGCGAACACCGCGATAGCATCCCCCCGAAGGCGCGGGGCCGGCCGGCCAGCCGTCGCACATCTTTCCACTCGTCGATGTGCTCGCCCCGCGCCATCCCTCCAGTGGGAACGGTGGTGACGGTGGCACCATGGCAAAGAAAGACGCGCCGAAGCGGCCGATCAGACCAAAAACAAGCGGGGATTATTTGGCAAGGCTACCTCAATTCGAGCCTCGCCCGATCCCTTTCGCCGACCTCCAAGAATACGATGTCGAAGTGCAGCGCGAGCAGGGGATCGATGTCCAAGAGCAGCGCAAGCAGCGAGTCGATGACGTGCTATCGGAGTTCATGGCTCCGTACATTCACGACGCGACGAAGCTAAAGCTTTTTCTGAAAGACGCGAAACGCGCAATTGCCGAATACGTTGGTGCGCGGGAGACTGAATATGACCGCCGGAAAGCAAAGAAGCTGTTGTCATCCACTTCGATTGCCCTTGAGACAACAAAACGAAAGCTGCAGGAAATTGCTCAGTGGCCTGAGCTATCGAACTATCTGAAGCGTCTTCATAGAGATGCGACTCTTGCGGAGCAGCCACAGCCGTTGTCCCGGAAGCAAGTGAAGCAAGAACTTCAAAGAAGAGCCGACCTCGGCAGAAGCTATTCCGATTTTGCACCCGACCCGATCAGCTTGCGCATCAGCCGACTCGAGACAGTTGTTAGTATAGCTGCCGAACGAGTTACGTTTGGCCCTGGTGACGCACAACGGGACCAGATTGCTCAAGATTTTACAGATCAATTGGCGTCTACGTGGCACTCTGCGACCGCAATGTTACCGACGTTTTCAAAACCAACGCCACGTCTCAAGAATCCCTCACCGTTCGCTCATTTGTTGCAGACGATTAATCAAGACCTTCTAAAGAAGCGCCATCGATCCCCGAACAACTTTCGTGAATATGGGATCAAGTCGGTAAAGCGCCTCCAGCAATTGATTGAACCCAATTGTTAGAGATCACCCCACGGGCAAAAGGCGGGTACTAGGCGCTAACACTTCAACCGTGCCATCCCTCGGTGCATTGATGCAACATACGAGGTGCACCATGGACAATGCCAACGCGGATACCCGCTCCGCGGTACAGGTTCGATTGGAGGGACCGCTGTATCAGGCGCTGGAAAATTGGCGACGCTCGCGGCCGAAAATCCCGTCGCGCGCAGTGGCGCTCCGGGAGCTCCTTGAGCTCGCGCTCGCCCAGCAGCCGTTGCGCGCGGCATGACCGCTGATAACAACAATTCTCCGACGCAATCCCGCGTCCAAAAAAATGCCGCGGCTGTGAACCGCGGCAAATTGAATAGATCTAGCGATGGAAACGCTACACAACCGCGCGGATCCGCGCAATAGAGAAATTGATTTCGACGCATTGATCGAGCCGGTTGCTCTGCGGCTGTTGGGTAAGCCGACACAGCAGCGTAATGGCGAATGGCGCTATGGCACCCGCGGCTCCCTGGCGATCGACCTCAAAAACGGATGCTGGTTCGATCACGAGGCCAATGTCGGCGGCGGCGTGCTCGATCTGATCCGGCGGCACGGACATGATCGGCCGCTGACGTGGCTAGCGTGCGAGCGCCCGCCTCCTGACAAATGAGCCGCAAGGGAACGGCCACACCGAGCCCAAGATCGTCGCGGTCTACGACTACTGCGACGAGAAGGGCGAGCTCCTGTTCCAAGTCGCTCGCTTCGAGCCAAAGGACTTCCGTCAGCGCAAGCCGGATGGTCGCGGTGGCTGGATCTGGAAACTCGGCGACACGCGCCGCATTCCCTATCGGCTGCCCGAACTCTTGAAGGCCGTTGCCGCGGGAGAGACGATCTTCATCCCCGAGGGCGAGAAGGACGTCGACCATCTGCGCGGCGTCGGCCTTGCAGCTACCACAAATCCTGGCGGCGTCAAGAAGTGGCGCAATGAGTATTCCAACCACTTGCGCGGCGCCGACGTCGTCGTGCTGGTCGACAACGATGCCCCGGGCCGCGAGCACGCCGACCAGGTGGCCGCGTCCCTTCGCGGCATCGCTAAGCGGATCCGCGTTTTCGATATCGGCAAACACTGGCCCCGCTGTCCCGACAAGGGCGACATCTCGGACTGGCTCTCCGCCGGCGGATCGGCGGAGAAGCTCAAGGACATCGTCGATACGCTGCCGGAGACGTCGGCGTCTGCCGATAATCCAGATTCCGAGCAGAAGGCGGCGGACGATTGGCTGGCCGCTTTTGCCAAGAAATCGCAAGAGGCCCTAGCCAGGCGTGACGCAGAGCAGAAGGCTGCCCCGCGGCCAGACGACAAAGTGCTGATCGAGCGGTTGGCGCGCAAGGATCACACCGAATACGACCGAATGCGAGCCGACCTAGCGGAAACACTCGGAATTCGCGTCGGCACGCTAGACGACAAGGTCGAGGCAATCCGCAAGAAGCTGAAATCGGCCGATGACGAGGAGGCGTTGCCGCATTGGAATGTCGAGCCTTGGCCCGACGAGGTAGACGGCGACGCGCTGCTCGAGTCGATACGGCGAGTGCTTCGCCGTTATATCGTTCTTCCCGTCGGCGCCGACATCACCATCCCGCTATGGGTACTTCACGCTTGGACGTACGATGCGGGCGATATCTCACCATTCCTAGTGTTGGTGTCGCCCACACATCGCTGCGGCAAGACCAGCACCATGATCGTCTTGCAGTACCTTACGCCGCGCTCGGAAATTTCGAACAACATCACGGGGCCCACCCTCTTTCGCTACATCGAACAGGCCCACCCCACGCTTCTGATCGACGAGGCTGACTCCTTCGTGAGGGACAACGAGGAGCTGCGGGGCATTCTCAATTCGGGGCACACCAAGGCTTCCGCCTACGTCCGGCGCACCGTCGAGGTGAATGGCGAGCATACGACGCGCCGATTCTCGACGTGGACGCCTAAGGCTGTGGCGACGATCCGGGGCTTGGCCGTCACGCTTGAAGACCGTGCAGTCACCCTCATGCTCCAGCGCAAGTCGCCGGGCAAAAAGGTCGAGCGGCTTCGCCGGCGTGACAACAGGGAGTTCGCGGAGCTGCGCAGGCAGGCAAAGCGATGGGCTTCCGACAACTTTGACAAGCTCACCGATCCGGATCCGGAGACGCCCGAGCAGTTGAACGACCGCGCCGCCGACAACTGGCGCCCGCTGCTGGCCATTGCCGAACTGGCTGGCGGAGAGTGGCCGAAGCTGGCGCGCGAGGCCGCGTGCCTACTCTCGGGTGAGGTGGATACTGACGCTATGGGGATCGAGCTCCTCAAAGATATCCGAGCAGCATTCGGGGACGATGACGAGATTCGTTCTGCCGACTTGATAGCAAAGCTCACCGCCGACCCTGAGCGGCCTTGGGCGGAATGGAAGCAGGGCCGGCCGCTAAGTCAGAAGCAGCTCGGCAGTTTGCTGAAGCCGTTCTGCATCATCTCGACAACGGTCCATCCGCCGGGGTTGGCGCATGGGAAGGGCTACCGTCGGGGCGACTTCAAGGGAGCCTGGCACGCCTACTGTCCTGGTCAAAACACCCCTCTCCCCCAACCTGGCACTTCCGAAGCGTGCAAGCGTGCAAGTGCCGATGAAATGGGCATAACTCACGATTTTCGAAGCGTGCAAAAAGATATTCCGCACGGATCGAAAAACGGCAACTTGTCCTACAGCCATGCGGGTTTGCACGCTTGCACGGATCGAAATGGGGAAAACGGTGCGGACCATGGTTCTGACCAGGAAATTGCCGCAGCCGACGTCCCGACTGGTCGCGTCTGTGCCCAGTGCGGCCGCGTCCCCCCGGACGGGCTGGAGGAGCTATTCCCCGTCGGCCGCGATCTCGTCTGGCTGCACCCCGAGTGCCGCCGCTTCTACCTGCCGCCGCCGTCAAAGCCGGATGGGCGTCCCGCGCTCGGACCCCCGGGCGACAGCCTGGACGACTTGCAATGACCGATAAGCAGGCTTCGCGGTAGTCATCATGGCGCGCGCACCTTCCACATTCCGGCAGCAAGACATGACCCGAGCCATTAGGGCCGCGATCGCCGCTGGTGTGGATATTGCGCGGATTGAAGTCGCTAAGGACGGTAGGATCATTATCGTGACCGTAGCCGACACCGAGCCGAAGGCGGAGGCAAACGAATGGGACCGCGTATGAGGCTGCCTCGCTATGTCCACGGCTTCATTGATCGCCACGGCAAGCCGCGCTTTTATTTCCGACGGCCGGGCTTTGAGAGCAGGCGGCTTCGGGGCCTGCCGTACAGCCCGGAGTTCATGGCCGATTACGAAACCGCGATGGCAGGCCAGCCGCTTCCGGTTGGCGTTAACAAGACGCGACCCGGCACCATGTCGGCTCTGGCGCTGAGCTATTTCGCCTCACCTGAATTCCGCACACTGAAGCAGTCCACACAGCGAGCGTATCGCTGGATCATCGAGCGACTGTGTAAAGAACACGGCGACAAACGCGCAGCCGACCTTCGGCGCGACCACGTTGTCAAGCTTATGGCGGCTCGGGCACAGCACCCGGGGGCGGCCAATCAGTTGCGTATGGCGTTGCGGGTTCTGATGAAGCACGCGATCGAGATCGGCCTTCGCGCCGACGACCCAACTCGCGACGTGCGCGCAATCCGTATCAAGTCGGCTGGTCACCACAGCTGGACGGACGAAGAGATCGAGCAATTCGAGGGTTGGCATCCAATAGGATCACGCGCGCGACTGGCGTTCGCTCTCTTGCTTTATACCGGACAACGCCGCGGCGACGTGATCCGTATGGGAGCGCAGCACGTCCGCGACGGCTCCATCTATGTGAAGCAGGAGAAAACCGGCGCCGAGCTGATCATTCCCCTGCATCCAGCTCTAACGGCGATCATTGCGGCTGCGCCGCGCGATCATCTGACGTTTATTACCACCCGGCACGGTGGACCGTTTCAGGGATCGGCATTTAGCCGTTGGTTCCGGGAACAATGCGATGCGGCCGGACTGCCGCATTGTTCCGCCCATGGGCTGCGCAAGGCTGCGGCTCGGCGCCTGGCAGAGGCCGGTTGCACCGCACACGAGATCGGAGCGATTACTGGCCACGCGAGCCTTGCGGAACTTGTGCGATACACAAGGGCCGTGGACCAGCGGCGACTTGCCGAGGCGGCCATGACCAAAACCCGAACATCTGCTCGCAAACCTACCCGAGGGTTTGCCAAAAAGGCCGAACAAATGTTGAGAATCAAGGTTAAAAAGCAAATGTCACGATAGGACACGATTTGTTGCGCATTTCGGCCGCAGTCGCTCGCCATCTCGATGGCGCGCCAATGGCGCCAATCAGACAAACTAGTGAGAAGTCCTACGGAGAAGAAAATGACCAAGAACAATGCGGCGCAATCCAACGATAACGCCTGCCGCGACGAGCCGAATCTCGACAGCCGCTATGGCCAAAACGTAATCTCTGCATTTGCTGCCGCCCTGCCGTACCAGAGCGAGGTCAAGAACCCCGCTTACGCACCAGTCGTCCACCGCTTGGACGAGTGGATCGCTGAGAAGGCGGCCTGATCGCCGCGGGCAGGCGTAAGCCGCGACTCCAGCACGCATCCCTTGCGGTATTAACTGTCTCCGCAATCCCGCACGGGTCTGCCCTGCGCCGTTGCCCACCCGCTCATTGTCCTTGCAAGGTGAGCCTTGATTGGGCCATCACTGGCGCAATCAGTGGGTTGAGAGCGCGTCGCGCTGGGCTGGGCCGCGCGGGGTCGGCGGAGGGGTCATGCTGTGGGTCTACGTTCCGCGCGGCACATCTCTCGACCGCATCCCGGTCACGTCGGATGTCGTTGTGCCCGAAAGTGCGGTCTGGTTCGACCTCGTCAATCCCGCTCCGGAGGAAGACAAGATTGTCGAGCGTCAGGTCGGCATGGCCATTCCGACGCGCGAAGAAATGCAGGAAATCGAGGTCACCAGCCGCCTCTACGTGGAAAACGGCGCCCGTTACATGACCGCGACGCTGATGTGTCAGTCAGATACGGCCGCGCCCAAAACCACACCGGTGACCTTCATCTTGTCCGGCCATCGGCTGATCACGGTCCGTTACGACGAGCCGCGCCCGTTCATGATTGTCGGCAACAAGCTCGCCCGGGTTTGCCCGCCGGCCGTGACCGGGGAATCGGTATTGATGGACCTGCTGGACGCGGTGATCGACCGTGCGGCCGACATTTTGGAACGCATCGGGTCCGAGGTCGATCAGATCTCGCACGACATTTTCGAGCCGGACGCCGGGGGCGACGATCGCAGCCGAAGCTACAACGATATCCTCAAGGCAATCGGGAAAAAAGGCGACCTCGCCTCCAAGGTGCGGGAGAGCCTGGTCTCGATCGGGCGCCTACTGCTCTACCTCGCTAACGAAGCCGACAGCATGCGCTGGGCCAAAGAGCCGCGGGCTCAGCTGCGCGGAATGCAGCGCGACGTACATTCGTTATCCGACCACGCCGCCTATCTTTCCAACAAGATCCAATTCCTGCTCGAGGCCATGCTCGGGGTGGTCACCATCGAACAGAATAACGTGATCAAGATTTTCTCGGTCGCGGCCGTGGCGTTGATGCCGCCGACGCTGATCGCGTCGATCTATGGCATGAATTTCAAGCACATGCCGGAGCTTGACTGGCAACTCGGCTATCCGCTTGCGATCGCGCTCATGCTGTTCGCCGCCGCGCTGCCCTACTTCTTCTTCAAGTGGAAGAAGTGGCTCTGAGCTGAAGGAGTCGGCCTTATGCTCCGGCGTCTGACTTCGCCGTCAGACGTGCTGGCCGCCGTTGATGTGAATCTCGGCGCCGTTCACATAGGACGAGGTTTCGGTACAGAGGACATAAATGATTTTGGCCACTTCGTCCGGCGTACCGAGGCGGTGCATTGGAATTTGATGGGCCACGATCTCCTCGGTCCCTGGGGAGAGGATCGTGGTATCGATTTCGCCTGGCGCGATGGCATTGACGCGGACACCGAGCGGACCAAAGTCGGCGGCCATCTCGCGAGTGAGCGCCGCGAGCGCCGCCTTCGAGGTGGCATAGGCTGCGCCCGCGAAAGGATGCACGCGCGAGCCGGCAATCGAGGTGACGTTGACGACGGACCCTTTGGCGGCCTTGAGTTCGTCGAGAAGTCCGCGCGCGAGCATGATCGGCGCCAAGAAGTTCACCCGGAATACGTGGTCCCAAACCTCGAGCGTAGTATCGATGGAGGAAAGCCGCTTGCCGGCTTCGGCCTTGGGCGAGATTGCGGCGTTGTTGACCAGGGCATGCAGTTCGCCATTGTCAAGCCGCTGCTTGATCTCCGCGATCGCGCGAAGGGTTCGGTCCGGATCGGCAAGATCGACCTGGATGTGATCCTCGGGTCCCATTTCCCACGGACAGTTCTCCGGAAATGGGTGGCGCGAGCAGGTGATGACGCGCCACCCGGCCGCCGAAAATCGCTTTACCGTGGCATGGCCGATCCCGCGGCTCGCCCCGGTGAGCAGAAGGGCGCGGCGCGGCTGGTTCGAGTGCGGCGTCGCCATGAAGGTGGATCCCAAAAGGTTTGCGATGCTAGAGCGGTTTGCGTCCGGGCGAAACGGAAAACCGCGCAAGTCTTGCGCTTTGCGGCGTTAGCCTCCGCCAGTGAACGCCATCAAGGGTAGAGCCGCGCCTTGCGCCAGGGCGCGTCGAGCGTTTCGCGGCGGAATTCGAGCCGATCATGCAGCCGGAACGGCCGCTCTTGCCAGAATTCGATCAAGAGCGGCCGCAGGCGGTAGCCGGTCCAGTTCGGCGGTCGAGCGATTGTCCCGAGGGCAAATCTCGCGGTGTAGAACGCAATCGCTTTCTCGAAGGCATGGCGGCTCTCGAGCGGCGCCGACTGCTTGCTGGCCCATGTGCCGATCTGGGTGAGCCGCGGCCGCGTCGCGAAATAGGCATCGGCTTCCGCATCGTCGATCCGTTCCACCGGGCCACGCAGCCGCACCTGCCGATTGAGCGATTTCCAGTGAAAGAGCAGTGCCCCTTTTTGCTCTCGATCCAATTCCCGCCCCTTTTGGCTCTCGACATTGGTGTAGAACACGAATCCTGCCTCGCCAAAGCTCTTCATGAGCACCATACGCACGTTGGGCAGTCCCTCAGCATCGACTGTCGCCAGCGACATTGCGGTGGGATCGCGCGGCTCGCTGCGCGTCGCTTCCTCGAACCAGGCGGCAAACAGCCGCAACGGCTCTTCGGCCTGAGTGAAATCACCACTTAACCCGTGTTCTATCGGAACCGATTCAGACATTCTGCGGAGTATCCGGTCGGGGTGCCTCGCCAAGCTTCTTGGTGCGACCCCCGTTATAGAGGAACGTCACGCCGATCGCATCTGGTGGTGTTGCCGGCGGTGGACGTGGCAGTTCGCATTGGCGCTCATCGGGGGGCCGCAGTCTCTCGTACCAGCTTGATACCACGCTCGCGCGAGGGAGGGCGCTTCCAGCGATGAGATCGGGGCAGGCGCAAGCCGAAACGGGTTTGCTCACAAGCGTCCAGGGTCGTGGCGCCCGCAAGGGTTGCTTGACCCTTGCAGTGCCCTCATTGCGCTCCCAGCTCGCGCCCACCACATTGAGATCCGAAGAATTGGGGCGATGCCCGGCACGACAAGTGGCGACTTGCCTGGGAGAAGTTGAGGATGAGTGACCCCTATGAGGTCCTCGGCGTATCGAAAAGCGCGAGCGCGGCGGAGATTAAGAGTGCGTTCCGGCGCCAGGCGAAGAAGCTGCATCCGGACGCCAACAAGCACGACCCGAGGGCTGCCGCGCGCTTTGCGGAACTGAACGCCGCCTACGAGATCTTGGGCGAGGAGAACAAGCGAAAGGCCTTCGATCGCGGCGAAATCGACGCGGAAGGCAAACCGCGTTTCCAGGGCTTTGCAGGATTCGGCTCCGGCCGAGGGCAGGGTGGCTTCAGGCCCGAGGATATTTTCGAAACCTTCAGTTGGGGGCCCGATGGTTTTCAACACGCGCGCGGCCGCAGTGGAGGATCTCGCGGGTTCGGGGGATTCGCCGGACTTGAGGACGTTTTGAAGGAAGCGTTCGGCGGCGCGGCGCGTTCGGGGCGGCCAGCGGGCTTCCAGTTCGAGGAGGACGATTTCGGGCGTGGCGGCCGAGACGTCACTGCTGCGCTGACGATCACGTTGGCGGAAGCGGCCAAGGGTACGAACAAGCGCGTGCAGCTGCCGACCGGTCGGGAGGTTGAGGTGAAGATTCCGGCCGGGCTGAACGACGGCCAGACCATCCGTTTGAAAGGGCAGGGGATCGCCGGCTCCGGCGGCCGCTCTGGCGACCTCCTGATCGCTGTCTCGATCGCGCCGCACCCGTTGCTTACGCGCACTGGCGCCGATCTGCGGCTCGAGCTTCCGGTCACGCTCTACGAAGCGGTGCTCGGCGCCAAGGTGCGCGTGCCGACGCTTGAGGGCGCGGTCGAGCTTGCCATTCCCCCCGGAACCAGTTCGGGGCGCACCTTCCGCCTCAAAGGCAAGGGCTTTCCCGCGAAGGAAGGCAAGGGCGATTTGCTGGCTGCCATACGCATCGTGTTGCCCGAGGGCGGTGACGCGGAGCTTGAGGAGCTGATGCGCAAATGGCGCAAGACCAAGCCCCACGACCCGAGAAGGGACATGGGATGAGCGCGTCGGCTGCCGCGCGATGACCGCTATCGCGCCTGGGGTATCCCCTTGTCGATCTGGTCATAGGCCGCTTGCGCGACAGTAAGCAGACGTTCGCGCTCAAGCGGTCCGCTTACCACATAGGCGAGCCCACGCTCGACCCAATATACGGCCGCGAAGCGATCGGCGGCGCGATAGCGCATCGCGGTCTGCGGAGAATCGGTGCGTGCATAGTAGATGGTAAAGCGTTCGCCGGAGGGCCCTTCGTACATACAGAACGCCGCCGGGCCGAACGGACCGGGCAGCAGGCGTCCGCCTACCAGCTTTAATCCGCTCGATTCGAGATCGGGAATCCTCAACTCGTAGTCCAGACGTTTCGAGAGCCATTGGACCAAATGCGGCCGCTCGCCGCCGGTGACCTCAACGGGATGGCGCACCTCGACAACGTAGACCCTGTGCGCATCGAGCGCCTGTGCGGTGAATGTATCGAACCGGCTTGGCGCCGCCGCCGAGGCTCCACGTGCCATCCAGCCGACAACTCCGCCCGCGAGAAAAGCCACAATCACCGCTGCGGCCGCGGCAGCGCGCCAGGAGCGGGTGCGGCGGGCGAGCCTGACAAGGTCGAAGCGTGCCGGGATCGGCTCGGACGCGAGCGCGCCGAAGCGCGTGCGGATAGCATCTGCTTGCGCCCGCCACTGGGCGACGCGAGCGGCATCTTCCGGATGCGAGGCAAGCCACGCTTCGACAGCGGCCCGGCGGTCGGCCGCAAGCTCGCCGTCGACATAGGCGTGCAGCTCCTCCTCGGTTACGCGTGGGTCTCGATCGATCATGATCTTGTTCCTTGCCCTTACTTGACCCGGCGAAGCGCCGGGCGCTCGCCGTCGAGATAAGCCTTGATTTGCATGCGGGCGCGCGCGAGTCGCGACATCACGGTCCCGATGGGTACGCCCTGCACTTCAGCAACTTCGCGATAAGTGAGTCCTTCGAGTACGACCAGAAGCAGGGCCGAGCGCTGATCCTCGACGAGCGAGGCGAGCGCCCGCTCGATATCGCGCGCTCCAGCCTCCGGTCCGGCCATCTCCGGCGCATCATTGTCGTCGATGGCCTGCAGCGCCGGACGCCGCGCCAGGGCGCGCAGCCGGTTGCGATTGAGATTTGTCAGGATCGTGTAGAGCCAGCTGCGAATGTCGCCACCATGAAAGAGATGCTCTGACCTCAGCGCCCGCACGAGCGTGTCCTGTACGAGATCATCGGCAAGCTCGCCATTGCGTGTGAGTGCTCGCGCATAGCGCCGCAATGCCGGTACCGCGCCCTCGATCGCTTGCCGGAATCCGCCCAACGCCCTTTCCCTCCCGCTCGCCGCAAAGCAGCGCCGATTTGGACGACGCCTCGATACCGCATCCTACGGCTTGATATCACTCCGACAAACACTTTGGCCGGAGCGATAT
>JBJMTU010000014.1:0-4342 GCA_045811545.1 Xanthobacteraceae bacterium | reverse complement strand
GCCTGGCGGGCGGGGTCCCTACCTCCCGGGGCAGCGGTTACAAGCCGCCACCGCAGGACGCCACACCTCGCTCCGCCTTCAGGATGCCTCCGGACGACGCCCTCAAAGAGCGAGGCTGCGAATCTTCTAGCATAGGCTCGATACGTAGTCAAGAATGTAGTTGATGCGTAGCCACAAGAAGCGGACGCTATGGCTTGGCGATCGTGCTAACGAGGACTCGCGGAACTCAAACGATACGCCCTCGATTGAAAACGATGTTTTGCGCCGGGCGACGGATCGATGCGTTGGGTTGTTCTCTTGCCCCTTTGGCTTTTGCTCGCCGCCTCTGCGAGTGCGCAGAGCGCCAAGCCGAACGAGCCCATTGAGCGCGAGGATCCGCCTCTCCCGTCGCATCCCGGGGCAACGAACGCGCCGCACCGGAATATCGAGCTATCGCAGTCGCTTTGTCCCTTGATCCAATCCGTGGCGGCGCACAACGAGTTGCCGGTCGAGTTCTTCGCGCGTCTGAGTTGGCAGGAAAGCCGCCTGCGGCCCGATGCGGTCGGACCCGTCACGCGCGGCGGCAAGCGGGCGCAAGGTATCGCGCAGTTCATGCCGGCGACCGCCGCCGAACGCTTGCTGCTCGACGCGTTCGATCCGGCCCAGGCGCTGCCGAAGTCGGCCGAGTTTCTGCGCGAGCTGCGCGCGCAATTCGGTAACCTCGGCCTCGCCGCGGCGGCCTACAACGCCGGTCCTCAGCGCGTGCAGGACTGGCTCGCCGGAAAACGCCGACTGCCATCCGAGACGCTCGCTTATGTCCGCAGCGTGACCGGCCACTCCGCCGAGGAATGGAGGCGGCCGGACGCGCGAACCGTTACGATTCCTGCCGACACGCCGTGCGTCGGGACGACGGAGCTCGCCGCAAAACCCGCACCTGCGCCGCCGGGTGTGCAGCCTCCAGCGCCGAGCGCCGCCTGGGCGGTCCAGCTCATCGGCGAGCGATTGGAGAGCGCCGCGCTTGCCCGATACAATCAGCTGCAAAAGAAGTATCAGCCCATCCTCGGAGGCCGTGAGCCGCTCATCGTGCGCACGACGCTGGGAAGCGCGGCGATCTGGCATCGTATCCGCGTCGCGGCAGAGACTCGCGAAGCGGCTGAAACGCTGTGCTCGAGGCTGCGCGCGGCTGGAGGAACCTGTCTGGTCCAGCGCAACTGATCTCTGCCGGACTTACGCTCGGTTTCGAGAGAGCTGTAGGGTGGGCAAAATCGCCTCCCCATATCCCGCCGCGTGGGCAGCAGGGCGTTTACGCCCGTCTTCGACGGGCTAAGGCGCCCACGCGGCGCACCGGATGGGAGGTCTAAGATGAAATCGTTCGCAACGTTTTTGGCGCTCGCCTTCATCACGGGCAGCGCGTGGGCTGAGGCGGATGCGCCGCGCCCGAAAATGCAAGACGGAAAAATTCTCCTCGCCCAGAACAGCTGTCCCGGATGCCAGCGCCGCCTCTACGACTGTCTCAACCGATGTTCCGGCTCGACCCCATGTGTTCAAGCCTGTTATGCCGAGAACAATAGGTGCGTCGGACAATTCTGCCGGTGATGCCGAGGGCACCTGATGAGTCGCGTCACAGCCTCTCCCGCCGTCACCCGCCGATCGGCGCGATTTTCGCCTCGGTGATGACCTTTCTCCATTTTGCCACTTCGGCCTTCACGTAATCCGCGAACTCGGCCGAGCTCTCCCCGCCCGGCACGACGCCAAGCTCCAGGAGCTGCGCCTTGACCTCGGGCGTGGTCACCACAGCGGCGATTTCCTTCTGAAGCCGGTCGACGACCGGCTTCGGCGTACCCGCCGGCACGAACACGCCGGTCATGGTCTCGGCTTCTTGATTCTTAATGCCGAGTTCGTCGAGCGTTGGAATCTCGGGCGCGAACTCGACGCGTTTGTTGGCAGTAATCGCGAGCACACGGATTTTTCCGTCCTTGATCAGCGCCATGGCGTTGCCGATGGCGCTACATGCGATCGGGGTGTGGCCGCCGAGCAACGATTGTACCATCGGACCGCCGCCGGAGAATGGCACCACCACGAAGTTAAGCCCAAGCGCGAGTCTCAGCATCTCGATCGAAAGCGAGGGCGTGGTGCCGGTGCCCGGCGAGGCGATACTGTACTTGCCGGGCTCTTTCCTGATCATGTCGATCAAGGCTGTCATGGTCGACGCTGGAAAGTTTGGATTGATCTGCCAGGAATTGGGCGTTGCGCCGGCCTTTGTAACCGGAACGAAATCCTTGTCGATGTCGAAGGGAACCTTGCTATAGAGCGTCGGGTTCACCACGATGCTCGAAGAGGCGAACAGGATGGTGTAGCCGTCGCCCGGGGAGCGCGCGACTTGGCCCATGCCGAGATTGCCGCCGGCGCCGGCGATATTCTCGATGTAAAACTGTTCGCCGAGCTTGTCCGACAGTTTCTGTGCCACCAGGCGTCCGACGATGTCGGTGACGCCAGCCGGCGGGAACGGCACGATGATCTTCACCGGCTTGCTGGGATATTGCTGGGCAAAAGCCGAGCCCGAAACAACGAGCGCCGCTGCGAGCGCTACGATGCGGATGAAACTCCTCATCTCTGCTCCCTCCTTGGTTCTCTTCCCGCTTGTTGTTCTCATTTTTGATCTGGCTCGCTCCGACGAGCATGCTTACTTGCTATCTTTGTCTTTGCCCGCGCGGCGGTAACCCGAGGACATACCATACGACCTCGTGCTCAACCTGAAGACCCGAAAGGTGCACCACCATCGATAATCCTCGCTTCACATTCTTCCCACACTTGCCATTCCTTCACAATTTAATTTGCCATTGCTGCGATGGACGAGGCAGATGCATCAAGTTCCTGGCGGATGGTCCTTTTACCTGCAAAGCTTGATCATGGGGCAGTTTGAAAACGACTGCTCTTGATCTATAGGAAAATCGAGCCGGCGCTCGGGGAGATATCCGATGGCGAAAACTCTCGCTGCTCTCGTTGCGGCCGCGACCTTGGCAACCGCCGCCGCCCCGACGGCGGCGGATGCGCGCTGCATCGGCTGCGAACGACCTCCCGAAGCGCCCCCCGGCTACGTGTACTATCCCTATGGGGAACCGCTGCCAGGGCCCAACTGCTATTGGTACCGACTGCCGGTCTATGATCCTTACGGCAACATGGTCGGCTGGCGCGGGCGTCCAGTGGCGTTCTGCTCCTGGTTAGCGGGGTATCGGCCGTGGCCGCTTTGACTGCGCATAAGCCGCTTGGCCCGCAAACGGCGGGCTCGTCAACCACAATTTCAAGACACGTTCTTGCCGAGATTTGGCGCGCTGCGGGCCATCCCGAATCAGCGCTCGACGCGATCGTTCTCACCGGTGCTGAGCCGGTGCTGCCGTCGTCATTTGCCGTCGGCACCGCAGCACAGACGACCATTGCCGCCGCGGCTCTGGCGGCCGGCGAACTGTGGCGACTGCGCACGGGTCGCCGCCAGGGTGTCGGCGTCGACATTCGCAACGCCGCGATCGAATTCCGCAGCGAACGGTACTTGCGCGTCGATGGAAAGCCTCCCTCCGAGTATCATGACCCGATCGCGGGACTGTATCGCTGCGGTGATGGTCGTTGGGTCCGGCTCCATACCAATTTGCCGCATCACCGCGATGGCGTGTTCACGCTGCTCGGCTGCAGTCACGACCGAAGGGCGGTGCAACACGCACTTGATCGATGGCACGCCGAGGCATTCGAGGCGGCCGCCGCCGACGCCGGCCTCGTGGTGACCGCATGCCGATCGTTCCCCGAGTGGGATGCGCATCCCCAAGGCCGGGCGATCGCTCGCCTCCCACTCTTCGCCATCGATCAAATCGGCGATGCCGCGGCGCAGCCCTTGCCCGCGGGCGACCGACCCCTTAAAGGCGTCAAGGTACTCGACCTCACGCGTATCATTGCCGGTCCGGTGTGTGGTCGCACGCTCGCCGTCCACGGAGCCGATGTGTTGCTGGTCACGGCATCGCATCTACCGGCGATGGAACCGCTCGTCATCGACACCGGACGGGGGAAATTGTCGACGTACATCGATTTGCGTCAGAGCAGCGGGCGCGAGACCCTCGCCTCGCTGCTGCGGGACGCGGACATCTTCGTGCAAGGCTACCGACCAGGCGCCATCGCGGCGTTCGGCTTCGGTCCGCAAGATGTCGCACGGATCCGGCCTGGGATCGTCTGCGTCTCGCTCTGCGCGTATGGCCACGAGGGCCCGTGGGCAGGCCGACGCGGGTTCGACTCGCTGGTACAGACGGCCAGCGGCTTCAATGCCGCCGAAGCGGAGGCTTCTCGTGCGAGCGAGCCGAGACCCCTGCCGGCGCAAGTC
>JBJMTU010000013.1:0-14930 GCA_045811545.1 Xanthobacteraceae bacterium | reverse complement strand
TTTGGTGATGACGTCACGACCGCCACCCGAGGCACTCAATCCACAGAAAGGGAATATCATGTCGATCATACGCCACGAAATTAGAAAGATATCAGACGAGAATCGCGGTCAGCCGATCATCAGCCAGGCAGTCGTTCACGGCAACGTCGCCTATTTCGCCCCGCGGTCGCGAGGCCGGCGCGGATCAGCTTGACCAGCACGTCAACCGTGAAGCCGTGGGCGACCATGATCGCCTCGCTGCAGCCGTCCGAGGACGCCGCGAGCAGTTCGAGCGCTCGCCGGCGGGTGGCGGGCGGCCTGCGCCTGCGGTATGGCATCGGCGACGCAATTCCCTCCTTATCGTGCTATCCTACAGCGGCTCAGTTGATCGCGGGAGGACGGATGAGGCGCCGCGATTTCATCACGCTGCTCGGCGGCGCGGCGGCGGCGTGGCCGCTCGCGGCGCGCGCGCAGCAGCCGGCGATGCCGGTGATAGGGTTCCTCAACGGCCAGTCGCGCGAGAGCTTCGCCCATCTGGTGGAGGCGTTCCGTCTGGGTCTGAGCGAGAAGGGTTATGTCGAGGGCCGGAACGTCGCGATTGAATATCGCTGGGCGCAAGGCGATGTCGACCGGCTGCCCTGGCTGGCAAGTGACTTGGTAAACCGTCATGTGGCCGTGCTCGTTGCCACGGTTGGCGCCGACCGCTCCGCCAAGGCAGCGACCGCTACAATTCCGATCGTCTTCACGACGGGCGGCGAGCCGGTCCGGACCGGTCTCGTCGCCAGTTTCAACCGACCGGGCGGGAATGCCACGGGCGTGAGCGTATTCACTACCGTTCTGGAGGCAAAGCGAATCGAGCTGCTGCGCGAACTTGTTCCGAAGGCCGCTTTGATCGCCGTGTTCCTCGATCCGACGTTCGAGGGTGCGGACATCCAGTTGCATGAAGTGGAGGCAGCGGCGCGAGCTATCGGGCAGCAGATTCGTATCCTGAATGTCAGCACCGATAGCGAAATAGAAACGGCCTTTGCGTCTGTCACCGAGATGCGGGCCAATGCGCTTGCCGTCGTCGGCAATCCGTTCCTCAACAGTAGGCGCAATCAACTCGTGGCGCTGGCGGCACGCCATGCAATTCCAGCGATATATGAACTGCGTGAGTTCACCGCCGCCGGAGGTTTGATGGGTTACGGCCCCAGCATCACTGATGTGTATCGCCAAGTTGGCGTCTATACCGGCCGCATTCTCCAGGGCGAAAAGCCCGCTGACTTGCCGGTCCTACAGCCGACAAAGTTCGAATTGGTCATCAATCTCAAGACTGCCAAGACACTCGGCTTGAGTATCCCATTAACGCTACAAGTCGCCGCCGACGAGATGATCGAATGAAGCGCCGCGAGTTCATCACTCTGCTCGGCGGCGCGGCGGCGTGGCCGATTGCGGCGCGCGCGCAGCAGGCCGAGCGCATGCGGCGCATCGGCGTGCTTATGGGATATCGCGAGACCGACCCGGAAGCGCAGGCTTGGGTCGCGGCGTTTCGGGAGGGACTCCAGAAGCACGGGTGGACGCAGGGGCGCAACATCCGGATCGAGACGCGCTGGGCGACGCCAGGCGACGCGGAGTCGATACAGCGATTCGCGAAGGAACTCGTCGCGCTGCAGCCCGAACTCGTTCTTTCGTCAAACACGCCTGCCACTGCGGCTATGTTACAAGAAACGCGTACCATCCCTATCGTTTTCGCGCTCGTTGGTGATCCGGTCGGCAGCGGCTTCGTCGCGAGTTTTTCGCGGCCGGGCGGTAACGTCTCCGGTTTCATCTCCTTTGAGCCAACGATGGCCGGCAAGTGGTTGGAGTTGCTCAAGGACATTGCGCCGCGCGTCATAAGGGTGGCCTTCTTGTTCAACCCGGAAACGGGGCCACATTTCGAATATTATCTGAATCCCTTCAAAGCCGCCGCCGCGTCCTTCGCGGTGGAGGCGGTCGCAGCGCCCATTCGCAACCCATCCGAACTCGAATCCGTCATTGCCGCACAGGGTCGCGCGCCGAATGGCGGTTTCGTCGTGATGGCGGATGCCTTCATGAATGCGCATCGCGTGGAGATCGCATCGCTGGCGGCTCGCTACCGCCTGCCGGCCGTCTATCCGTACCGTTTCTTCACTGAAGTCGGCGGCCTGCTGTCCTACGGAGGTGACGTGACCGATAATTATCGGCGCGCGGCGTCCTATGTCGAGCGCATCCTCAACGGCGAGAAGCCGGGCGAGTTGCCAGTCCAGGCGCCCGTAAAGTTCGAGCTGGTGATCAACCTCAAGACCGCAAAGGCGCTCGGTCTCGATATCCCTCCCACCCTGCTTGCCCGCGCCGACGAGGTGATCGAGTGAGGCGCCGTGAGTCTTGGACCGCCGCCACGAGGCCCTGTAGTGGCCGGGCAAGGGCCGTGGGCGCGTTCTCCCCGATGGCAGCCCCACCTTCCGAGTCGCGTAAGGGCCGTCAGGGATGCCGGGAAGGATAGGCCGACCAGTTATTAGGAACTTATTTTGACCCCGGCATCAAATAACTACCTCGGCGGCTCGGCCTCCGAAATTCCTTTGTTTAAAATGGGTTAGTTGGCGCGCCCGAAGAGATTCGAACTCCTGACCCCCAGATTCGTAGTCTGGTGCTCTATCCAGCTGAGCTACGGGCGCGTCTTGCGCATCGCGCGGGAAGTGTTCCCGAACGAGCAAATCCGCCGGGAACGCGCCTTTAGCTATAGGCTTCAGCCCCCATTGGCAAGTTTGCCGGCCTTTCGCGGGCCGGATTGGACACGAGGCCTACCGGCGTCACCCGCACACCGCAAGTCGGATTTATCCGACTTGCGTACTTAAATTGTCCGAAATCGGGTGAACCCGATTTCGGGTGGTCCATCGCTCTTCGCTACAAGCTTTTTGCGAAGAAGATGGATTGCCGGGTCAAGCCCGGCAATGACGCATCGATGCTCGATACCGCGCAACCACCGGTCACTGCCGCCGCAGCGCGCCTGCCTCACGCCCTTGCCCGCTCGCCGCGGCGCGTGTCGAGATCCACTGCGCGGTCGGGGATGGAGAGGCGGAAGGTCGCGCCGATGGTGCCTTCGACCAGACGGATCTCGCCGCCATGCGCGCGCACCAGTTCGGCCACGATGGCAAGGCCGAGGCCCACGCTGCCGGTGCGGGTCGAGCCTTGGAATGCCTCGAACAGATGCGCGCGGGCTTTCTCCGACAATCCCGGGCCGGTATCGGAGACCTCGATCACCGCCACCGCACCCTCGCGCCGGCCGGTCACGCGGATCTGATCGCGCCCCGGGTCCTTGGCGTCGCGCGTCTCGAGCGCCTGCATGGCGTTGCGCGTGAGATTGAGCAGGATGCGGAACAGTTGGTCGGGATCGGCGTCCACCGTGAGGCCACGCTCGACGGCAGCGACCCAACGCACCCGCCCTTCGACATCGAGCCCCAACGTCTCGCGTACGTCCTCGACCAGCGGCTCGAGCGGGACCAAGCGGCGGTCGGGCGGCGGCTCCTGCACGCGGCCATAGGACAGCGTCGATTGGCAAAACGCGATGGCGCGCTCGAGCGCCACCATGAGCTTGGGCGCAAAGCGCTGCACGTGCGGGTCGGTAATCTTCGCCAGCCGCTCGGAAAAGAGCTGCGCGGAGGAGAGAAGGTTGCGCAGGTCGTGGTTGATCTTGGAGACCGCGAGCCCGAGCGCGGCGAGATGGTTTTTCTGCTGCAGCAAGCTGGCGAGATCGAGCTGCATCGCCGCGAGCTCGCGCTCGGCGGTGCCGATTTCGTCACTGCGCTCGGAGGCCGCCATGATGCGCGCGGGATTTTCCGGATCGGCCCGGAACGCCACCATGTTGGCAGTCATGCGCCGCATCGGCCGCACCAGCAGCCAGTGTAGCGCCAGATAAACGAGCGCGGCCGTGATCGCGGAAATGATCAGCGACAGGATCAAGATGCGGATGGAGAAGTTCACCATCGCCTTGCGCAGCGGCGCCTCGTCCAGCACGATCTCGACGAACTCGCCGCCCATCGGCGCGGGCCCCACCACCCGCATCACGTCGGCGTCGGTGCAAACGAGCGTGTCGAAGGCGTCGACGATGGCGCGGTGCCACGACATATCGCGCATATCGATCTCGTGGCTTACCGCCGGCGGCATGTTCTCGGCCGCCAGCAGGCGCCGGTGCTGGCCCATCTTGAGGACCACGGCGCGCGCGCCGATGCTTCCAAGGATCTGCCGCGCCACCGCCTCGGGCACCTCGCCGCTCGGCGCAGTCTCGAACACCAGCGCGGCGGTATATGCGGCGGACAAGCGGTCGTTGAACCAGTTGAGGCGGAAATTGGCGACCGAGGGCACGTAGATGAGCACTTCCGCGACCATCACGAACAAGAGCGTGAGCACGAGAAGCTTGCCCGACAGCCCCATGCGCGGGCGCGGGCGGCTCGTTGCGTCCGCCGCAGCGGATCGAGCGCTCATGTCCATGGAGTCCCCGGCTCAGCCGAAGCGGCGCAGCCAACCGATGATGCGCCGCACCCAAACGTTGGTCAGACTGGGTAGGAAATATGTAACCGCGGCGCGTTTTCCAATCTCCGCCAGGGTCGGATACGGCACTATCATACCCGCCACTGCGCGGATATTGAGCCCCCGGCTGATCGCCAGGGTCCAGGCGGTCATCAACTCGCCGCCGGCCGCCCCCACGATGGTGGCGCCGACGATCTTGCCCCGCCCGTCCGTCACGATCTTGATGTGCCCGACCGTCTCGCGCTCGGCTTGGGCGCGGTCGTTCTCGTGATAGGGCCAGCGCAGCACCCCGATCGCCATGCGGCGCGCCCGCGCTTCGGTTTCGGTCAGGCCGACATGGGCGAACTCGGGATCGGTGAAGGTCACCCGCGGCACCAGATCCGCGTTCACCCTCACAGGCAGGCGAAATAGCGCGTTCCGGATGACGAGGCCGGCGTGATAGTTCGCGAGATGGGTGAACTGGCCGCGGCCGGCGACGTCACCAACGGCATAGACGCGCCGGTTGGTGGTCTTGAGGTTCTTGCCCACCCTGATGCCACTGCGGTCGCAGGCAATGCCGGCGCGCTCGAGGGCGAGCCCGTCGGTGTTCGCTTTGCGGCCGGTCGCGATCAAGAGATGGCTGCCCTCGATCACCTGCCCGCCGTCGCCAAAGCCGACCTTGACCTTCGAGCCCGCGCCTTCCACGCGCGCGACCGCGACGTTGCTGCGAATGACCACGTCCTCGCGCGCGAGCGCGTCGAGCACGATCGCGGCGCATTCGCCATCTTCGCGCGCGAGCGGCTCACCCGCCTCCAGCACGGTGACCGCTGAACCGAGGCGGCGAAACGCCTGCGCAAGCTCAAGCCCGATCGGACCCGCGCCGATGACGATGAGATGCTCCGGCCGGGTGGTGAGATCGAACACGGTCTCATTGGTGAGATAGGGCACTCGATCGAGACCGGGGATCGGTGGAAGCAAGGGCGAGGAGCCCGTCGCGACGACGAAGCGCCGCGCTGCGATCTCGATTCCGCCGACGACCACGGTTTTGCGGTCCGCAAAGCGCGCGGCGCCTTCGATCACCCGCACGCCGAGGCCGTTGAAGCGCTCCTTGGAATCGTTCGGCGCGATCGCGGCGATAACCTCGTGCACGTGCCGGTGGACCTTGGCGAAGTCGATGTCCGCCGCTTGTGCCGACACGCCGAAGGCCGCCGCGTTCGCGATCAGGTGCGCGCGCTTGCCTGCGGCGATCAGCGATTTCGAGGGAACACAGCCGGTATTGAGACACTCGCCGCCCATCTTGCCCTTCTCGATCAACACCACGGACACGCCGAAGGCGGCCGCCGCGGCGGCAACCGAAAGGCCGCCGGAGCCGGCGCCGATTACGCAGATGTCGGGGGTGAGACGTTCCGCCATGCCGTGTCCAAATTTCGATTAGAGTGTCTTAGTCGTGCAAAGCGCATGATCAGGCGTCGCACTCGGTCGCCTCCCCTCCCCCTTGTGGGGAGGGGTTGGGGGTGGGGGTCCATCAATAAGACGATAGCCTCGCCTCGCAACAACGACCCCCACCCCGACGCGCTGCGTACGCCAGTTTGGCGATGCCGCGCCGTGGGAGTCCACGCCGCGCGTCGACCCACCCCACAAGGGGGGAGGGTACAGACCGAGTTCGCCGCTCGTGCCGATTCCCATTCACACTCACCCGTTCTAGACATCACGCATTGTCGGTGCGCTGGCCTGCGGGCCCCGGCGAGCGCGCGCGCAGCCGTTTCACCGCGACAGGAACGAGCGCGAGCACGCCGAGCGCCGCCAGCGCGCCGAGAAGCTCCGGCGTGAGCGCCGCGTCGATGTGGAACTCGAGCCGGCAGTCGGAGCGGCCGGCCGCGAGGCAGGATTGGTAGGCGGCCTGCTGCGCGGCGATTACGCTGTCGAGGCCGGCGCCTAGGAAGGCGAACACGAACGTCGCAGGGATGACGCCGAGCGCGGTTGCCGCGGCGAAAGTGGCAAGCCTAACCCCGACCAGCGCCGGAACGAGGTTGATGATCCAGAACGGAAAGATCGGTACCAGCCGCAGAAACAGCAGATAACTGAAAGCGTCTTCGCGAAAGCCTTGCGCCAACCTTTGCGCCAATGGACCCGCCCGGCGCACGAGATAGTCACCCACCGCGCTCTTCGCGATCAGGAAGATGCAAATCGCGCCGACCGTCGCGCTGACCACTGCCGCCGCTCCGCCGAGAACGGCACCGAACAGAATTCCGCCAGTCACCGTGAGATAGAAGCCGACCGGAATCGACAGCGCGACGGCGCCGATATAGAGCGCGACGTAGGCCGCGACTGCCGCGACTTCGTGCACCGCGATGAACTCCTTGAGCGCCTCGTGATGACGCACGAGCGTCTCGAACGAGAGCTGGCGATGCCAACCCATCGCGAACACGAGGGCCGACGCCAGGACAACTACGATCAACGGAATGAGGCGCCGCATCGGGAATTTCGAGCTCGCGGCGCCCGCGGATGTCGAATCGTTATCGTCAGTCATGGGTCGATCCACGGACATGATGCGGGCGTGCGGGCATTTGGTGGCGGCGGGCGGGCATCTGCAAGAACGGCACGATCCTAGCCGACCTCGAGCCGCGAAAAGGCACTTTCACCGCTTTGTGACACGCGCGCTCACGCGCCTTTGCCGCTGCCGCGGCGCTCGCATTGACGACCACCGCCGCCCTCCCGTATAAGCCCGCGAGTTTTGGGCTCGGCGATCCTCCCGCTCGTTGCGGGCCAAACAAGCCCAGAGCCAGTTCCCAACGCCAGCGGGCGAGCCACATTAAGCGCCAGCAGAGAACAAGCCGTGAAGCGGACCTTTCAACCGAGCAATCTGGTGCGCAAGCGCCGTCACGGCTTTCGCGCCCGCATGGCCACCAAAGGTGGGCGCAGGGTCGTTGCCGCGCGCCGCGCGCGTGGACGCAAGCGGCTCAGCGCCTGAACGCCCGCCGCGGGCGCCGTCTTCCCATGCAGCGGCTCAGGCATCGCGCCGATTTCGTGGCCGCCGCGACCGGAGTCAAGGTGCCGACCACCGCATTCGTGTTGCAGGCACGCAAACGGGCTGACGACGGTCCCGTCCGCGTTGGCTTTACCGTATCGAGAAAGATTGGAACCGCGGTCGAGCGCAATCGGGTACGGCGCCGGCTCAAGGAAATCGTGAGGCTATCGGCCACAACTAGTCTTTCCTGCGGCCATGATTATGTGCTGATCGGACGGCGCGCCGCCCTGTCGTTGCCGTTCGAGCAAATAACGCAAGATTTCGAGCGCGCGCTGCGGCGAGTTTCCAAATGAGCGACCAAAAGAACACAATCCTCGCCATCGTGCTGTCTGCGCTCGTTCTGATCGCGTGGCAGGTCTATTTCGGCGTGCCGCAGATGGACAAGCAGAGGCAGATCCAACAGCAGCAGCAGGCGCAGGAGCGTTCGCAGCAGCCGCCCGCAGTGCCCCAGCAGCCCGGCACGACCCCGTCGGCACCGGGAACGGCGCCGCAAACACCAACTCAGCCCGGCGCCGTCCCCGCCCAGACGATGAGCCGGCAGGCGGTGCTTGCAGCATCGCCGCGCGTGCGCATCGAGACGCCGAGCCTCTCCGGCACGATCTCGCTCAAAGGCGGCCGCATCGACGATCTCTCGCTGGTCAAATATCGCGAGACCGTGAACCCGAACTCGCCGCCCATCGTGCTGCTCGCTCCCTCGGGGAGTCCGCATCCGTTCTATGCCGAATTCGGCTGGTCTGCGCCGAGCGGGGCATCGGTGAAGCTGCCGGGCTCGGATACGATGTGGCGGCAGGAAGGCTCGGGCACGCTCGCGGTCGGCCACCCGGTGACGCTGACCTACGACAACGGCGAGGGACTCCAATTCCGCCG
Organism: Xanthobacteraceae bacterium; assembly: GCA_045811545.1. Lineage (GTDB taxonomy): Bacteria > Pseudomonadota > Alphaproteobacteria > Rhizobiales > Xanthobacteraceae > VAZQ01. Next base: position 6,553 of record JBJMTU010000013.1, on the reverse strand, counting down.
CACCATCGAGGTCGACGACAACTATCTCTTCACCCTCAAGGACGAGGTCATCAACAAGGGCGCCGCGCCGGTCACGCTCTATCCTTATGGGCTGATCTCCCGCCATGGAACGCCGGAGGCGCTTGGCTACTACATTCTGCACGAGGGACTGATCGGGGTGTTCGGCGACAAGGGTTTGCAGGAGGAAGCCTACGCGAACATCGAAAAGCAGAAGGTAATCTCCTACAGCGCCGCCGATGTGTGGCTCGGCATCACCGACAAGTATTGGGCCGCAACGCTCATTCCCGACACCAAGACCCATGTCGAGGCAAAATTCTCGGCCGGCACGATCGGCAACAACATCAAGACCTATCAAAGCGACTATCTCGGCCCGGCGCAGACCATCGCGCCCGGCGGCACCGCCGCCGTCGACGGGCGGCTCTTTGCCGGCGCCAAAGAAGTTTCGATCGTTGACCACTACAACGATCGGCTCGGGCTCAACAAGTTCGACCGTCTCATCGATTGGGGCTGGTTCTACTTCATCACCAAGCCGCTGTTCCTGGCGATGGACTGGATCTATCGCCAGGTCGGAAATTTCGGCGTCGCCATCCTGATCATCACGGTCATCATCAAGATCTTTTTCTTCCCGCTCGCCAACAAATCCTACGCGTCGATGGCGAAAATGAAGGCGGTGCAGCCGGAGATGATGGCGATTCGCGAGCGCTTCGCCGACGACAAGGTGAAGCAGCAGCAGGCGATGATGGAGCTCTATAAGAAGGAGCAGATCAATCCGATCGCCGGCTGTCTGCCGATCATCATTCAGATCCCGGTGTTCTTCGCACTTTATAAGGTGTTGTTCGTCACCATCGAGATGCGGCACGCGCCGTTCTTCGGCTGGATCAAGGACCTCTCCGCGCCTGATCCGACCACGATCTTCAATCTGTTCGGGCTCATTCCCTGGGATCCCTCGCATGTCCCGATGCTCGGTCCCTTCCTCATGCTCGGCATTTGGCCGCTCATCATGGGCGTGACCATGTGGTTCCAGATGAAGCTCAATCCGCCGCCGCCCGACCCGACGCAGGCGATGATCTTCAACTACATGCCGATCATCTTCACGTTCATGCTTGCGAGCTTCCCGGCCGGGCTGGTGATCTACTGGGCCTGGAACAACACGCTTTCGGTCGCCCAGCAGAGCGTGATCATGCACAAGCACGGCGCCAAGATCGAGCTGTGGGACAATCTCAAGGCGATGTTTGCTAAGAAGAAGCCGCAGGGGTGAAGGACGCGCTCCCTGTTCGCGTTTAGCCAAAGTAGCGGCGCAAATCAGGAGAGTGGCTTGAGGGCCGTTGCGGGCCGCCGCGAATTTACTTCCGCGGAAATGGAAGCCGGCCGCAAATTGTTCGCGGGCGACTGGCACTTCGCCGCCGCTGCGGGATCGGTCGAGGCGCTGCCGCCGATGCGCGGCATCGAAGTCGCCGTTGCCGGGCGTTCCAATGTCGGCAAATCCAGTCTCATCAACGCGCTGACCGGTCGCCGCGCGCTGGCGCGCATCTCGCATACGCCGGGACGCACGCAAGAGCTGATCTTCTTTCGTGGCGCGTCGAAACTCGGCCTCGTCGACATGCCCGGCTACGGCTACGCGGCTGCGTCGAAGACGAAGATCAAGGCCTGGACCACACTCATCCACGCGTTTCTCCTTGGCCGCGCCAATCTCGCCCGGGTCTATCTTCTCATCGACGCGCGCCACGGCCTCAAGCCGACGGACGCCGAGGTGCTCGAGACCTTGGACAAGGCCGCGGTCAACTACCAAGTCGTGCTGACCAAAGCCGACGCGACCACGCAGGCCGACCTCGCAGCACTTGTCGAGGCGACCAAGGAAGCGCTCGCCAAGCACCCGGCAGCGCACCCGGAGGTGCTGGTGACCTCGGCCCGCACCGGCGCCGGCATTCCCGAGTTGCGTGCCGCCATGGCGCAACTCCTCAAGGAGCGCGGCGCCGCTTAGGTTGCGCGTCATGGACAACACCGCTCGGCCCTCTTTCGCCCGGGCCGGCGGCTCGCTAAAAGGCGCAGCGACGCCCCGCCGCCGGAAAATCCTGCGATGACCGTTTCGCCCCACGATATCGCCCGTGTCCTGTCGGAAGCGCTCCCGCACATGCAGCGCTACGACGAGGAGACCGTCGTCGTGAAGTACGGCGGCCATGCCATGGGCGAGGAGGAGATGGCGCGAAACTTCGCCCGCGACATCGTGTTGCTGGAGCAGACCGCAATCAATCCGGTGGTCGTGCATGGCGGCGGGCCGCAGATCGGCGAGATGCTCAAGCGGCTCGGCATCAAGTCGGAATTCGCCGGCGGGTTGCGCATCACCGACGCAGCGACGATCGAGATCGTCGAAATGGTGCTCGCGGGCTCGATCAACAGCCAGATCGTCGGCTTCATCAACGAGGCCGGCGGCAAAGCGGTCGGGCTGACCGGCAAGGACGGCAACATGGTGCTCGCGCGCAAGGTGAACCGCACCGTGATCGACCCTGGCTCCAACATCGAGAAAATGGTCGACCTCGGTTTCGTCGGCGAGCCCGAAAAGATCGACACGACCGTGCTCACGCAAATCCTCGGCCGCGAGCTCATTCCGGTGCTGGCCCCGCTCGCGGCCTCGACACAAGGCGGTACCTATAACGTCAATGCCGACACGTTTGCCGGCGCGATTGCCGGTGCGCTCAAGGCCAAGCGGCTCCTCTTGCTCACCGACGTGCCCGGCGTGTTGGACAAATCCAACAAGATGATCAAGCAGCTCTCCCCGGACGATGCACGCGAGTTGATCGCCGACGGCACAATCTCGGGCGGGATGATTCCCAAGGTGGAGACTTGCATCTATGCGCTCGAAGCGGGCGTCGAGGGTGTCGTGATCCTCGATGGCAAAGTCCCGCACGCGGTGCTGCTCGAGCTGCTCACCGATCACGGCGCCGGCACGCTGATGATGCGGTGATGCCCTGGTCCTGAGGAGACCGCGAAAGCGATCGTCTCCAAGGCCGGGTTGATGCTTCGAGATGCATCGCAGCGCGATCGATGTTGCCGCATCCACGCGCAGCTGCGTTGCTCCTCAGCATGAGTCCGCGCGTGCACGACGTGGGCGCAGCCGCATCTTGATCTCCTGTCAGTCGCCTGTAAGCGCGGCGATTCTGAACAAACAGTCATCGAATGTGTCGCAGGTTTGCGCCGCGCACTGCGAAACCCGCACGCCGGCTCGCACGTTGAGTAGCGCGGGCAACGCAGGAGGTGGTGCCATGTTCCAGTGGAACACGACGCGGATCGCGGCATGTTTCATCATTTCCGCCGCAATGGCGACAGCCGCGGCGGCACAGAAGCACGGAGGAGGAGGAGGGGCGCCGCCCGGACGCGGTGGCCCTGCAGCTTCCGCGCCGCACGCGGCGCCCGCGGCGCGCCCGGCTCCGGCCCCGCACGCCGCGCCCGCCCCCCGTGCGGCTCCGCAGGCATCGGCACCACGCCCCGCGCCGCAGATCGCAGCACCGCGGCATGCGCCGACGCAAGCTGCCGCGCGCGCGGCTCCGCCACGCGCAGCGCCGCAGCAGTCTGCCCGTCCGTCCGGCGTCCCAGGAGCTTCGGCTACGGCGCGGCACGGGCAGCAGCAGCCGCAGACCACCGGACGGGGCGGCCGCGATGGAGCGAGGGCTGCGCAACCGACCCCGCGCGAAAACGTGACGCAGCAAGGCGGGCCGGGCGGTGCTTCTGGCGCGGCAACGTCGGGGCGCGGCGGCCGCAACGCCGCTCCACAACAAAACGTGGTTCCGCAACAAGGCGTGACTCAGCAGAATCAACAACAAGGCGCGAGTCAGCAGAATCGGACGAGCCGCATGGCTCCGCCGCCTGCACAAAACATCGCTCCGCAACAAGGCATCGGTCAGCGGAATCAGCAAGATGTGATTCCGCAGAATCAGGTGAGCCGCGCCATTCCCGCCTCTGCTCCGCGCGCCCGAGCGGCCAGCGACCCGCGCGCCTTTTCCGGCGGCGTGCTGCGCAACCAGGCTTTCGCCAATTTAGCCACGGCCCGCGACCCAAGCGTGCGCACACTCGCGAGTTCGACCTTCCAAGGCCGCTTGTTCAACCCGCAATGGCGGCGGCATTTTGCGCGCCCGATCGTCATCGGCTGGGTGGGCCCGCTGTTCTGGCCTTATGCCTACCATGACTTCGTCGATTACACCTTCTATCCCTATGCCTACGATACGTTCTGGCCCTACGCCTACGACGACTTCTACGAGGGCATGTTCGGCGCCTACGGGCTCGGCTATGGCGGCACCTATGCCTCGGTCGGACCTCGCGGCGGCTATGATGGTGGCGGCTACGCTCGCCGCGGCTCCGATCGGACTGCGTACGCGCGAGCCTCAGCCGGCAGCCGAAGCGTCGAGGCCGACCTCTGCAGCGGGCAGACCGCCGGGCTGACGGATTGGCCCATCGAGCGGATTGCGCAAACGGTTGGTCCAGACGACACCCAGCGCGCCATCCTCGACGAGCTCAAAGACGCCACCGCGAAGGCACTCGACATCCTCCAGGCAGCGTGTCCGACGGCGCTGCCGAGCACGCCGACAGGCCGCATCGAGGCCATGCGCCAGCGGCTCGATGCCATGCTGGCAGCGGTGCGCACCGTGCGGCCGGTGGTGGAAAAGTTCTACCAGTCGCTCAACGACGAGCAGAAGGCACGTTTCAATGCGCTCAGCCCCGATAACCCCGATCAACAGCAAGCGCAACGGGACTTGACGCAAGCCTGCAACGCGCGCGCATCGGGAGTCGCAAGCGTGCCCCTGGAGCGCATCGAACGCGCGGTGCGACCCGACGGAGCGCAGCGCAGCGCGCTCAAGCAACTCCAAGACGCCACGTCCGAGGCGGCCAATCTGTTGAGCGCGGACTGCCCCACCTATCGCGCGCTCACCCCGGTCGGCCGGTTGCAAGCGATGGAGCAGCGGCTCGATGCCATGCTGCGCGCGGTGCAAACCGTGCAGCCCGCGCTCGAGAAGTTTTACGGCTCGCTCGGCGACGAGCAGAAGGAGCGTTTCAATCGGCTTAGCCCCGCGCAGGGCTGAGCCGACGAAGCCAATCTGACCATCCGCCGTCGTCATTGCCGGGCTTGACCCGGCAATCCATCGACTAGAATGAAGCGCTTTCTTTTCGATGGATGCCCGGGTCAAGCCCGGGCATGACGAATCGCGACAAACGGCCGTTGATTTACTCCGCCGCGATGCGCGCCTCGGGAGCGGCAGAACGCACGTCGGGATCGACGTGCTGTTCGTATTTGACGAAGTTCTCCTGGAACATGCGCACCAGCTTGCGGGCGGTTTCGTCGAACGCCGCTTTGTCCTTCCAGGTCTTCATCGGATAAAGAAGGTGTGGCTCGACCCCCGCCACCGAAGTCGGGACGGAAAAGCCGAAATAGGGATCCGTGCGGAAGCTCACGCCCTTGAGCGAGCCGTCGAGGGCGCCGGTGACGAGCGCGCGTGTCGCCTTGATCGGCATGCGCCGGCCGACGCCGTAAATGCCGCCGGTCCAGCCGGAATTGACCAGCCAGCAATCGACCTTGTGCCGGGAAATGTACTCGCGCAGCAGGTTACCGTATTCCGCCGGCGGGCGCGGCAGGAACGGCGCGGCGAAGCAGGTCGAGAATTCAGGCGCGACCCCAACCAGTCCCTTCTCGGTGCCGGCGACCTTGGCGGTGTAGCCGGAGAGGAAATGGTACATCGCCTGCGCCGGCGTGAGCTTGGCGATGGGCGGCATCACGCCGAAGGCGTCCGCGGTCAGAAAGATGATGTTCTTCGGGTGTCCGGCGCGTCCGGTGCGCGAGGCGCCCGGCATGAATTCGAGCGGATAGGCCGAGCGCGTGTTCTCGGTCTTGCTTTCGTCGTCAAAATCCGGGATCCGCGTCTGCGGATCGAACACTACGTTTTCGAGTACCGCGCCGAAGCGGTTGGTCGCGGCGTAGATTTCGGGCTCCGCCTCCTCGGACAGCTTGATGCATTTGGCGTAGCAACCGCCTTCGAAATTGAACACGCCGTCGGGGCCCCAGCCATGCTCGTCGTCGCCGATGAGAATGCGGTTGGGATCGGCGGACAGCGTGGTCTTGCCGGTGCCGGAAAGGCCGAAGAACAGCGCCACGTCGCCGTCCTGGCCGACATTGGCCGAGCAGTGCATCGGCATCACGCCTTGCGCCGGCAGGTAGAAGTTGAGCGTGGTGAACACCGACTTCTTCATCTCGCCGGCATAGGACGAGTTGCCGATCAGAACGATCTTCTTGCTGAAGTCGATGGCGATGATCGTCTCGGTGCGCACCCCGTGGCGCTTGGGATCGGCCTTGAACGAAGGCAGATCAACAACAGTGAGATCGGGGACGAAATCGGCAAGCTCGGAGCGCTCGGGGCGTATCAGCAATTGGCGAATGAAAAGTGAGTGCCAGGCAAGCTCGGTGAAGACGCGCGTTTTGATCCGGTACTTCGGATCGGCGCCGCCATAGAGATCCTGCGCGTAAAGCGTCTTGCCGCGCGCATGGGCGATGAAGTCGTCGTAGAGCCGC
>JBJMTU010000012.1:0-4971 GCA_045811545.1 Xanthobacteraceae bacterium | reverse complement strand
CCTGCAAAAGCTGGTCGAGAGCGAGGTTGCCCGCATCACTCCCGTGATCAAGGCCGCCGGCGTGACCGCTGAGGGTCATTAGGAGAGTCCAGGCGAGACGCTGTTGCGCCCTACGCGCGCAATCGAGCCACACGGATGAATGGTCGCTCGCCGGTCGGGTCGACTTCGACCAATGCCCCGTTGGGGATCGCCTGCGTGATGTCGACATCGAAGCCCGAAATCATGGTGAAGTCGGCGAGCGCCGCGCCTTGCACCATGATCGGATTGACGGCGTTGAGCACCAGCGCCGCCGGCATGATGCCGCGCGCCGTCATCTCGCGCAGCATCCAGGCGGTGGCGACGCCGCCCTTGGCGGCGTCGAGCACGAGCACGCGGCCGACATAGCTTTCGCCGGCGAGCTTGTGGTCGGGACGCGAAAAGATGCCGCGCACGCGATCGAGGTCGTAGCGCGCGGAGAAGCCGTCCTTGGCGACGAGCGCCTGCCCGCGCGCTTTTGCACCCATCCCCGCCGCCGCGAAGAAGATCTCGCCGTTCATATCTTCGAGCTCGAGCGTGTTCGTTTTTGTTTCGGGCACGTCATTGCCGCATACTCGGTCGGCTCCCCTCCCCCTTGCGGGGAGGGGTTGGGGGTGGGGGTCGTTGTTGTGAGGCGAAGCAAGTGCACCACCGCGCCACCCCCACCCCGCCCGCCTTCGCTGCGCTCAGGCGGGCGACCCTCCCCACAAGGGGGGGTAGGACCAGCTCGCCGCTGCATTGATTCCACTCCACGAACGCGCTCTACACATTATTGCTGTCATATCCTCCCGCCGTTGCAGGCGGCGTCGATGCACGCCTGCATGGACATCAGCGCCGGGCGATAGCCGTAGCCGCCGATGATGTTGACGAGCTTCGCCGAATTCGTCGCAAGGCGCTGCCAGCCGTTCGCCTCCGCCATTTCCCGCGCGTAGCTCTGGTAGAAGCACATGCCGGCGAGCACGGTGCCGCCCGCCGCCTCGATGCGCGCGGTGAGCCCCATGCGATCCGCGTCCGCTTTCACCTGCGGACTGGTGACGACGAGAAGCGGAATTGTTGCGCGCCGTTCCTCCAGCATGCCGGCAACCTGCGCCATCTCGATGAGACTCAACTGCGGCGCCGAGAACACGACCACGTGGACGGTCTCGATCGCCTGCGCGTAGCTCTCCTGGAATGCGCGAATGTCGGCCTCGCCGATCTCATAGATGGGCACGCTCGATCCGGGAGCGAGCACGTCATCGAGCCGGCGTGCCTCCGGCGTAATGCCGGCCATGTGGAACAGCGCGACCGAGCCGTAGCTCGCCAGCGCCGCGCCGAAATGCTTCATCTCGTCGGACGCGGGCACGCGTTCGATCCCGATGACGGCGGGAACCTGCCAATAATCGCCGGCGAGCCGGCCGACGATGGCGCCGAGCGCGCCCCAGTCGTTGAGCTCGCGCGGGGTGAAGCCGACCTCGACGACGAGCGTCGCCCGCCGCCGCTCCTCGAGGTGGTAGCCGTAACGCGGCGTGCGCCCGGTGAGGCCGGCGCTCAGCGCCGAGGGGCCGCCCTCGAAGTTCGAGCGCGCGCCGCACACGCTGTTGCAGTAGATCACGACGCCGGTGTCGCCGTAGGCGACGTGCTCGCCGACGATCGGCGCCATGATGGTCTGATAGTTGATGCAGGTGTTGGTCATCAACACGCCGAGTGCCTCGAGCGCGGCGATGGCGCGGCGCTCGAGCTCGAGCATCCAGGGCTGCTGTTTGAGCCGATGCGCGGCCGCAAAGTCGGTGCCGCGCGGATCGGTGATGGTCGGAATCCGCACGCGCCGCGCGGGCGCCGGCAGCCGCGCGAGCCGCTCGAGCCATTCGACTCCGGCTTCGCCGAGCGACTCGGTGTCGGCCATGATGTGCGCCTGGGTCACCGGCACGAAGTCGCGCGCGCCGAGATAGTCTCCGACCTTGATCTGATGCTCGATCGCCCACTGCGCCGCCTCGCCGCACTCGCCCGCCCGCAGCGCTTCTTCTTCGGCCGTGAGATACATCGGGAACGCATCCCTATGGGACAGCGCGAGTGAAACGCTCGAGACGGCCTTTCGGCTGCACTCGAGCTGGACATTCCGCTTCCGCAGAGTCACCAAGAACGCCTTACGCGCTGGCGCCTTCCGCAAGCTTCTCCGGGTCGGGCGAGAAACAATAGCGCAGGTCGCGAAACGGACAAACGGCGCCAGGCCGTGCACCCAAAGTATCGTTTTTACGGCTGGTTCGGTCGGCAATGTCCGCTTGCACGATGGCGACCGCTGAGCGGACACTTCCCAAAATCGTCTCTAGGTGCGAATAGCGTCAGAAGAAGGGTCTACCGCCTGCCGTGTCCGCAGATGGCAATTGCTTAAACTCTGATAGTCAAAACGACTTGAACAGGAGGGAATGGTGGCGTCCGTCCTGACAGAACTCGAACGCCGCATTGAAGCGCATCCGGAGAAGCTACTATTCTCGTATCTGGATAAGAATGGCATCGAACTAGCTCAGCACAGCTACGCTTCTTTTCTGACGCGCGTAGACCTGATCGCGGGCCATCTCGCGCGGCGGCCAGGCCTCTCTAGTGGCGAGCGGGTACTGCTTGTCTTTCCTCCCGGCCTGGATCTCGTCTGTGCCTTGTTTGCTTGTGCGCGCGCGGACCTAATTGCGGTGCCGGTCGCCCCACCCATGTCACGTGGCATCGAAGCAACCATTTTTCGGATCACGCATGTAGCGCGCGACTGTCGCGCCGTGGCGCTACTCACCACCATTGAGTGTCGCGATTTGCTCAAGCAGAACTTGGGGTCCAGAGCTGAGTTGCCGCGGCCGAATATGATGGCCGCTCTGGACTTTATCGTTATCGACGACCTACGAGGGGATGCACCACTGGCGCGCCGAAGTCATGGCGATATTTTCTTCCTTCAGTACACGTCCGGTTCGACGAGCCAACCTAAGGGCGTGATGGTCACTCACGAGAATATCCTTAGCAACCGCAGGCTCGTTGTTGATCATGATGCCCCGATTGCCGTCTCATGGCTTCCCCAGCATCACGATATGGGGCTAAAAGTTGCGGCGTCCCAGAATTCGGCGAATGGCAGATCCATTGTCCAAAGAAGAGGAATCGAGAGTGGTATGGTGACTATGAGACCGCCGTACATCGCCATCCCGCCTTCCGAGCGTCGCCAGATCCAGGATAGATGGCCACGGTAGAGGTCCCAGTGGGTGAAGACGAAAAAAAGACGAGACCCCACCAGGGCCGGGACGATCAGAAGCACACTAGTCGCCGCAAACTTGTTCGGATTCATACCGGAGAGATGCGCAGCGTGCGCGCCGGCGAAGACTCCGGCGACCATGCCGAAGTACAGCATCGCCGGGTAGCTATAGATATTGAAGCCACTCCAGCTGAAAAGGATTTTGCGCATGGCCAGCTCAGCGTATTGATAGAAGGGCCAGACCGGCCCCCGAAACGATTGCCGCATCAGCAACGTTGAACACCGGCCACCACCCAATCGCGATAAAATCGACGATCGCTCCCCGTCGCAACTGGTCAAAAAGATTTCCCGTTGCCCCGCCGATAGCGGCACCGATACCGATCGGGCCGAGCGTGCCGGCGGGGAGTATTCCACAGTGAAGCACTAGCGCGGCAGCCGTGATAGATACCGCCCATATTGCTAAAAGCGTTGTCCTTCCTCCAAATGACGCGATTATCCCACGTCGGTTCATTACGTGCTGGATGGAGACGAGCGGACGCTCCCGCACCGACGTTGTGGTCCGCGACATGACGAGCGCTTTGCTGATCTGGTCGGCGATGAGGACAGCTGCCGCAGCGAATGCCGATTCAAGCCACATCATCGGTTTGAACTTCCAAACCAACGCCTAGTCCACATTATAACCGAGCCTCCGAATGTGCAGCTCTCAACTAGACTCAGGGGTACCGCAGGTATTGAGGCTAGTTGCGGGCCAGCATTACGAAGCCGAAGACAAATCCGACGATAAAGCAGCTGCCGGACAGCAACGCCATTGCCGTTCTCCAGTGCAAAGGAGATTTCTCCGCAGGCCAATGATCGCTATCCGACCGGACATCCAGGATCGGGTTCGCTCTTTGCATACGCAAAATCGCGCGCCGTTCGGATTCGAACTCGATCAGGGAGCTAATGCCCGTCACCGCGAGCCCTAGAACGAAGAGGACGAGAGGCACCAGCAATGATCGGGTGAATGTGCCGTCATGCCGATTTGCGGTAATGTAGGCGAGGGTCGCGAGAGCAGCGCCGGCGTTCCCCACCCACAGGGTTGTCAGCGCCCGATCGTATGCGTGCTCCGCTCGATCACGTCTCGGCTTCAGGATTTTTTCCGCAATCTCCAGGTCGCGGGGATGCTCTTCAGTGATTTGATCCTGATCATGCGTCATCGTCGAGCGGCGAAGTCGAGGATCGCGGACCTCGATGGGGCGGATGTGCCTATTGCTCTCAGGAGTCTGATCTTCTGCTCCGGCGCTGTAAAGGCCGATCGCGCGTGGTCATCGCCTTTCGGGCTGCTATCTCGGCGACCGGGAAGCCCTTGGGCCTCGGCGTGCGGACGAAAGCAAAGCGCAGTCGCCCATCAGCCCACGTCCTCGCCCGCCATGCTGTTGACGGGGTAGCGACAGATGGTCTCGACGGTGCCGATCCCAGTTCTACTCGACCTTAATGTTTAGCTCCTTCAGCAGGCGTGCCGCCATGGAAAAGAGGCTCTCGCAACGCGCTCAAGTCATAGCCCTTTGGTCAGCGGTTTAACGAGCTTGCGGGCGCAGTCGATAAAGATCTGCGCCACGGGATTGAGCGTGCGATTCTTCAAGGTGATGATGGCGATCGATCGACGCGTGGTCGGTAATTCGATCGGCAGCCGCTTGAGCCCTGGATGACTGGCGGGAAATCGGAAAACGGATGCGGGCACGATGGAGAGAAAGCGTCCGGTCGCAAGCAGT
>JBJMTU010000011.1:0-12456 GCA_045811545.1 Xanthobacteraceae bacterium | reverse complement strand
GAGGCCATCATGCCCACCGGCGTTCGTGGCGATGCATTGCCGTTGCCGGCCGCCGCCTCGCGCAGGCCGTCCATTGTGTGCCTGAGTGCGCTGGGAAGCTTTTTCCTGCTCACGCTTAAGCCGCCGCCTGTTTGATGGCGAGAATATTGTCGACCTCGGCAGCGATCGCCGCGATGTCGCGGGCAGCCGGCCCAGTCTTCTCGATGAGGCTCGGGGTGGCGCCCCAGAGTGCAGCTTCCGCATAGATCACGCGGTTCGTCATCTCGCTTTCGAGCAGTGGGAAGCCAGCCGCGACGAGCTCGGAACGAATATGCTTGGCAACAACAGAGTCGCGCGTGGTTTGGGTCAGCAGACAGCGGAAAATTGGCCGCCGGTCGGTTGCACTGTTAATGAGCATGTTGAGGGTGTCGAGCATGCGGTCGACATCGAATGGGGAGGCTTTAACTGGGACGAGTACAAAGTCACTCGCGCCAAGGCATTTGGTTGTCGTTTCCGAGCGAAAGCCTGGCGTGTCGATAATCACCAGGCCAGCGTGCCGGCGTGCCAGTTCGCAGGCGTGTTCGGTCGCATCCTCAACCACGGGAACACCGCCAAGCGCCCGTTCACGCGCGGCAAGCCGCGCGATCGAGCGCTGGGGATCGGCATCGATGATTGTTGGTCGGTGCCCACCAAGGTGCCAATGGACCGCAAGGCAGCTTGCAAGTGTACTTTTGCCGCTGCCGCCCTTCATGGTGGCGACTGTGATGATCGTGCTCATCCCTCATCCGTTGCCCGGCCGCAAAAGCGACGAATCATCCGAATCGATGTTATCGTTTTCTTGGCTAACTGCCTACTGGTGGCAGGGAACGCGAATGTGAGCACCCGCCACCAACTCGCCATTCAATTCGCGTTCACCGGGTACGGCATTCCGGGGCGGCTGGGGAGCGCGACGCGAGCGCCAAGCGTAGACGGTCCCAACTGGACTCGTGCGGTATCCCAAATCGCAGCCATGTCGGCTGTTCGTGGAATGCCCGCACGATGATTCCGGTGGTCCCAAGATGCCGAAATATCTTGTTTGTGCGGCGCGTGCGGACTAGGCGGAACAAGGACGTGCCGCCGATAACCTCGACACCGGCCTCGATCAGTACCTGATCGAGCTTCTCCGCAGCGCGCTGCAGTCGGGCGCGAGTGGCTTCAATCCAAACAACGTCTGCAAGTGCCCGTTCCGCGATGGCAATGGCCGGGCCAGACACCGCCCACGGTCCGAGCGCCCGATTGAGCCTTGCTGCAAGTTTCGGCGCCGCGAGGACGAAACCCAGCCTTAATCCTGCCAGCCCGAAGAACTTGCCAAAGGACCGCAGCACCACAACGTTTCCCCGGTCTATGTTGCCCGCCAAGCTTGCTCCTGGCGGTCCGACATCCATGAAAGCTTCATCAATGAGGAGGAGGCCACCTCGGGCGTCCAACGCATCGCCCAGTGCAAGCAGTTCCTCTTTGGCGATGATCCGCCCGTCCGGGTTGTTCGGATTGACGACAATCGCCAGGTTGGCGCCGTGTAGCTCGTTCATGTGCCGTGCATCCAAGATGGCATGCCCAGCTTGCGCGGCGGCCCGTGCGTGCTCGGAATATGTCGGCCCGAGAATGGCTGCGCGACCCGCAGGGACGAGCGCCGCCACCAGCGGCAACAAGATCTGGGTCCCTGGCGCGCACGCCACGTGCGCGGCCGACGGAGCACCATAGGTTTGCGCCGCGATCGTGGAAAGCCGAAGTTGGGCCGCAGAATCGGGCAGCTGCGCGAATACCTTCGCGTCGAGCTGCGGCAAGGGATAAGGCTCGGGATTGATTCCTGTTGACAGGTCGATGAAAGGTTGCGGCGCGTCGGGAAACAGCCGCCGTGCCGCGGCAATATCGCCGCCATGCTCGATGGCCGCATCCGGATCTGAAATCATGGCCGTCGCGCTCACCTTTCTCGCCGTCTTGATCGAGGGCACCGCCGGTTATCCGGATTGGTTGCTGCGATCAATCGGCCACCCAATCAGCTGGATGGGGCACTTGATCGCGGCGCTGGAGCGCCGATGCAACCGCGAGGATGTTCGTCCCGCTTTGCGGCGAATCCTTGGAGCGCTTACGGTTGTTCTCCTTATCGCCATTGTCGGCGTGTCCGCACTGATCATCGAGCGCGGACTTCTGCTCCTGCCATTTGGACTGGTCGGCGCCGCCATCCTCGCCAGCACGTTGATCGCCCAGCGCAGCTTGCACCAGCACGTCGCGCATGTCGCCGATGCGCTCGAGAACGACGATTTGCGCGGCGCGCGGGACGCGGTGTCGCGCATCGTCGGACGTGACACCGAGACCCTCGATGAAGCGGGTGTCGCTCGAGCGGCAATCGAAAGCCTGGCAGAGAATTTTTCCGATGGGGTGGTCGCGCCGGTCGTCTGGATGATCATCGGGGGACTCTCTGGCGCGGCAATTTACAAGGCGATCAACACGGCCGACAGCATGATCGGGCACCAGACTCCGCGCTACCAGGCATTCGGCTGGTCCGCCGCCCGCCTCGACGATCTGCTCAACCTGCCGGCATCGCGGCTCACGGCTCTCCTTATCATCGCGGCGGCCGCCGCAACAAAGGGAACTTCGGCACCAGCGGCCTGGGCCGCCGTCTGCCGTGACGCTCGTCATCACCGCTCGCCGAACGCCGGCTATCCTGAAGCGGCAATGGCGGGCGCGCTTGATCTCGCGCTGGCAGGCCCGCGCACCTATGACGGCATTCTTGTCGATGATGCTTTCATGGGAAATGGTCGCCGCGTGGCAAAAGCAACCGACATCCGAGCTGCGCTCGGACTTTACCGCCGTGCCGACGCAATCCTGATCGCGCTCGTTGCCTTGCTGGCTGCCGCTCTCATCGCGACAGGCTGAGCAAGCGAGCGATGTCGATATGGGCGGCTAGATGCGCCGCGAGCCGATCGAGCGTTTCATCAACCAAACTATCATAGGAGATCGCTGCCGGACCTGCTGCAAAGCGACGGAGCCACGCAGAGCGTTGTCGATCGTCCGTAAACAGGCCGTGGATGTAGGTTCCGACGATGCGCCCGTCAGCCGACACCGCGCCCTCGGGTGATCCGTCGGAGAGCCGCGCAAATGGCCGCGCGCGATCCGGACCTTCGGTCACGCCCATATGCATTTCGTATCCCAAGACCGGCGCGCCGTCGCTGGTCTCGCCGTGCACCGGCTCCAGGCGCTTGTCCGCGGTCAAAATCGTCTCGACATCGAGCAGACCGAGGCCATCGGCAACAGCAACAGGCCCCTCGACCCCGAGCGGGTCCCGTATCGTGCGTCCGAGCATCTGATATCCGCCGCAGAGTCCTAAAACGCTGCCGCCGCGGCGTACGTGCGCGGCAATGTCGATATCAAAGCCTGCGTCGTGGAGCGCCGCCAAGTCGGCAATCGTCGCCTTCGCGCCGAGCAGGATGACGAGATCGGCATCGCCGGGAAGGGCGTTCCCGGGCCGAATCCGAACCAGCTCGACCGTTGGTTCGGCGTCCAATGGGTCGAGATCGTCGAAGTTGGACACATGCGGGAGAATTGGGACCGCGATCCTGACCCGTGTCTTTGACTTCGCGGCGGGCGCACCGTCGAGCGCCAGAGCGTCTTCCGCCGGAAGCAGCCGAGCATCAGGAAAGAAGGGCACAAGGCCCAGCGGCTCCCATCCGGTGGCCTGCGCGATCGTCGCCATGCCGTCCGCGAATAGCATCGGGTCGCCGCGAAACTTGTTGACCAGAAAGCCGCGGATTTGCGCCGCATCGTCCGCGTCGATCACCGTCTTCGTGCCGACGAGGCTGGCGATGACGCCACCGCGATCGATGTCACCGATCAGCACGACTGGCACATCGGCCGCGCGCGCAAATCCCATATTGGCGATGTCGTGGCCGCGCAGGTTCACTTCCGACGCGCTGCCGGCGCCTTCGACCAGCACGATGTCGGCCTCCGCTTTGAGCCGCGCGTAGCTATCGAGGACGAACGGCGCCAGATCCGGCTTCATGCGCTGATAGGCGGCGGCCTTTGCCGTCCCGTGAACGCAGCCTCGGACAACGACCTGCGCACCGACCTCGCTCTGCGGCTTGAGCAGCACGGGATTCATGTGCACGCTCGGCGCCGTGCGGGCGGCTCGCGCCTGCAGCGCCTGCGCCCGGCCAATCTCGCCACCGTCCGCCGTCACAGCCGCATTGTTGGACATGTTTTGCGGCTTGAATGGCCGCACCTTGAGCCCGCGGTTTGCCAAAGCCCGCGCCAGGCCGGCGACAATCAGCGATTTGCCGACGTCAGAGCCGGTACCCTGGAACATGATCGCGCGCGCGGGCACGCTCAGAACTCGATGCCAGGCTGGGCTTTCACCCCGGCGGCGAAGTGGTGCTTCACCAAGGTCATCTCGGTGACGAGATCGGCCGCGGCGATGAGCTCAGGCTTGGCGTTGCGCCCCGTGACGAGGACATGAAGTCCCGCTCTGCGGGCGTTCAATGCGCTGACGACGGCATGTACATCGAGGTAAGCATAGCGCAACGCGATATTGAGTTCGTCGAGGATCACCAGGCCGAATGTCGGGTCGCCCATGAGTTCGAGCGCCTTTTCCCAGGCCCGCTCCGCGGCGGCAATGTCGCGCTTGAGGTCCTGCGTTTCCCAAGTGAAGCCTTCGCCCATGGTGTGCCAGCAGACTTGGTCGGCAAAGCGGACCAGCGCATCACGCTCTGCTGAATGCCATGCGCCTTTGATGAATTGCACGACGCCGACGCGGTGGCCACGGCCGAGCATCCGCAACGCGAGCCCAAAGGCAGCCGTGGATTTGCCCTTGCCCGTCCCGGTGTGGACGATGAGCAGGCCCTTTTCGATCGTCTTGCCGGCGACCTCGGCATCCTGGACGGCCTTACGCTTTGCCATTTTGGCGCGATGCCGCTCGACCTCGTCGTCATCGACCGGTCTCGTCATGGCTGTCCCTTTATGGTGATCGGCAATCCGGCGACGACGAGGACGACGCGATCCGCGCGCGCGGCAATCCGCTGATTGAGCAAGCCCTGAGCATCGCGGAAACGACGGCCGAGAGGATTATCGGGCACGATGCCAAAGCCGACCTCGTTGGCGACCATCACAAGCGGCGCTGCAGGTCGTGTCAACGCACATTCAAGCCGCTCGATTTCAACATCGATATCCGCTCCTGCAAGCAACACGTTTGAGAGCCATAGCGTCAAACAGTCGACAAGCAAGGGTGTCTCCCAGTGGGCAGAGAGGGTCCCCACGAGATCGCGCGGGACTTCGAGCGTGCTCCAATCCGCTCCCCGTCGCGTGCGATGGGCGGCAATGCGCTTTGCCATCTCGGCGTCGCCTGGTTCCGCGGTCGCCACATAGATCCAAGGCGGCGGCAGGGCCGTAATCAAGCCCTCGGCGTAGCGGCTTTTGCCCGAGCGAGCGCCGCCCAGAACGAGCGTGAGCCCGGCGCTGCAGGATGCAGCGGGCGTCGCCAACTTCTACGCGCCGGAAACGAGTTGCCCGATCAGGGCTGTCAGACCGACCCCGCCGATTGCCGCTCCGATGAGCCGTGGTGCAAGTTCGGACACACCGCCGCCTCGCCAGCGCACGAACAGCGCGGTTCCGACGGTGAGTGCGCTCTGAACGACGATGAGGCCCAAAAGATACGCGTGAAGCGGAGAAGACTCCGCGCCGAAAATCGACTCGCCGAATGCGTAGCCGTGGAAGAGCCCCGCAACAGCGAAAAGCGCCGCCCACGATCCCACCGATAGAGCGCGTCCGCGCGCGATCAGAAACCCTGCTAACAAAACCGAACAGGCAACGATGATCTCGGCCCCGGGGAAGTTGATGCCGTTGACGTGAAGCATGACACCGATCGCCGAGGCAATCACGAACAGCGCCGGTAATGCCAGATTGAGGCCGCCGATGCCAACGGCGATCCCGATCGCCAACAAAAAAGCCAGATGGTCCGGACCAATCACCGGATGGCCGATGCCGGACAACAGACCTTCAATGAATGTCGCGGGAGTCTTGCCGCCCATTACATGATGGGCAAATGCCGATGTCGCGAAGACAGAGAGCACCGCGACGAGTGCCGTGCGGCAAATGAAACGTAAGCTCATGGCGTCCCCCATACGCCTTCCACCCGAAGGCGTGGTTAAGGTTTGCATCGTCGACAGGTCTCCTGGCTCGCGGGTCCCTGCTTTCCCTCCACCTTCCCGGAGCAGGAGTGTGCTCCAGTGGCTGATCGAGTGAAGCTCGCCGCTTACAGTTGCGGGGGCAGCCGCGGCTTTGGGCAACGCCCTCACCACGTTCCCTTTTTCGTCCCACCGGTGGGAGTCGACGACCGCACGACTATAGCTGCCAAGGAATCGACCGCAAGCGCGAGGGCGCCTCGGCATTGACAAAACGCAGATGGCGGCCGTTAAGTGCCCGCGATCGACGGTCTCTCATCCGAGAGCGAACAGGGAATGCGGTGCGGAACGAATGTTCCAAAGCCGCAGCTGCCCCCGCAACTGTAGGCGGTGAGCCCGTACCAAATTGCCACTGGGAGAACCCCGGGAAGGCGGTCACGGGCGGCGAGCCGCTAGCCAGGAGACCTACCGGCGATTCGGTCGTGGCCCGGGCGGGGTGCCTCGGGGCCGGTCGCTTCGCATCAAGCACCCGGATTGCGGCCCTGCGGAGCGGCACGCGTGAGCTCTATCGAAAAATCGAGCGAGGCCGATGCGCAAGCGTTCGCTGGTGCTGCAACCGTGTACGTATGCATCACCTGCCAACATCCTGGCGGAGCCGATACGGAACCGCGGCCCGGTGCGATCCTCGCGGCGGCGACAGCGAAAGCCGCCGAAGGCAGCGGCGTCGTGATCAAGCCAGTGCGGTGCTTGGCGAATTGCACGCGCGGTTTGAGCGCGGCCGTGCGCTGCAATGGCTCCTGGACATATGTCTTCGGCGGCCTCGACGCGGCTTGCGCATCAGCGCTCGTCGACGGTGCGCGCCTGCTGGCGAGCGCGGCTGACGGCATCATGCCCTGGCGCGGACGGCCGCAATCGCTCAAGCGCGGGCTCATCGCCCGCGTGCCCCCCATCAATTTCGAGGAACCCGAATGACCAAATCGACCGCACGCGTGCCCTGTACGATCGTGACCGGTTTTCTCGGAGCCGGCAAAACGACACTGATCCGGCACGTCTTGGCACACGCAAACGGGCGACGGCTGGCCGTGATCGTGAACGAGTTCGGCAATGTCGGCATCGACGGCGAAATTCTCAAAGGCTGCGGCGACGAGACCTGTCCGCAAGAGAACATCGTCGAATTGGCCAACGGCTGCCTCTGCTGCACGGTCGCCGACGACTTTGTCCCGGCGTTGGATACGATCCTGGCGCGAACACCGCCGGTCGAGCATATCGTGATCGAGACGTCGGGCCTGGCGCTGCCGAAGCCGCTGGTGCAAGCCTTTCACTGGCCGGCGATCAACAGTCGCGTCACCGTCGATGGGGTCGTCGCCGTGGTCGATGGCGCGGCGCTGGCGCAAGGCCGGCTCGCTGCCGATCTCGACGCGCTCGCACGCCAGCGCGAGGCCGACACCGCGCTAAATCACGACGATCCGATCGAGGAAGTCTTCGAGGATCAGATCGCCTGTGCCGATCTCGTGGTGCTCAACAAACGCGACCTGCTGGATGGCGCCGGGGCCGAGAAGGCGATCGCCGCAATCGGCAAGGCCCTGCCGCGTGCGGTGAAGATCGTATCGGTGGCCGAGGGCAAGGTTGATCCGGCGGCGCTGCTCGGCTTGGACGTCGGAACCGAAAACGACATCGAAAATCGACGCACGCGCCACGACGCGGAGCTGGAACACGATCACGACGATTTTGAAAGCTTCAGCGTGTCGCTGCCGGAGATTTCCGATCCGGGAACCCTCGCGGCGCGCATTGCGGCTGCGGCGGCGGATGCAAGTGTTCTGCGCGTAAAGGGATTCGCCGCCGTGGCCGGGAAACCGATGCGCCTGCTGGTGCAGGCGGTCGGTCCACGCATCAGCCATCACTATGACCGTGCCTGGACCGCAGCAGAGGGGCGGCAAGGTCAGCTTGTCGTCATCGGTATGAAGGGGCTCGATCGCGACAGCATCACACGCGCGCTGCTAGGGTGAAAGATGCATCTGCTGGCGACGACTTCGGCTTCCCTCGACGATGTGGTCGAAGCGGTCGATCTGCGCCAGACTCCCGGTGATATTGCGATTTTGTCTTTCGCCGACAGCGATCTGTCGGGCCTTGCGGCTGCCTGGACAGCGCAGCGGGATTTGCTTCCGAGCGTGCGGCTAGCAAACCTGCGGGATCTGCGTCACCCGTTTTCGGTCGACCTGTGGCTCGACACCGTGGGGAAGCACGCCAAGGTCGTGGTGGTGCGGCTGCTCGGCGGCCTCGACTGGTGGCGTTACGGGGTCGAGCGGCTGTCGTCGCTTGCGCGTGATCGCGGCATCGCACTCGCGCTTCTGCCCGGGGAGGATCGCGACGACCCTCGCCTCGTCGAAGCCTCCACATTGCCGGCTCATGAGCTCGAGATACTGTTGCGTTTCTTTCGCGAGGGCGGACCTGAGAACTTGGCAGCGCTGCTTCGGCGGCTTGCGCGCCATGCGGGATCGCTGGTCGAGACGCCTGAGCCGCGCCCGGTGCCGCGTAGCGCGGGATATATCCCAGGCGAAGGCGCTGTCGATCTCGACCGACTCGTCTCGGCTTGCCCGAAGGGCCGGCCTTGCGTGCCGATCATCTTCTATCGCGCGATGCTGCTGGCGGCCGATACGGCACCGATAGACGCGCTGTATCGCGCACTGTCGGAGCGTGGCCTCGCGCCTGCTCCATTGGTGGTGCCCACCCTCAAGGATCGCGCAGCGGCGCAATTCATCCGCGCGGCGCTTGCGCGACTTGAGCCCGCCGTCATCGTCACCACGACCGCTTTCGCGGCCGCTGCAGCAGCGGACGAGCCCACACCCTTCGATGGAACCGACGTGCCTGTGCTGCAGGCGGTGATTGCCACCACCAGGCGCTCGGCTTGGGCGCAAAGCCCGCGTGGCCTCGGGCCTGCCGATCTGGCGATGCACGTTGTCCTGCCGGAACTCGATGGACGAGTGCTGCAGGGGGTGATTGCATTCAAGGGACCGCTGCCGACACAAGCCGAACTGTGTTTCAGCGCATTCGGAAGCGTGCCGGAGGCAGACCGGGTCGCGACTCTGGCCGACCGGGTCGCGGCGCTGGTGAAGCTTCAGGCGAAACCGCGGGCCGAGCGGCGCATCGCAGTGTTGTTACCGGATTATCCGGGCGTGCTGGGCCGAGGCGGCTATGCCGTCGGCCTCGACGTTCCCGCGAGCGTGCTTGCCCTGCTGTCGGACATGGAAGCGGCGGATTACGCTGTCGCCGGGGCGCCAACCACCTCGCGCGCGTTGCTCGATGCGCTGCTTGAGCCTGCGAGCGAGGCGGTCCTCCCGCTCGATCGCTATCGGCATCTCATTGCGACGTTTCCTGGTGAGGCCGTCGAGCGCATGCAGGCGGCATGGGGTGACCCGGAAAACGACGCCGACGTGCATGACGGCGCATTTCGCTTTCGCGCGCGAACGTTCGGTAACGTTATCGTCGCTTTCCCTCCCGACCGAGGACGCTCGACCGATCGCCGCGCCGACTACCACGACGCCACGTTGCCGCCACGTCATGCGTTGCTCGCGTTTGCACTTTGGCTGCGGCAGGTCGCGAAAGCAGATGCGCTCGTCCACATGGGCGCGCACGGCACCCTCGAGTGGCTGCCCGGCAAGGCCGTCGCGCTGACCGCCTCGTGCTTTCCGGAATTGATGGTCGGCTGCATGCCCGTGATCTATCCCTTCCTCGTCAGCAACCCGGGAGAAGCGGCGCAGGCAAAGCGCCGGATCGGCGCGGTGACCATCGGTCACTTGCCGCCGCCGCTCATCGAAGCAGGTCTTGTGGGGGATGCCCGCGAACTCGAGCGGCTGCTCGATGAATACGCGCAGGCAGACGGCCTTGATCGGCGCCGGCGGGAGCGACTCGCGCGACTGATCCTGGAACAAGCCGAGCGCACCGGGCTTGCGGTCGAAGCGCGCGTAGAGGCTAACGATAATCCGGACGACGCATTGCGGCGCATCGACGCTTGGCTCTGTGATCTCAAGGATCTCAGCGTCAAGGATGGACTTCATGTCTATGGACGCGTGCCCGCGAACGCCGGCGATCCTGCTTGGTGCTCGAGCGCGAGTGCGGAACGCGTTGCGATCCTCGCCGCGCTGGACGGTCGCCGCATCGCGCCCGGTCCGGCCGGCTCGCCAGCGCGCGGGCGCCGCGACGTCCTACCGACCGGACGCAACATGTTCATCGCCGATCCGCGCATGCTGCCGACGCCGACGGCGACCGATCTCGGCCGCCTTGCCGCCGACGAGGTGATCCGCGCCTACGCGCAAACGCATGGCGAAATGCCGCGCGCCTCGGTCATTGATCTTTGGGGGAGCGCCACCTTGCGCACCGGCGGCGAGGAGATCGCGCAGGGCCTCGCCTTGATGGGTTGCCGTCCGACGTGGGAGCCAGCGACCGGCCGCGTCACCGGTGTCGAGGTTCTGCCTACGGCGAGCATGGGGAGGTCCCGCGTCGATGTGACTTGGCGAATCTCGGGTCTGTTCCGGGACCTCTTCCCCGCCCAGATCGCTCTCATCGATGCGGCCGTGCGCGCGGTCGCCGCACGCGAGGAGGGAGCCGACGAGAACCCGCTGGCCGCTGCGCGATCGGCAGGTGCGCCGATTGCACGCATTTTCGGCACGGCGCCCGCAGTCTACGGGGCCGGTGTCGAGGATTTGCTGGGGCGCGACATCGACCGCCGCAAGCTCGGAGAGACCTACCTCGCGGCCGGCTCGCACGCCTATGGCGGCGCGGAAGGCGATGCCGTGGCGGCTCCCGGCGGCTTCGAAGCGCGCATCGCGGCCGCCGACGTGCTCGTGCACTCGGCCGAAGATCCCGCGCGCGACCTGCTGGAAGGCGCGGAGGACGTCGCCTTCGTCGGCGGCTTCGCCGCGGCAGCATCCGCGCTCGGCCGCGCCCCGGATCTCATCATTCTCGATACGACCGATCCGGCCCGTCCGCGCGCGCGTTCGCTATCCGCCGCGCTCGCGCGCATCGTACGATCGCGTGCGACCAATCCAAAGTCCATCGCGGGCCAGCTGCGGCACGGTCCACGTGGAGCAGCCGAACTCGCGGAGACCGTCGACCGGCTCGTCGACTTTGCGGAGACGACCGGCGCGGTCGCGAGCCATTTGTTCGACCTCTTGCACGATGCCTATGTTGCGGACGATGTCGTTCGGAACTTCCTTCTTCGCGAGAATCCGGCGGCGGCGGCCGCCATCGCGGCGCGCTTCGACGCGGCGCGCCGACGAGGGCTTTGGCATCCCCGGCGCAACGATGTCGACGCTAGCCTGCAAACGCTCATGAACGAGGCGGCGCCGTGAACGCTCGTTTGCGACGCGGCGCTTGCCCCGGATTCTCGCAACCGATGGCCACGGGGGACGGCCTGCTCGTGCGGATGACGCCGACCGGCGCGACGATGTCTTGCCAGGCATTCGCGGCATTGTGCGCGGCCGCGCGCAGCTGCGGCAACGGCGTCATCGAGATCACCTCGCGCGGGAGCCTTCAGATTCGGGGACTGACGGAAAATTCCGCGCAGCAGTTCGCGACTGCGGTCGGGAGCATCGAGGTGCCATTCTGCGAAGGTCCGCCCGTCTTGATCAATCCGCTCGCGGGCCTCGATCCCGATGCGGCGCTCGATGTGAGCGCTATCGCCGCCCAATTGCGTCGCGCGCTTGCCGCAGCCGCGTTCTCGTCCGACATCGGCCCGAAGGTTTGTATCGCGCTCGATGGCGGCGGTGTGCTTCACCTCGACGCCGTTGCCGCCGACGTGCGGATGCAGACAGAGGCCGGTGGCGCATGCCTTGTCGCTGTCGCGGGCGATGCAGAGAGTGCCACGCCTCTCGGCGCTGTAGCGACCGAGCATGCGGTCGAGACCGCGATGGCCATCGTGCGCGTGGTCGCAGCGGCCGGGCCTGCGGCGCGCGCGCGGGATATTATCGCGGCGAATGGGGCGGAGGTATTTCGCCAGGCGATTGTGGACATTCTCATTGACCATGTGCGGCCGCCGCGCCGGCCGGCCGCCGAGCCCATCGGCACGCACGCGCTTCGCGACGGCAGCGTGGCAGTCGGCCTTGGTCTTGCCTTCGCACACGCGGACGCGAGCGCGTTCGAGGAGCTTGCGCATGCTGCAGCTACCGCGGGCGCCATGGGTCTGCGTACCGCGCCAGGCCGTGCGCTCCTCCTCTTGGGCATTCCCCGACATGGCGCTGCGCGTCTCGCAGAGATGGCGCAACGGCTTGGCTTTATCGTGCGGCCGGAGGATCCGCGCCGAAAGGTGATTGCCTGCGCGGGTGCGCCG
>JBJMTU010000010.1:0-15793 GCA_045811545.1 Xanthobacteraceae bacterium | reverse complement strand
GCGACCGCGCGGCCCGACATTCTCGACCGCAACGGCGAGATTCTGGCGACCGACGTGCGCACGCCATCGCTGTTCGCCGAGCCGCACCGGATTATCGACGTGGACGAGGCATCCGAGCTGCTCACCGCGGTGATACCGGAGATCGACGCCGCCGAGCTGCGTGGGCGGCTTGGATCCAAGCGCCGTTTCGTCTGGCTCAAGCGCGAGATCACCTCGCAGCAACGCGAGCAAATTCACCGGCTTGGTATTCCCGGGATCGGCTTCCTGCCCGAGAACAAGCGCGTCTATCCAAACGGCGCCGAGGTCTCGCATCTCATCGGCCACGTCAACATCGACAATCAAGGCACCGCCGGCATCGAGAGATGGCTCGACGCGCGCGGGCTTGCCGATTTGCATCTCGCCGGGCTCGCCACCGACCGCTTGCAAAAGCCGGTCGAGCTTGCCGTCGACCTGCGCGTGCAGCACGCGCTGCGCGACGAGCTGATCGCCGCCCGCGCCAAGTTCAAGGCCATAGCGGCTGCGGGCCTCCTGACTGATGTGCGCACCGGTGAAGTCGTCGCGATGGTCTCGGTGCCCGACTACGACCCGAACAATCCACGCGAGGCCCTCGATCCGACTCGCATCAACCGCCTCACCACCGGTGTGTTCGAGATGGGCTCGACTTTCAAGGCGCTCACCGTCGCGATGGCGCTCGACTCCGGTAAGATCACGCTCAAATCTTCGTTCGATGCCAGCCGTCCGCTGCAGTATGGGAAATTCACCATCCACGATTTCCACGCTCAGAACCGTGTGCTCACGGTTCCGGAGATCTTCACCTATTCGTCCAACATCGGCACCGCGCGAATGGCGCTGAGCCTCGGGATCGAGCATCACAAATGGTTCTTGAGGAAGATGGGCCAACTCGAGCGGCTGCGCACCGAGTTGCCCGAAAGCGCCGAGCCGCTCGTACCCAAGCGCTGGGCCGAGCTCAATACCGTGACCATCGCGTTCGGTCACGGGCTCTCGGTAGCGCCGCTGCAGGCGGTGGCGGCGATCGGAGCGTTGATGAACGGAGGACGCCACATTCCGCCGACCTTCCTCAAGCGCAGCGAAGCCGACGCTCTTGCGCATACGACCCAGGTGGTCAAGCCCGAAACCAGCGAGAAGATGCGCTATCTCATGCGTCTGAACGTCGAGAAGGGCACCGCCACCAAAGCGGACGTGAAGGGTTACTACGTCGGCGGCAAGACCGGAACTTCGGACAAAGTGGTCGGCGGCCGCTATTCCAAGACCAAGGTGCTCACCTCGTTCACCGCGGTGTTGCCGGCCGACCAGCCGCGCTACCTTCTCCTCATCATGCTCGATGAGCCCCAGGCGACCCCCGACACGCATGGCTTCACCACCTCGGGATGGAACGCAGTACCCGTTGGCGGCGCCGTCATCGGCCGCATTGCGCCCCTGCTCGGCCTCGAGCCGCGCTTCGACTTGCCGCCTTCCGATAAGTTGATCTTGGCGAGCACGGGCGGCCGGTAACGATCATGCCTTGGGCGACTAGTTGCCGCCGCGGCGGAATCTGAATCAGTTCCTTGAATTGATTGGCGGACAGCGGAGCGGCGATGAACTTCAGGTTGATCGCTTGGGGCATCATGATATCCAGACCCTTGATTTCGTCGGGATTCAGCAGGGCTTTGGGAAAGAACTGGTCGCGCGTTCGCCGTGCGATCTCAAGCGACAAGCCGGCGTGTTCGGCGTAATCTTTGATGACTTGCCGCATTAGGAAGAAAGATCAATGACACAATCTCCCCTACTCGTGATGGCCTCTACGTTGCTTTTCGGCGCCGGCCGCACCGCGCAAGAGCGGCTGGAGCCGACAGCGAAGGATGCGAGCGTATTCGGTTACAGGATTCATTACCTCGAAGCTGGCCGCGGTGATCCGGTCATTCTGCTGCATGGAACGGGAGGGGAGGGTGCCCGCTGGATGCCGACCATCGAGGGCCTTGCTTCGAACTTTCGAATCATCTCGCTCGATCAGATCGGATTCGGCCAATCCGATAAGCCGCTGACGACTTACCATAGCGGGGTATTCGCGGGTTTTCTTGCACGCTTCATGCAAGCGATCGGTGTGCCGAGGGCTACCATTATTGGGCAATCCATGGGTGCAGGTGTCGCTCTTTACCTGGCGGTGCATAACCCGGAAATGGTTGAACGGCTCGTGTTGGTCAATGGCGGCAGCTATCGCGCGGCCTCTGATCCCCCGCCGGCTTCTCCGAGTTGGTACGACCGGCAAATTGCGAACGCCGGAACTCTGGAGGAAAGTCGCGAGTATTTGCGAAAGCTCTACTACGACCACAGTTTCGTGACGGACGAATTGGTAGAGCAGAATCTTATTTTGCGCCTGCGATCGGCCTATACGATCGAAAGCATGCAGACGGCGAATGCCAGAGCTCTCGGCGCGCTCACCGAGGAGGAGGTGCGCGGGGTCAAGGTCCCAACTCTCTTGGTGTGGGGAACGAACGATCGGCTCTCCCCGGTCGCCAATGCCGACAAATTAAACGCAGCTATTCAGAATTCGCGCAAGGTGTTGATCGATAAGGCCGGCCATTATCCATTCTTGGAGCAGGCCGAAAAATTCAATCAAATCGTATTGGAGTTCTTGAAATCGCAATCGTAAGCATAGTCGCATCGCTTCTCGCAACGCGTCGCACATGTTGTTGGTCCGTTATTCGTAAACTGCGCCGGAACTATCGTCGCTATACCTGGACGATGCGCGGCAGCGAGGGTAGACGATCCGCCACGCCATGAAGCTTACCGAGCTCCTCACTGCGGATGCCCTCAGCGACGCGCGCTTCGCCGCGCTCGAGATCGCCGGCGTTAGCGTCGACAGCCGCGCGGTGAGGCCTGGCGATCTTTTCGTGGCCGTCGCGGGGGCGAAGACGGACGGGCTCAATTTCGTCCCGCAGGCGCTGGCTGCTGGTGCCGCAGCAATTATGGCGCAGCGCACGCCGCCGACGCCGCTCCCGGCAGGCGTTGCATTCATCAAGGTCGATGACGCGCGCCGAGCTTTGGCGCTCGCCGCAGCGAAATTTTTCTCGCGCCAGCCGCGAGTGATCGCGGCGGTCACCGGCACCAGTGGAAAGACGTCGGTTGCGGCATTTGTGCGCCAGATCTGGACGGCGCTCGGCCATGCGGCCGCGAGCATCGGCACCGTCGGGCTCGTCTCACCCAAGGGCGAAGTCTATGGCTCGCTCACGACACCGGACCCGGTGGCGTTGCACCGCTCGCTCGATCAACTCGCCGGCGAAGGCGTGACGCACCTCGCTATCGAAGCCTCCTCGCATGGTCTCGATCAACGCCGCCTCGACGGCGTGCGCGTTGCGGCTGGCGGATTCACCAATCTCAGCCGGGATCATCTCGACTATCACCCGACGCTGGAGGCTTATCTTGCCGCCAAGCTGCGCCTGTTCACGGATCTGATCGAGCCGGGTGGCGCGGCCGTGATCGCCGCCGATCACGAGGAGGCCGAGATGGTGGCGACGGCGGCGAGACGCCGCGACCTCCGGCTCGTTACGGTCGGCACGCGCGGCAAAGGCATTCGCCTGGTCGAGAACAGGATCGAGGGATTTGCACAAGCGCTTGCGCTCGAGCACGCCGGTCGCGAGTACCGCGTCCGTTTACCGCTCCCGGGTGAGTTCCAAGTGGATAATGCGCTGGTCGCAGCCGGGCTCGTGATCGCCACCGGCACCGAGCCTTCCGCGGCCTTCGCGGCGCTCGGCCATCTCAAAGGCGCCAAAGGACGGCTCGAACTTGTTGGGGAACGCAACGGCGCGCCGATTTTCGTCGACTACGCGCACAAGCCCGATGCGCTGGCCAAGGCGCTCCAAGCGCTGCGGCCCTACGCGCGCCGCCGCCTGATCGTGGTGTTCGGTTGCGGCGGCGATCGCGATCAGGGCAAGCGACCGATGATGGGAGCGATTGCCGCCAAGCTGGCCGACCGGGTCGTGGTGACCGATGACAATCCTCGCAGCGAGAATCCCGCGGCGATCCGTGCCGCGATCCTCGAGGCGGCTCCTGGCGCGCTCGAAATCGGCGATCGCCGCGAGGCAATCAGCCGCTCGATCGAGGATCTGCGTCGGGGCGACGTGCTGCTGATTGCCGGCAAGGGTCATGAAACCGGCCAAATCATCGGCAAACAGGTGTTGCCGTTCAGCGACCACGAGGCAGTCGCCGCCGCGCTTGCCGGGAGGGTGGCATGACCGATCGGCCGCTCTGGTCCGTCGAGGCGATGCTTGCCGCGATGCGCGCTGCGCCTGTGGGTCCGTTGCCGCCCGCGGTGCCGGGCATCTCGATCGACACACGCACGATGGCGCCCGGGGAAGCGTTCTTCGCCATCAAGGGCGACAACCGCGACGGCCACGACTTCGTTCAAGCCGCGCTCGAGGCGCGTGCGGGCCTTGCGGTCATTGCAGCCGACAGGCGCGACGACTTTCCCCGGAACGCGCCGCTGCTCATCGTCGCTGACGTGCTCGAGGGCCTGCGTGACTTGGCGCGCGCGGCACGCGCGCGTGCACGGGCGAAGGTCGTTGCGATCACCGGCTCCGTCGGCAAGACCGGCACGAAGGAGGCGCTGCGTCTCGCGCTTGGGAGGAGCGCTGAGACCCATGCTTCCGTCGCTTCCTACAACAATCATTGGGGCGTGCCGCTCTCGCTCGCGCGCTGTCCCGAAAGTGCGCGGTACGCGGTCTTCGAGATAGGCATGAACCATGCCGGGGAGATCGAGCCGCTCACTCGCCTCGTGCGCCCGCAGGTTGCGATCATCACCGCAATTGAACCGGTGCACCTCGAATTTTTCGGTTCACTCGAGGCGATCGCCGATGCCAAGGCGGAAATCTTCCTCGGGGTCGAGCGTGGCGGCGCGGCGGTGATCAACCGCGAAAACCCACAATTCGAGCGGCTCGAGCGCAGCGCACGCAACGCCGGTGTCGAGCGGATCGTCTCGTTCGGCGAGCACGCGCGCGCCGACGCAAGGCTGATAAAGTGCTCGCTCCAGTCGGACATGTCCACGGTCCAGGCGCGAATTCTCGGGACCGACACCACCTATAAACTCGGCGCGCCAGGGCGGCATCTGGTCATCAATTCGCTCGCCGTCCTGGCAACGGCCGTGCTGGTGGGCGCCGATCTTGCGCTCGCGGCGCTCGCGCTTGCAGAGCTGCGGCCGGCGAGCGGACGCGGCTCCCGCTTCACGCTCCACATGCCCGGCGGCACGGCGCTCCTGATCGACGAAAGTTACAATGCCAATCCGGCCTCGATGCGCGCAGCCCTCGCCTTGCTCGGGCAGGGCAAAGTTGGCCCGCTCGGTCGGCGCATCGCGGTGCTCGGCGACATGCTGGAGCTCGGCCCGCGCGGCGCCGATTTGCACCGGGAACTCGCCGTGGCGGTGCTCGCGCACGGCGTCGATCTCGTGTTCTGCTGCGGTCCGCTCATGCACGCTTTGTGGGAGGCGCTTCCCTCCTCGCGCAAGGGCGGCTATGCCGAGACCTCGGCCGGGCTCGAATCGCAGGTGGTTGCCGCGGTCCAGCCGGGCGATGCCGTCATGGTCAAGGGATCGCTCGGTTCCCGCATGGCGCCCATCGTCAAGGCGCTGCAAAGCCGCTATCGCCGCGAAACGCCGGTTCTCGCGGCCGTCCAAGCTTCGACCATCAACGGCTGACCGATGCTCTACTTGCTCTCCGCCTTCTCGGATACGATCGGACCTCTGAACGTCCTGCGCTACATCACGTTCCGCACCGGCGGCGCGATGTTCACCGCACTTGTGTTCGTCTTTCTGTTCGGCCACTCGATCATCGATCAGCTGCGGCTCGCGCAGGGCAAGGGCCAGCCGATCCGCAGCGACGGCCCACAATCGCATCTCGTTACCAAGAAAGGCACGCCCACCATGGGCGGGCTGATGATCCTGTTCGGCGCCGTCGTGTCGACGCTGCTGTGGGCCAATCCCGCCAACCGCTACGTTTGGATCGTGCTCGGGGTGATGCTTAGCTTCGGCGCGATCGGCTTCTACGACGATTACCTCAAAGTGACCAAGCAGACCCATGCCGGATTCTCGGGCAAGGTCCGCTTCATTCTGGAAGCCATGATCGCGGCCGCGGCCTGCTACGCCATCGCGTCCATCGGCCGCCAGCCGTTCGCGTCCTCGCTCACCTTTCCCTTCTTCAAGGAACTCGTGCTTCCGCTCGGCTGGTTCTTCATTGTGTTTGGCGCGTTCATCATCGTCGGCGCCGGCAACGCGGTCAATCTCACCGACGGGCTCGACGGATTGGCCATCGTTCCCGTTATCATCGTCGCGCTGAGCTTTGGCTTCATCTCGTATTTGGCGGGCAACGCGGTCTTCGCCGACTACCTTAACATCCATTACGTCGCGGGCACTGGCGAGCTCGCCGTGCTGTGCGGGGCGGTGATTGGGGCGGGCCTCGGCTTTCTCTGGTTCAACGCGCCGCCCGCTTCGATCTTCATGGGCGACACGGGCTCGCTTGCGCTCGGTGGCATGATCGGCACGATCGCGGTCGCCACCAAGCACGAGATCGTGCTGGCGGTCGTCGGCGGACTATTCGTGCTCGAGGCGGTGTCGGTGATTGTGCAGGTGGTGTCCTTCAAGCTCACCGGCAAGCGCGTCTTTCGCATGGCGCCGATCCACCATCACTTCGAGCAGCTCGGCTGGACCGAGCCGCAGATCGTGATTCGCTTTTGGATCGTTGCGGTCGTGCTGGCGCTGGTGGGGCTGTCCACGCTCAAGCTGCGGTGATGATTCCTGTCACCGCCTTTGCCGGAAAGAAGGTCGCCATCTTCGGCCTCGGCGGGTCGGGACTGGCGAGCGCGAGCGCGCTGCTCGCGGGTGGCGCCGACGTCATCGGCTGGGACGACAGCGACGAGGCCGTGACCAAGGCGATGAGCGCCGGGATCCCGAGCGGCGACCTGCGGCAGCTCGACTGGTCGAAAATTTCCGCGCTCGTGCTCGCGCCCGGCGTGCCGCTCACGCATCCCACGCCCCATTGGACGGTGGCGCTGGCGCACGCGGCCGGCGTCGAGGTCCTCGGCGACATCGAGTTGTTCTGCCGCGAGCGGCGGGCGCGTGCGCCGAAAGCACCGTTCGTCGCCATTACCGGCACCAACGGCAAATCGACGACCACGGCGCTGGTGGCGCATCTCCTGCGCTCGGCCGGCTGGGAAAGCGAGATCGGCGGCAACATCGGCACCGCGATCCTCTCGCTCGCGCCGCCGGACGAAGCTCGCGCACACGTGATCGAGTGCTCGTCCTACCAGATCGATCTCGCGCCGACGCTCGACCCCTCGGTCGGCGTCCTTCTCAACGTCACCGAGGATCACCTCGACCGCCATGGAACGCTCGCGCACTACGCCGCGGTCAAGGAGCGGCTCGTCGCCGGCGTGCAGGAGGACGGCACGGCGATCGTCGGGGTCGATGACCCCTGGTGCGCGGCGGCGGCCGACCGCATCGAGCAGGCCGGTAAAAGGCTTGCCCGCGTCTCGGTGCGTGGGCCGCTGCACGACGGGCTTTATGTGGAGGGCGAAGGCATCATGCAGGCCGTGGGGGGCAGCACCCGCACCATCGCCGGTATCGGCGGCATCGGATCCTTGCGCGGCGTGCACAACGCCCAGAACGCCGCCTGCGCCGCCGCGGCCGCGCTCGCGCTCGGCCTATCGCCGCAGGCGATCCAGCAGGGTCTCCTTACGTTCCCCGGCCTCGCCCACAGGATGGAAGAGGTCGGCTACAGAGGGCGGGTCCTGTTCGTCAACGATTCCAAGGCAACCAACGCGGATTCCGCCGCGCAGGCGCTCGCCTGCTTCTCCCACATTTTTTGGATCGCGGGAGGCAGGGCGAAGACGGGAGGGATTGCCTCGCTCGCGCGCTTCTTTCCGGGCATCCGCAATGCTTACCTCATCGGCGAAGCCGCAACCGATTTTGCCGCCGAGCTTCAAGGCCGCGTGCCCCATGTCATCGCCGGTACGCTCGAGCGGGCCGTCGAGCTTGCGGCCGCCGACGCGGAAGCCTCCGATGTCGCCGAACCCGTCGTGCTGCTGTCGCCGGCGTGTGCCTCCTTCGACCAGTACCGCAATTTCGAGATCCGCGGCGACAAGTTCCGCGAGCTGGTGCGCGCACTGCCGGGGCTCACACCCGCGCGCTAGAGGCTGCCGTTAATCCTCCGTCAACCAACGCCAGGCACCACTGACCGCTTCGGGTTCCGCCGCCGAGGGGTTTCGATGGTTTCGCGTCTGGAACGCACGCGCTTTGCCGCCTGGTGGTGGACGATTGATCGGTCGCTGCTGACCGCGCTGCTCACACTCATGCTCGCGGGAATTATCCTTTCGCTGGCTGCGTCACCGCCGGTCGCCTCTCGCCTCGGCCTTGATCCGTTCTATTTCGTCGGCCGGCATGTGCTCTATTTGATTCCGGCGCTCGCCGTGATGCTGACGACCTCGTTCCTGTCGCCGCGTCATATCCGCCGGCTTGCGGTCATAGTCTTCGTGCTGAGCCTTGCATTGGTCGCCGCCACGCTGCAGTTCGGCGCCGAGGTCAAAGGCGCGCGGCGCTGGATCGTCTTGCTTGGGATCAACATTCAGCCCTCAGAGTTCCTCAAGCCCGCCTTCGTCATCCTGATCGCCTGGCTGTTCGGCGAATCCGCGCGGCGGCCGGAAATGCCGGCGAACACCTTCGCGCTTCTGCTGCTGTTCGTCGCCGTCGCCGGGCTCGTGCTGCAGCCCGATTTCGGGCAGACCATGCTGATCGCACTGGTCTGGAGTGCGCTGTTCTTTCTCGCCGGCATGCGCCTTGTTTGGGTGGCGGGGTTGGGGGGCGCGGCGGCGGTCGGACTTGCGAGCGCTTACATGCTCATTCCGCACGTGGCGCGCCGCATCGAGCGCTTTCGAGATCCGTCCTCCGGCGATACGTTCAACATCGATCAGGCACTCGAATCTTTCCAGCGCGGGGGTTGGTTCGGACGCGGCCCGGGAGAGGGGACCGTCAAGCGCATCCTGCCCGAGAGCCATACCGACTTCGTGTTTGCCGTTGCCGCTGAGGAATTCGGCATCGTCCTGTGCCTGCTGCTGCTCGCGCTGTTTGCCTTCATCGTATTGCGCGCCCTGCATCACGCCCGGCGCAACGAGGACCCGTTTGCGCGATTTGCCGCAGCCGGCCTTGCCATCCTGCTCGGGCTGCAATCGGCCATCAACATGGCAGTAAACCTGCATCTGATGCCGGCCAAGGGCATGACGCTTCCGTTCATTTCGTATGGCGGCTCGTCGATGATCTCGCTCGCCTACGGGATGGGAATGCTGCTTGCCTTGACGCGTGAGCGTCCGCGCGCTGAGTTGCTAGCAAGCGAGGCGACGTTCGTGCCCGCCGAAAGGGCGGCGTGATCGGGCTGCCGGAAGGGGACCGCGTGCCGCTTGTTCTCTTGGCCGCCGGCGGAACCGGCGGACACCTATTTGCCGCCGAAGCACTCGCGGAGGCGCTCGCCCGGCGCAGCGTCGCCACTGCTCTCGCCACCGACGATCGCGCCGAGCGCTACGGCAGGGCGTTTCCGGCGCGCGATATCCACGTCATCACCAGCGCGACCGTGCGCGGACGCGACCCGCTCTCGCTGATGCGCACGGCGGCGATGCTCGGCACGGGCACTGTACAGAGCTTGCGACTCGTTATGCGCATGCGGCCATCCGCGATTGTCGGGTTCGGCGGCTATCCGACCATCCCCCCCGTGCTGGCAGCGACGCTGCGCAGAATTCCCACGATCATCCACGAGCAAAATGCGGTGATGGGGCGCGCCAACAGGTTTCTCGCACCTCGCGTCGATACCATCGCGACCAGCTTCGCCGGAGTGCTCGACCGCGAGCCCAAGCTGAGCGCCAAAGCGACGCGCACCGGCAATCCGGTGCGGCCGGCGGTCATCGCGGCCTCGGCGATCCCCTATGAAGCGCCGGAAGCGGCGGGCTCGATTCGGCTTTTGGTATTCGGCGGCAGCCAGGGTGCGCGCATCATGGCCGATATCGTCCCGGCCGCGGTCGAAAGGCTTGCCCATGATGTGCAAGCGCGCCTCGCACTGGTGCAGCAGGCGCGCGAGGAAGATCTCGCACGGGTGACGGAGGTTTATGCAAGGGCAAACGTTATGGCCGAGGTGGCGCCATTCTTTGCCGATCTGCCGGCGCGGATCGCCGCGAGCCATATCGTCGTCGCGCGTGCCGGCGCCTCGACCGTGGCGGAACTCGCGGCGATCGGGCGGCCATCCATACTGGTGCCGTTGCCGCACGCGATCGATCAGGACCAGTTCGCCAATGCCGGTGTGCTGGATACCGCAGGCGGGGCGTTGCGGCTGCGCCAGGACGATTTTACGCCGGATCGGCTGGCGGCCGAGATCAGCGCGCTTGCCAGCGCGCCGCAAAAGCTCGTAGCAATGGCCGCGGCCGCCCGCTCGCAGGGCGCCATTGACGCCGCCGAGCGGCTGGCTGATTTGGTGCTGCGCGTGGCGGCAGGGGCGTGAATTCGCGTGCCGATGCTGGCTGGCGCGCCATGTCGGGGAACACAGAGGGGAAAAGACGATGAAACTGCCGCGCGATATCGGTCCGATTCACTTCGTCGGCATCGGCGGCATTGGCATGAGCGGCATTGCGGAGGTGCTCATCAACCTCGGCTATACCGTGCAAGGTTCCGACGCCTCCGATAGCGGCAATGTCAAGCGCCTGCGCGATAAAGGTGCCAAGATCGCCATCGGCCATTCTGCCGCTGCGGTTGGAGATGCCGAGGTCGTGGTGGTATCGACCGCGATCAGGCGCGACAATCCCGAACTCATCGCAGCGCGCGCCAAGCGCCTGCCCGTGGTGCGCCGGGCCGAGATGTTGGCGGAAT
The DNA here is from genome assembly GCA_045811545.1 of Xanthobacteraceae bacterium. GTDB lineage: Bacteria > Pseudomonadota > Alphaproteobacteria > Rhizobiales > Xanthobacteraceae > VAZQ01. The sequence continues at coordinate 4,905 of JBJMTU010000010.1, read as the reverse complement.
TGATGCGGCTCAAGCGCTGCGTCGCGATCGCAGGTACTCACGGCAAGACAACGACCACTTCGCTCGTCGCTGCGCTGGTAGATGCCGGCGGCTTCGATCCGACCGTGATCAACGGCGGCATCATCAACGCCTATGGCACCAATGCACGACTTGGTGCCGGAGACTGGATGGTGGTGGAGGCCGATGAATCCGATGGTACGTTCCTGAAGCTGCCGGCGGACGTCGCCGTCGTGACCAACGTGGACCCGGAGCATCTCGACCATTTCAAGACTTTTGAAGCGGTCCAAGACGCATTCCGCGCCTTCGTCGAAAACGTGCCGTTCTACGGCTTTGCCGTGATGTGCACGGATCATCCAGTGGTGCAGCTGTTGGTCGGGCAAATTACCGACCGCCGCGTGATTACCTACGGCGAGAACCTGCAGGCCGACGTGCGGCTCGCCGAACTCGACCACGCCGATGGCCGTTCGCGATTTTCAGTCGTGTTCCGCGACCGCGCCGGGCAGACGACGCACGAGATCAACGGCCTCACTCTGCCGATGCCGGGGCGACATAATGCTCTCAATGCTACTGCGGCGATCGCGGTCGCGCGGGAACTCGGCGTCGGCGACGACCTCATCCGCAAGGCGCTCGCCGGCTTTGCTGGCGTGCGGCGGCGCTTCACCCGCACCGGCGAGTGGAACGGCGTACCGATCATTGACGATTACGGCCATCATCCGGTCGAGATCGCCGCCGTGCTGCGCGCCGCACGCGAGTCGAACAACGGGCAGATCATCGCCGTGGTTCAGCCACACCGCTACACACGCCTCGCATCGCTGTTCGAGCAGTTCTCGACCTGTTTCAATGACGCCGATACCGTGATAGTCGCGCCCGTCTATTCGGCAGGCGAGGCGCCGATCGCCGGCGCCGACCGCGACTCGCTGGTGCAGGGCTTGCGCGCGCACGGGCATCGTCAGGTTATTCCGCTCGATGGCCCGCAAGACCTTGCGCGCTTGATCAAACGGCTCGCGCAGCCCGGTGACATGGTCGTGTGCCTTGGCGCCGGAAACATCACGCAATGGGCCTACGCGCTGCCGAGCGAACTCGCCGCGCTCGGAGCAGTCGCGTGATGGTGACCACGATCCGCACAATGCGTGCTGCGCTTGCTCCCGCCCTGGCTGCGGCGTGTGTGTCATGATCTTCCCTGATCTGGTCGCGGACCTGAAGGCGCGCATACCGAGCTTGCGCGGGCGGCTGATGGCGAACCAGTCGCTCGCGGAGCTAACCTGGTTTCGGGTCGGCGGGCCGGCGCAGGTCTTGTTCATGCCGGAGGACGAGGCCGACCTCGCCAACTTCCTGGCGCATCTGCCCAGCGAGATTCCGGTCACCGTCATCGGGCTCGGCTCCAACCTTATCGTGCGTGACGGCGGGGTGCCCGGCGTGGTCATCCGTCTGGGTCGCGGTTTCGGCGAGGTGAGGGTCGAGGACGGCTCGTGTATCCGCGCCGGCACGGCCGCGCCGGACGTGAAAGTCAGCCGCGCGGCGCAAGAGGCGGCGATCGCGGGGCTCGCCTTCTTCCGCGGCATTCCCGGCGCGGTGGGCGGCGCGCTGCGCATGAACGGCGGTGCCTACGGTCGCGAGACCAAGGACGCGCTGAGCCAGGCGCGCGGCGTGGATCGGCAGGGTCGCGTGCGCGTGTTCAGCAACGGCGACATGCACTACAGCTATCGCCACTGCGGCGCACCGGACGACATTGTCTTCACGGAAGCGCTGTTCCAGGGCACGCCCGGCGACGCGGCCGAGATCGCCGCCGAGATGGGCAAAATCACCGAATCGCGCGAGGCAACCCAGCCGATCAAGAGCCGCACGGGGGGCTCGACCTTCAAGAATCCGCCCGGTCACAAGGCGTGGCAACTGATCGACGCTGCCGGCTGCCGCGGGCTGAAGGTCGGCAATGCGCAGGTGTCGGAGATGCACTGCAATTTTCTGATCAATCTCGGCAGCGCCAGCGCCGGCGACATCGAGACGTTGGGCGAGACGGTGCGTCGGCGGGTCAAAGAGCATTCCGGCATCGAGCTTGAGTGGGAGATCAAGCGGATCGGAGTGGCATAGCACCTGCTTTGCTGCGGCAGCGACGGCGAGAGCGCGTCGAGATGCTCGACGCGAACCCAGCCTCGGCCTGTTAAGTGATATAAGCGAATCAACTCCCGCGGCCGAGGAAAGATGAGCAAGCACGTCGCCGTTCTGATGGGAGGCTGGTCCGCCGAGCGCGAGATATCCCTGCGCTCCGGCAAGGCCTGCGCCGAGGCGCTGGCACGGCTCGGCTATCGGGTAACTCGGATCGATGTCGGTCGCGACATCGCGACGGTGCTGACGACCGTCAAGCCGGACGTCGCTCTCAATATGTTGCACGGGCGTCCGGGCGAGGACGGCACGCTGCAAGGCGTGCTCGAAATTCTCGCCATTCCTTACACGCATTCCGGCGTGATGGCGTCGGCGGTGGCGATGCAGAAGGACGTCGCAAAGGCGCTGTTCCGCGCCGCCGACGTGCCGGTTCCCGAGGGACTGGTGGTATCGCGCTTCGAGGCGGCCAAGTCGCACCTGCTGCCGCCGCCCTACGTCATCAAACCGATTGCGGAAGGCTCGAGCGTCGGGGTTTTCATCGTGCGCGAGGATCACGCCCATCCGCCGCAGGAGCTCACCCGCGAGGATTGGCCTTACGGCGAGCGGATGCTCGTCGAAAAGTACATTCCGGGCAAGGAGTTGACCTGCGCGGTCATGGGCGATGCGACGCTCGGCGTGATCGAAATCGTGCCGACGGTAAGGTTTTACGATTACGAGGCCAAATACGCCCCCGGCGGCTCCAAACATCTTCTGCCGGCGCCGGTTTCATCGTTTGTTTACCAACAAGTCCGAAGACTAGCACTGGCGGCGCATCGCGCGCTGGGCTGCCGGGGCGTGAGCCGTGCGGATTTCCGCTACGACGATCGCATCGAGGGAAGTGGGGGACTCGTGTGCCTCGAAGTGAACACGCAACCCGGCATGACCGAAACGTCGCTCGTGCCCGAGCTTGCGGTGCATGCGGGCATCACGTTCGATGAGTTGGTGCAATGGATGATCGAGGACGCCTCGCTCAACCGCTGAAGCGGATCGCGCGATTGCACTTGCATCTCGCCGGTCGTGGGGGTGGGCGCGGCGCAGCGGATGCGAGAGCGACGCGACCGAGGTCGCGCCTCGCCGGCATCATGGACCGCTGGTCCTCCTTCCTCGACAGCAAGTGGCCTAGCGGCCTGGGCGTCGCTGCCAGCGGTCTCGTTGTTCTCGCCAGTCTGGGCTACGGCGCCATCAAGGGCAATCACATTCCGCAGATCGTCGCCGGCCTGAAGGAAGCGCGCGATGGTATCGCTAATGCGGCGGGATTCCGTCTCGTGTCGATCGCGCTCGCCGGCAATCACCATGTCAGCCGAGAGGAAGTGCTCGCCAGCGCCGGGATCACCGGCACGACCTCGCTGTTGTTTCTCGACGTCGAGCAGATCCGCGAGCGGCTCAAGACCAATCCGTGGATCGCCGATGCCACCGTGCTCAAGCTCTATCCTGCCGAGCTGCAGATCCGCATCAAAGAACGGGAGGCGTTTGCACTCTGGCAGAAGGATGGGCGCGTATCGGTCATCGCCGACGACGGCACCGTGCTTGAGCCTTATGTTGCGCCCCGCCTGACCCGCCTGCCGCTCGTCGTCGGCCGCGGGGCGCAGGCGAGAGCAAAGGAATTCCTTGCGCTGCTTGACCGCTATCCCACGATGCGCGACTTCGTACACGCGTCCGTGTTGGTGGGCGAGCGGCGCTGGAATCTGCGTCTGAAGAACGGCATCGACGTGCGCTTGCCCGAATCCGACGTGGCGCCCGCGCTGGAGCGGCTGGTGGCGCTCGACCGCGAGAAGAACCTGATTACGCGGGACATCGTTGCGATCGATCTCAGGCTCGCCGACCGCGTGACGGTGCGCCTCACCGATGCGGCCGCACAGGCTCGTATGGACGCATCCAAGGAGAAGGCGAAAAAGAGGGACGGAAACGCATGACCGCCCTCCAGTTCGGTCTTACTCCGAAGATGAAACCGCTCCCGGGCAACCGCTCGGTGCTGGTGGCTGCGCTCGACGTCGGTACCAGCAAGATTGCCTGCCTGATCGGGCGGCTGCGCCCACGCTCGCCGCAAGAGGGGCTGCCGTTGCGCAGCCATTCCGTCGAGGTCGTGGGATTCGGCCACACCCTTGCCCGCGGCATGAAGGCCGGCACGGTCATCGATCTCGCCGAGGCGGAAGCGGCGGTGCGGCAATGCGCCGATCTCGCCGAGCGCTCGGCAAAGATGCAACTCGACTCGGTTGTCATCTCGATTTCTGCCGGCCGTCCGGCAAGCGAACTGATCTCCGCTTCCATCGAGGTTGCCGGCGCCGCGATCAGCGAGCGCGATATTGCCCGCGTGCTCACTGCGGGCAGCCGACATTCCGCGCGCGCCGGACGCGCCGTGCTGCATTCGCTGCCGATCGGTTACGTGCTGGATCACGCCCGCGGCATCCAGGACCCGCGCGGCATGCTTGCACGCGAGTTCGGCATCGACATGCACGTTGTGACCGCGGACGATTCCGCCTCGCACAATCTCATGCTGGCGATCGAGCGCAGCCACCTCGCTATCGAAGCGATGGTAGCGAGTCCGTACGCGGCTGGCCTGGTCGCGCTCGCCGCCGATGAAGCCGAACTCGGCGCCGCCGTGATCGATATGGGCGCCGGTACGACGACGATCGCGGTCTTTGCCGGCACCCGGTTCGTGCATGTCGACGGGTTCGCGCTTGGCGGCCGGCACGTGACGATGGACCTCGCGCGCGGCCTCAACGCGCGCATCGCCGATGCCGAGCGCCTCAAGACGCTCTACGGCAG
>JBJMTU010000009.1:0-3057 GCA_045811545.1 Xanthobacteraceae bacterium | reverse complement strand
CACCGGCGGAGTTTACTATCCCCTCGGGGGCGGAATGGCGAACGTTCTGTCCAAATACGTGCCCGGGGTGCAGGCGAGCGCACGCGTGACCGGCGGCTCGGTCGACAATCTCAAATTGATCGGCTCGCAGCAGAGCGAGGTCGCGCTGGTGATGGTCGACGCGGCGCTCGATGCGCTCAAGGGCGAGGACAAGTTCAAGGGTGCACCGGTCGAGGTGCGCACCCTGATGGTGCTCTATCCCAACCGCATGCACGTGGTGAGCATCGAAGGCACCGGCATCGAGAAAATGGCCGATCTCAAGGGCAAGCGCGTCTCCACCGGCTCGCCCGGCAGCGCCACCGAGGTCATGGCCTTTCGTGTCATCGATGCCGCCGGCCTCGACAAAGACAAAGACATGAAGCGCGAGCGGCTCGGCGTTGCCGAATCGGTCAATGCGCTCAAGGATCGCAAGATCGACGCGTTCTTCTGGGTCGGCGGGCTGCCGACGGCCGCGGTGACCGACCTCGGCGCCACGCCGAACGTGAAGATCAAGCTCATCGACCACGCCGACCTGGTCGACAAGATGAACGCCAAGTACAACAACCTCTATACCAGCGGCGTGATCCCGGCGAAGACTTATCCGGGTCAGGACAAGGATAATCCCATCGCCGTGGTGCAGAACATTCTGGTCGCCAATGCCAAGATGACCGACAAGGTCGCCTACGACATCGTCAAGACCTTCATCGAGAAGCGCGACGAGCTCGCGGCCGTGCACGCCGAGGCAAAGAACATCACGCTCGAAAACCAGTCGAAGAAGAACTCGCCGATCCCATGGCATCCCGGCGCGGTGAAATATTACACCGAGCAGGGCCTGAAGATGTGATCGCCGCCTTGCGTTAGAGCAACTTTATCTGCGCTGGATAGATAGTCGCATCACGGACTCGGTCTGCTCCCCTCCCCCTTGTGGGGAGGGGCTGGGGGTGGGGGTCCATCAGCGGATGACCGCACGACCCCCACCCCGGCGCTTCGCGCCGACCCTCCCCGCAAGGGGGAGGGTAGGACCGAGTTCGCCGCTCGCATAATTCCACTTCACTCGACATGCTTGCCGCCTCGGCGTGCAGCTCTTTCGTTCGCCGTCCGGTCTGCGGTTCTCGCTGAACATGCGAAATCGTGCCGCCGCCGCGGCCCCGCGGTGCATTGCCTGCGGCAATATTGTGGCGAGACGCCGCCCGATTAACAGGATTGCAAGCTTGCTCGGGCAATAAAAATTCGACGCATTTGCGCCATCACGTCGCCTTGTGCCGGCGGGAAGATGCATTGCGTTTTGCAGGGGCGGGGGCCTGGATGGTTGCATCGCGCAACAGGCCGAAGGGTGATCTGCAAGCACCCTTCGGCCTCGGCATCCTGATGTTGCTGCTGCTGACGAGCGAGGTTGGCCATCAGGACCTCGCTGTCGTGCTTTCGCGTCAGCCGATTGTCGACCGCTCGCAGAAGACGACTTTCGCCGCGCCCGTGGGCACCGTCCACGAAGCGAACTTCACTGAACGGGAGCAGCCGGTCGGAGCATCGATACCGCTCCCGCTGGACTATCAGTTGATCGGCTTCGATCCGAACGGCGCGAGTGTCGCCCGATCGATCCGCGAGCGATTTCTCGGTGAAGAGACGTTCTTCACCAGCCGCTATGCGGGTCCGATGGTCGACCGCAGCCGTAAGGGCGATTATGGCGTCGGGCGCGATCGGCTCCTTGCGCTCAAAGGTGATCGCCTCAAGCCAGTCCGGCCCGCCGACGTCGCCCCCGATGAGGAACGGCAGGGCGCATCACTCGCGCAGCGAGAAGGCGAACAGTCGATCGATCCGCCTGTCGGCATCGCAGACGCCGCAAGCGAGCCTGCCTGGCCGGCCCAAGATGCGGGCCGTTATTCGCTCGCGAGTGCGAACAGCTCCGCCGCGGCCGCGCCGAAAGGTCCCGCAGCGAATTCAGCCTATCCCGTGCTCGCCCCGCAGCCAGAAGGTGGCGCGGACGTCGGCAAGGCGGGCGAGGACGGCAAGGAGGGGACCCTTCAGGCGGTCACCGGCCTCGCCTTTGCCGCCGCCGACATGGACTCGTCGCTGCGCGCGGCGCGGCTCTATTTCAGCATCGATCCAATGGGACAAAAGCTCGGTGCCATCGAGCCCTGGGCCCCGGGCGAAGAGCCGCGACTCGAAGACATCGCCGCGAGCAACAGCGCCAACGTCAAGCTCGCGGCGGTGCCGCCTGTGCCTTTCCCTGCGGGTGAGCCCGGGAGCATCTTCGATGCCCCGGTCGAGCGTGCGGATCTGCCGCCGCTGGCCTCCGATCCGGGTGTCGTGATGAAGAACGGCATGAGCGGCGGGCAGACGGTCGCCGCCAAAGGCGAGGTCACCGGCGAGCACCAGCGGCCGATGACGCCGGCCGAACTGCTCGGGCTCGACGAAGATGTGCGCGTCAAGTCGGAGAAATGCCTGGCCGAGGCGATCTACTTCGAGGCGCGCGGGGAAACCGTGCGCGGCCAGATGGCGGTGGCCCAGGTGATCCTCAACCGCGTGTTCTCCGGCAAATATCCCAACACCGTCTGCGGCGTCGTCTACCAGAACGCTCACCGTCGTCTGCACTGCCAGTTCACATTCGCCTGCGACGGGATCCCCGACATCGTCCGCGAGCCCGACATGTGGGAGCGAGCCAAGACCATTGCCGCCGAAATCCTCGACGGCAAACTATGGTTGCCCGAGGTGGGCAAGGCGACGCACTACCACGCCCACTGGGTGCGGCCCGGCTGGGTACGCGAGATGACCAAGATGCACCGGCTCGGCGTCCATACCTTCTATCGGCCGCGCGCCTGGGGCGACGGCCTCGAGGCGCCGGAATGGGGAGACGAGGCCTCGACGATCGAATCGGCGCGGCGCCTCGTCGAGGCGGCGAAGAAGCTGTAGTCGGCTGCACGTTGACGCTTGCTCCGCCCTCATCCTGAGGAGCGCGCAACCGCCGCCCTACGTTCCAGGAACCGCACTCTCGTGCGCGCGTCTCGAAGGATGAGGGCGACCCGTGGCGGCCTCGCGCTT
>JBJMTU010000008.1:0-5074 GCA_045811545.1 Xanthobacteraceae bacterium | reverse complement strand
GACGCCAAGGACGATGGAGCCGACGAGATACCAACGCACTCCCCACGCCATGGCGGCAGAATGCGATGGTTTCTGTTAACGTTTCTTCAAAGGTTGGCTGGGCCGGTCGGCCGCTCCTGCGCGCTTCGCGCTATGGTTAAGAGTAGGATGAATTGAGCGGAAATCCATCTACGCCGATGCACGGACGTGGGGCAGTCGAACAGCGGCGGCGAAAGATGGGTTTCGCCGCCATGCCCAGGGGACATGCGAGCATGGACGCGAAATCCCGACTGATATTGGCGCTGCTGATGTCGAGCGTGATGGTGTGCATGGTCACGCTCCTCGTCACCTTCCTCGATCTCGGCTTGCGACCGGATTTTCTGATCCAGTGGGCCAAGGCGTATTTCATCGCCTGGCCGGTCGCAGCGGCTACGGCATTCTTCATCATGCCGTCGGCGCGTCGCCTCACGGATCGGATCGTCGCTTTGATCGATGGTCGGCGCTGATTGGCGCGTGCGCTCGCCCTTGCCCGCAGGATTCCGGGCGTGTCTTCGGACCCTGTGCTTTCCGCATGTGCGTTCGTCGCAGCGGCGCTCGCGGTATCCAGTCCGGACAATCGCCATGGCAGGGACTTAACGCCATGGTCCACCACGTATTATTCCACGCGATCCGCAGACCTGCTTCGTTCTCCGCAGGCTGAATATAGGATCCGCCCGAGCGAGCATATCTGCCATCCAAAATGATCGGCCGCGCTCGTTCGCGTCGAAATATCAGAGTCTTGGCGCGTCAGATCGACGCTCGCCCACTCTCGCCTTCGCCGATGCAATATATTTGTCATTAGGACGACGTCACCGCTCTGCTAGACTCAAGAGGCGGAGGACGCGACGTGGACCTTGCCTTGAACCTCAACGTGCTGGCGGTACTCGCGGTGTTTGCCTTTGTCGGCGCGATTCTCTTGGGCGCGTTCTGACTTCGAGCATCCGCGGCGCGCATCGCCGCACATTCCAACAAGTTTTCTTGCACCGGAGAGCTTCGGCTCTCCGGTGTTTGCATTTTGTAAGGAGATACGCGCAGTTCGCGCTCCATCCGCGCCGCACCGAAATATTGCCGGACAGCCGCCGCGCTACTCCGCCGCCGTTCGCGCCGCGATGAGCGGATCATAATTGAGCACCGGCGCGAGCCATTTTTCCGCTTCCGCCACCGTCCAGCCCTTGCGCGCGGCATAGTCCTCGACTTGGTCGCGCTCGATCTTGCCGACGCCGAAATAATGGCTCTCTGGATGGCTGAAATAGAGGCCGCAGACGGAAGCGCCTGGCCACATCGCAAAGCTCTCGGTCAGTTTCACGCCGATCCGCCGCTCGCCGTCGAGCAGCGCGAACAGGGCCGCCTTCTCGCTGTGGTCGGGCTGCGCGGGATAGCCGGGCGCCGGACGGATGCCGCGATATTTTTCCCCGATCAGCTCCGCATTGGTAAGCGCTTCGTCCGGTGCGTAGTTCCAGAATTCCCGGCGCACGCGCTGATGCAGGCGCTCGGCAAACGCTTCGGCCAGCCGATCGGCCAGCGCCTTGATCATGATCGCCGAATAGTCGTCGTTGGCGCGCTTGAAGCGTTCCGCCACGTCGTCCTCGCCGAGTCCGGCCGTGACCATGAACGCGCCGATGTAGTCGGCAAGTCCGCTCGCGCGCGGCGCCACGAAATCCGCCAGCGCAATATTGGCGCGCCCCTCGCGGCGCACGAGCTGCTGGCGCAGCGTGTGCAGCACCGCGAGCGGGCAACTGCGCGCCTGATCGCCGTAAACGAGAATATCGTCACCGTCAGAATTGGCCGGCCAGAATCCGAACACGGCGCTGGCGCGCAGCCAGTGCTCGGATGCGATGCGCTCGAGCATCGCCTGGGCGTCGTCGAACAAGCTGCGCGCGGCAGGTCCGTACTTCGCGTCATCGAGGATGGCGGGAAACTTGCCGACGAGCTCCCAGGTGGCGAAGAACGGCGACCAGTCGATGTAGTCGCGAAGCTCCGCGATCGAATAATCCTCAAGCACGCGCGAGCCGATGAAGCTCGGCCGCGGCGGGACGTAGTTTCCCGACCAGTTGAGCTTGAGCGCGTTCGCGCGCATATCCTCGAGCGACAGCCGCTGCTTGGCGGCCTCGCCGCGCGCGTGCGCGTCGGCGATGCGGGCATATTCCTGGCGAATTCCGGCGAGATAGGCGGGCCGCGCCTCACGCGACATCAGATTGGCGGCAACCCCGACGGCACGGCTGGCGTCGGTGACATAGACGGTCTGCCCGCGCCGATAGTTCGGATGGATCTTCACCGCGGTGTGCACGCGGCTCGTGGTGGCGCCGCCGATTAAGAGCGGCAGATCGAATCCTTGCCGCTCCATCTCGGCAGCGACATGGCACATCTCGTCGAGCGAGGGCGTGATGAGGCCGGAGAGCCCGACGATATCCGCCTGCTCCTGCTGCGCCGTCTCCAGAATCTTCGCTGCCGGCACCATCACGCCGAGATCGACGACGTCGTAATTATTGCATTGGAGCACGACGCCGACGATGTTCTTGCCAATGTCGTGCACGTCGCCCTTGACCGTGGCCATGATGATCTTGCCGTTGGTGCTTTTCTTCTCCAAGCCCTTCTCTTTTTTTTCCTGCTCCATGAACGGCATCAGGTAGGCGACGGCCTGCTTCATCACCCGCGCGGATTTCACCACCTGCGGGAGAAACATGCGACCGGAGCCGAACAGATCGCCGACTATGTTCATGCCGTCCATGAGCGGGCCTTCGATGACGTGCAGCGGGCGCTCGGCTTTGCGCCGCGCCTCCTCCACGTCGCCTTCGATGAAATCGGTGATGCCGTGCACGAGCGCGTGCGACAGCCGTTCTTCGACCGACCGCTCGCGCCAGGCGAGATCGGCCTCCTTCTTTTCCTTGCCGTGCCCGCGATAGCGCTGGGCGAGCGCGAGCAGCCGCTCGGCCGCGTCCGCGTTGCGGTTGAGCACGACGTCCTCGCAAGCGGCGCGCAGCTCCGGATCGAGGTCGTCATAGACGGCAATTTGCCCGGCGTTGACGATGCCCATGTCCATGCCGGCCTTGATCGCGTCGTAGAGAAACACGGAGTGCATCGCCTCGCGCACCGGCTCGTTGCCGCGGAACGAGAACGACAGGTTCGACACGCCGCCGGAGACATGGGCGTGCGGCAAGTTCGCGCGGATCCAGCGCGCGGCCTCGATGAAAGCGACGCCGTAACCGTTGTGCTCCTCCATTCCGGTCGCGATGGCGAAAATGTTGGGGTCGAAGATGATGTCTTCGGGCGGGAAGCCCACTTCCTCGACCAGAATGCGGTAGGCGCGTTGCGCGATCGCGCACTTGCGTTCGAGCGTGTCGGCCTGGCCCTGTTCGTCGAAGGCCATCACCACAACGGCGGCACCGTAGCGGCGCACGGTCTTGGCATGCGCGATGAACGCCGCCTCGCCCTCTTTCAGCGAGATCGAGTTCACCACTGGCTTGCCCTGCAGGCATTTGAGGCCCGCCTCGATCACCGAGAATTTCGATGAGTCGACCATGACCGGCACGCGGGCGATGTCGGGCTCGGCTGCGATCAGATTGAGGAAGGTGGTCATCGCTTTCTCGGAATCGAGCAGGCCCTCGTCCATGTTCACGTCGATGATTTGCGCGCCGTCCTCGACTTGATCGCGCGCGACTGCCAGCGCCCCCGCGTAGTCGCCCGCGGTGATGAGCTTGCGGAACTTGGCCGAGCCGGTGACGTTGGTGCGCTCGCCCACATTGACGAACGGAATTTCCGGCGTAAGCGTGAACGCCTCGAGTCCGGACAGCCGCAGCAGCCGCGGCACCTCCGGAATCCGCCGCGGCGCCTTGCCCTCGACCGCGCGCACCATCTCGTGGATGTGCTCCGGCGTGGTGCCGCAGCAGCCGCCCACGATATTGACCAGGCCGGCATCCGCGAACTCGCCGAGCAGCTCGGCCATGGCGCATGGGCTCTCGTCATAGCGGCCGAACTCGTTGGGCAAACCGGCATTGGGATAGGCGCAGACGAAAGTGTCGGCGATGCGCGCGATATCGGCGATGTGGGCGCGCATCTCGCGCGCACCGAGCGCGCAGTTGAGCCCGACCGAGAACGGCGCGGCATGGCGCACCGAGTTCAAGAACGCCGCCGGCGTCTGCCCGGAGAGCAGCCGCCCCGAGCGATCGGTAATTGTGCCGGAGATCATCACCGGAACGCGGACGCCACGCTGCTCGGTGACGTCGGTGATCGCCGCGATCGCCGCCTTTGCGTTGAGCGTATCGAAGATCGTCTCGATCAACAGAAGATCGGCGCCGCCCTCGAGCAACCCTTTGACCTGCTCGGCGTAGGCGCTGCGCAGCTCGTCGAAGGTGACGGCGCGGAAACCGGGATTGGCGACATCGGGAGAAATCGAGGCGGTGCGGTTGGTTGGCCCGATCGCCCCGGCGACGAAGCGCGGACGGCCATCCTCGCCCTGTGCGAGATCGGCCGCGGCGCGGGCAAGTTTGGCGCCTTCGACATTGAGTTCATGGGCAATGTCCGCCATCCCGTAATCGGCTTGCGCGATGCGCGTCGAGGAAAACGTGTTGGTCGAGACGATGTCGGCACCGGCGCGGAAATAGGCGAGGTGAATGTCGCGGACCTTGGCGGGCTGGCTGAGAATGAGGAGATCGTTGTTGCCGCGCACCTCGCGGTTCCATGCATCGAAGCGCGCGCCGCGATAGCCTTCCTCGTCGAGCCCGAGCGCCTGGATCATGGTGCCCATAGCTCCGTCGAGCACCAGGATGCGCTCGGCCGCGACGCGGCGCAGCGTGGACTCGACGGAGGAGACGGGCGCGGACATCGCCATTCGACTCAAACGTGCTCCCTGTGCCGATTGGAGAAAGGCTCGACCAACGGCGTCCCCTCCCCCGCGTGCGGGGGAGGGACAGGGAGGGGGCATGCAACAAGACGCACGCTAACGTGGTCCCCCTCCCCACCCCTCCCCCGCAAGCGGGGGAGGGAGCGAGAGGCCGGCGCGCGTGGCGGGAGCACAACAGCCACCCTGCCGTGGAGGCGAGGCAGCACCGCGAAGTGG
>JBJMTU010000007.1:0-11464 GCA_045811545.1 Xanthobacteraceae bacterium | reverse complement strand
TCGTGCGGAACGTTCGGGTTCGTCGTGCTCAGCAAGCGGTTGCTGTCGAGCGCATACTGGTAGCAGCGTTGCCAGCCTGCGCTGGCCGGGTCGGTGCCGCGGTGACACATGGATAGAATGTTGCCGACCGCGTCGTAGGCGTACTGCTCGACATAGGCTCCCATCGCATTGCCATCGCCCGGCTGGGCTTGGCGCGCATGGAACTCGGCCATTGCGCTGGGAGCGGTCCGCGCGTTCGCCGCACCGGCGGTTTGCCCGAGATGCTCGCGGCCGCTGGCCTCGATCAGACGGTAGAGCGCGTCATAAGTGCACGCGGTGCTCGGCTCGACGCGTCTGTTGCGAAAATAGACCGGCTGCTGCGCGGCGTCACTGATGTGCGTAATGTTGCCAACCGGGTCATAGGTGTAATGGAGGTTTTGCAACCCGCATGAGACGCCCTGCGGTGCGCTATCGGGCGCAGCGGTCGTGGCCGGCGGCGGCTGAGCGTTCTCGCAGTCCGACGTGAAGCTCGCATCGCGCCGCGTGTAGAGATCGGTGAGCCGGAATGTCAGCGGATCGTAACTGTACCGGGTGGCGGCGCCGTTCCTGTACGCAATGCTGAGCCGCTGGCCCTTGGCGTCGTAGTCGATGCGGCTCACGCCGACTGCGCTCGACGTGCCCGGGTCCATCAAGCCGCTTGGCTCCGCCGTCAGACCGAGCCAGACGTCCACACCACTGAAGAGGTCCCTGCGATCGTAGCGGGGCTGCAGGACGTTCAATCGCGCGCCGCTGCGGTCTTCGTGCGCGGGAATGGCTTGGGTCGGGCGGTTGAGTGCGTCGTACGCGGTGCTGCTGACGTAGCTCAAGGACTGCAAAGTCACCGACGCCGACCAGTCGATCGTGCGCCGGTATTCGACGGCGAGTTGCCGATGGCTGCGGCGGAGGTTTCCCTTAAAGTCGAAGGCGTCATGCGTGACGACGCCCGCCTGATCGAAGACCTGAACGATTTGGCCGCGCAGGTTGTTGGCTTCGGGGGTAGATTGGCTTTCCCCATAGACGGTTCGCGCCACGACAACCGGAGACGCGGTGCCCTCGACCAGCCGCGACTCGGTCGGCCTGCGCAAGGCGTCATACGCCGTGCGGAATTCGTGATCGCGGCTGTCCCAAGCGCGGATCGGCTTGCCGGCGACGTCGTTGAGCATCCAGCGCTCGCCCGCATCCATGCTGAACTGATGGATGCGGTTGCCCAGCATGTCGTAATCGTAGCGCATGACGCTGCGGCCGAGCGCGTCGATCACCTCGCGCTCGTTGCCTTCGATGTCCAATCTGATCCGCGTCTTGAACAATTGCGGCTGGCCGGCTGCGTCGCGACCATTGTCGGCCACGGTGAGGAACGCTCGCCCCAGCGTATCGGCGCAGGCCATTGACGGCGTATTCGCATGCGCGGCCGCTTTATCGGCGGCGGCGCGTTCGAGAGGATCGAGCGCGCCTACGCGGCGTTGGTGCCACGTGTTCCAGCCGCCGGGCTGTGCGCTGAGTGCGGCAAAATAGGCGCCGACATAGCCTTTGATGTCAGCGTCCGTACGCGGGTCGCTGAGCACCGTGTCGTTGGCGTCGCGCTTGATCTGTTGCCACGCGTCGAACCGCACGGCTTCGAAGGTGTCATCCGGATTGATTGTCGCGATGACGCGCCCGACAGGATCGTAGAAGAGGACGGGGCTTACGCCCGCCTTCGGTGCGAATTCAAAAAGATGGCTGTTGGAAAAAAACGGCTCATATTTGCGGACCGGCTGGCCCTTGTTGTTGAAGATGGTCCATCCGCTGACGACCCACCGCGGGTCGGCAAGTCCGGCGGGCGTTGGGCCCGGCTCCGCCAGCACCTTCTTCTGGATCTCCCGTCCGAACCCGTCGCTGTAGGAGAAGGCGTGCTGCACGCGTGTTTGCTGACCTCGCGCGAGGTCGCTGTCATGCGTTTCCCGAAGAAGCGAATAGACGACCGCCGGCGTCGGCTGTGCATCGGCGCGGGTGCGCACGTAGGCGAACAGGTCGTAGAGGACGCGCGAGCTCGCGCGCTGCAGGATTGCGTGCGGATCGGCGAGCGGCCGCGCGATCTGGTCGAGGCTGGTCGGCTCCGGGAGATCCTCGTCAAATCCGGCGAGGGTATCGCCGAGCGTCTCCTCGGGCTTGCCCATGACAGCCGTGCCCACCACCATGCCGAGCGCGTCGAAGGCGACCGCCGCCCGGTTGCGGTTCGCGTCCATGACGAGGCGCGGCTTGAGCACGCGATAGTCGTTGCTGCTCTTGACCAGCGCGCCGCTGGGGTCGCGCTCGCCGGCCGTCACCCTGTTTCCCGCCGCGTCCTTGGTCTCGAGCACGAGCAGATCGTATGCATCGTTGACGGCGCTTGCCGTAGTCCCGAACGGGTCCTGGTGGCGCAGCGGCACAAAAAAGTGCTGCCGCGCGTAGGTGAGCTCCGCCGCGGCAGCATCGTTGACATCGGGCGAGTAGAACGTCCGGCCCGACGGCACCCACCAGCAGCCGTCGCCGTCGAGGTCCACATAACCGCCGCGGTCCGCGACCTGGCCGCCGGCGATGTCCGCCGGCAACACCGCCGCAGCGCTCGGAATGAGGATTTCGATCGGCTGCCCCGGCTTCGTGCGCCGAAAGACATTCGCCAGCAGCGCCGGCGTCAGCGCGAGCGAATAGGTTTCCCCCGGAAGCCCGAGCGCTTCGAGGTTTCCGTCAGCGAGGAGTCCGGTCAGGTCGTCCGCGCGGTAGCGAATCCGGCGATGCTCGATGAGGCGGCGCTGCCGTCCGCTTGCTGGTGCCGCGTCATACGCGAGCTCGCTGTCGAAGAGTTGCGCAATGCCGCCGCCTGCGTCGCGCACGAAATCTGACGCCTGAAAGCGCCCCGTCCTGCCCGTCGGCACATAACCCGTGAGCTCGTAGGTTCGCGTCGCGCACGGCAGCGGCATACGATTGGCATCGATCCCCGCAACGGCGTTGGTGAAATCGCTCTCCGTGTAGGCGATGAGGACTTGCCCCTGCGTCGCCTGGTCGGAAGCGTCAAGACTCGCATCAGGCCGGCGGCGCGCATAGGCGACGGCGGCAGATTTCAGCACGTTTCCGAATGGGTCGACTTCGAGCGCCAGCGCGTGCGCAACGCGCGGATCCTCCGGAATCCGCTCGTAATGGTAGTCGACCGTCTCGCCCGGGTGGACGAGGAAAACGCCGCAGCGATCGTTTGCTCGCGGCTGCAGCCGCCGAACCGCGTAGGTGCGCTCCGATACGGTGACGGGGAAGGCGGCGCTTGGCGTTCCATCGAGTGCATAGACTTCCTGGCGAAGCAGCGATCCCTTGAGGGCACGGCACGCTTCCCGTTGCTCCTCAGCGGAAAGACCGTCCGGCAGCACCGTGTCGGGGAGCAGCGAGGCGCTCGCCTGCGCGGCGGTCGATCCGACTTCGCGAAAGTACTCCGCCGCATACGCGGTCGAGACGCGGTCGCGATCGAAGAACACGCCCGTGTGGAACCATGTTCTCGTCAGCACCGGCGGAACGTGGGAGGCTTCGTCGAGGTTGGCAGGAGCGGGCAGCGTGTCCCTCTGAACGAGCGTGGCGAACTCCTCGGTGTCGAACTGCTCCACCATGCCGAAGCCGCGGAACTCGCGTTCCTCACCGTCGAAATAGCCGTGATGGTAGGCATAGCGGTTCACAAAGCGATTGCATCCGAGGCGATCGAGCGTCTCGACGCGCTCGACGACGTGGACTGGAAATGGAAGCGGAGGCACCCAGGGCCGCCCGGCTGTCTTGTCGGCGAGATAGAACTTGGTCGAGGCGGCATATTCGATGCGGCTCTCCGCACCCAGACCGTTGTCGATGCCGATGAGAAGATGCGGTTTTTGACCTCCCATCAGGTCGATGTAGCGCATGCGCGCGCGCGTCTGCTCAGGGAGCGGCGATGACCACACGAGGGAAGCGGTTCCGTTGGCGAAAAGATCGACGACGTGGACCGCCGCAACATCGTCGATCCGCGGCATCGTTTGCAGCCTGCGGCCGGCGCTCCAGCCGTTTCCCGATTCGTTAAAGTAGAGCGTCGCACCGTCACGACCGAGATAGATGATGTCGGTGACGCCTGATCCGTCGATGTCGGCCAGCCTGACGCGGTTTTGCGAAAATTCGTCCGGCGCATCGAACCAGGGCGCATTGTCCATCACGACCTTGGGACCGAAGCGGCCGTAGCCGAGATTCGGCCAATAGCAGACCTCGCCATTGCGTATGCGCACGAGATCGGAAAGCCCGTCCCCGGTCATATCGGCGAGATAGATCGACTGTTCGCCGTCGGCGAAGACGAGGTGCGGCCCCTGCTCGTCGTCGAGCGCCTTGAGAACGCGCTCCGATGGCGCAAAGCCCGCTTCGCCCAGCGAGAGATACCATGTGAAGGCCGAATTTTCGGTGATCAGGACATCGGCAAGCCCATCGCCGGTGAGATCAATGAAGCGCAGCTGCGGGTCGCTCCAATCGATGTTGGGCAAGGCGCGGAACGGTACGAAGTTTTTCCAGTCACCGGCGTCATCCTTCTCGAAAAAGCCGGCCACTGGTCCATGAAATTTCGCAAGATCGGGGCGCCCGTCGCCGGCGAGATCATGAAATTGCCATCCGCTCGCGCCGAGCGTCGAGGCAGCCGGCTTCTCGGCCACCAGCTCCAGCGGCGCAAAGACCGCGGCAATCCCCGCCGCGCTGGTGTCGTCCGTGTCGGAAAGCGGACTTAAGTTTCGCTTGTAGAACCAGGCATCGGCTTGCTCGGTGAGGATGCCCGGAACGCCTTCGCCGTCGAGATCGATCCATTGATACGTGCCGCGATCGAGGCCGGTCGGCAGATTTTCGAGGCTCGCCGGATCGACCTCACGAACCTCATCGCGGACCGCCGCTTCGCTGTAAGCGAAGGTGATCGGCGGCAGCGACCGCTTCAGGTAACCTCCGCTTGCGCTGCGCTTGTAGCCGGAATGTGCGACGGATGCGATGAAAGACGCGATCGGATTGCCGCGCTTCTGGTCGCCCGGATTCCCGCGGCTGTCCCGGTAGAGGAAATCGGTCGATCGCACCAGACAATTGGCCCCGATCGGCTCATCGGGAAAATGGTGGAACATGAGCACGCGCTGGCAAAGCCGCTGCGTGCGGACCTCAAAGCCGGAGCGATAGCTGGAGAACGGGTCGTTTCGCCAAAGCCACTCGCCCGCATCGTCCGGCTTGGGATCCGTCTCGTGGTGCTCGCCGTAGTCGAACACGACCTCGAAGAACCACTTCGTTGCTCGCTTCCAGGCGGCGCGGTTCGCGAAGGCCGGATCGAGGTGCGAGCGCGTGTTTCCGTACTGGATGCGCTTGAGGTAGCGGTTCGCAACAGCCGTGCGATTGCGCTCGTTGGCGCGGCTGCGGTCCACTCCGATGCCGTCTTCGGCCTTGTAGGAATAGAGCGCCGCGTTGCCCTTGTCGTCGTAGCTCTCGCAGATCAGCCAGGAGAAGATGCGACTCGCATCCGACGGATCGGCGATGCGGGACTCTGCCGTCGTTCCGTAAAAGGTTGTGACATTGCCTCTGGAGATGGAGCGCCAGAACACCTCGCCGGCATCGGCTAGGCTGCTCCATCGTTCGATGCGCGCAAATGCGCCTTCGATGCGTGGCCGATACCGCCGGACGCGAAAGCCGTCACGCACGGTCTCATCGATGAGGAAAGCACCATCGGCGTCGCGGGCCCATTCGTCAGGCAAACTCCCGGCCTTGAGCTGGGGAACCAGGTCTTCCGCGCCAGACAGGATGAAGACGTCGGAATTGTCGTCGTCTCGGTACCGCGGGATGCCCTTTTCGGTCTTCCGTGTGATCGATGGCAGAGAGAGATGCCATCCGAACCCGAAGGATCCATTTCCCGCCCCTGAATCGTAGGCGAGCTAAAGCTCCGGCGTGAATCCGGAGCGGCCCGGACTTACCGCAATCGGAACAGCGACCGCGGCTGTGCCGTTGACCGGATTGACCGCGACCTTTTCACCGAGACCGCGAATCGCTCCACCGGATTTCGGCAGCGAAATCTGGGGCGCACCCGGCGAGGATCGGCCCGCCGCGGGGTCTTCGGCGCGCTGACGCTCCGCCGAGGCTTCAGGGCGCGTGCTCGAGTCGTCCCGCCGGATCACGTGCCGCCCCGCGATGGGCCGCGGGACTCGCTGTCACGCTTCCGGACGTCCCGCTAGGCTGCCGACCGGCGGAAGCATAGGCGCCTTGGGCGGACATGCGCAAGCAGCGGGGGGATTGGCAGGCCGACCTACCAACATACAAACCTATGGGAGGGTGTTCCCAATGCCGGCGCGTTGGACTAGCCTTCCCACCCTAGAACCATTCGCAATTGCAGCGAAGAGACGCGGCCGAGGCGCAAATGCGCGCTAGCCGAAGCTCTCCAAATCCCCAAGGGAGACACGCACCCATGGCCCGAATAAACCTTGACGTGAACGGCAAGGTCCAAACGATCGACGCCGATCCCGACATGCCGTTGCTCTACGCGCTGCGCAACGAGCTTTCCCTCAACAATCCGCATTTCGGCTGCGGGCTCGCGCAATGCGGCGCCTGCACCGTGCATGTCGATGGCCAACCGGTGCGCTCCTGCGTGACCCCGTTGTCGGCGGTGGGTAGCAGCAAAGTCGTCACGCTCGCCGGCCTCGGCACCCCCGAGAAGCCGCATCCGATCCAGAAGGCCTACGTGGAGGAGCAGGTGCCGCAATGCGGCTACTGCATCAACGGCTGGATCATGACCGCCGCTGCGTTCCTCGATCGAACCAAAAAGCCGACGGACGCGCAGATCAGAGACGCGCTCGCCGGCCTCAAATGCCGCTGCGGCACCCATATGGGCATCCTGCGCGCGGTCAAGCGCGCCGCCGCGATGATGGGTTGAGGGAGGCGACCATGACCAGACTCGAAAACGTCACGCAGTTCGTCTCCCGGCGTTCGCTGCTCAAAGCGGGCGGCGCGCTCGTGGTCTCGATCGGCACGCCAGTTACGCTCGACGCCGTGCTCGGCATGGGCGACGCTTTCGCGCAAGGCACCAAACCGCCGCTGATGCCGGACCAGCTCTCCTCCTACATCGCGGTCAACGCCGACGGCACCGTCTCCGCTTTCTTCGGCAAGATGGACATGGGCCAAGGCTTGTTCGTCGCCATCGGACAGATGGTGGCGGAGGAACTCGATGTGCCGTTCAAGGCCGTCACGGTCATCATGGGTGACACCGCCACCAGCGTGAATCAGGGTGGTGCATCGGGCTCTACCGGTATCCAGAACGGCGGCAAGCAGATGCGCATGGCCGCCGCCGAGGCGCGCCGTGTGCTCGTCGACATGGCAGCGGCGAAGCTCGCCCTGCCGGCGGACGCGCTCACCGTCACCGACGGCGTGGTCCATGCCAAGGATGATCCGAGCAAGCGGGTCTCCTATGCCGAGCTGATCGGCGGGCGTTACTTCAACGTCCAGCTCGACTGGAACAAGCAGTGGGGCAATCCGCTCTACGCGCCCGGCAAGGCGCAGCCGAAGGATCCGAAAAATCACAAGATCGTTGGAAAGCCGATCGCGCGCGAGGACATCGCGCCCAAGGTCTATGCGCAAGAAGACTTCTGCACCGACGTCAGGCGGCCGGGCATGGTGCATGGCCGCATGATCCGGCCCGCCGTCGCCGGCAGCGTGCCGATGAAGGTCGACGAAAGCTCGATCAAGGACATCCCCGGCGCGAGAGTGGTGTGGGAGAAAGCCTTCCTCGGAGTCGTGGCCGACAACGAATGGAACGCGATCAGAGCGGCGGACAAGCTCAAGGTAGAATGGTCGGAGGTCAAAGCGCCGTTCCCCGACCAGACCGCGCTCTACGAGCACATCCGCAGCGCTCCGGTGCGCAAACGCGACATCGGCGGCAAGGAGACCGGCAACGTCGACGAGGCGTTCAAGACCGCCGCGCGCGTGGTCGAGGCCAAGTACGAGTGGCCGTTCCAGTCCCATGCCTGCATGGGGCCGGCCTGCGCCGTGGTCGAGATCGAGAACGGCAACGTCACCTGCTGGACCGGCTCGCAGAAGCCGCATTTCGTGCGCGACGGCATCGCGCTCACGCTCGGCGTTCCGGCGCAGAAGGTGCGCGCGATCTGGGTGGTCGGTCCCGGCTCGTACGGCCGCAGCGATGCCGACGATGCGGCGATGGACGCGGCGGTGCTGGCGAACGCAGTGGGCATGCCGGTGCGCGTGCAATACACCCGCGCGGAAGCGACGGGATGGGATCCGAAGGGTCCCGCCTCGATCCATCGCGCCCGCGCCGCCATCGATGCGTCCGGCAACGTCATCGCCTACGAGTTCGTGAGCAAGGGGTTCTCCCGCATCGACGTGCAGACCAACGGGAGCAAGCCGCCTGACACGCTTGCCGGGCAGTTCCGCGGCGTGCCGCTGGTGGTGAACGACGGATTCGGCGTCCCGGCCGAGTCCTACGAATTCGTCAACAAGCGTATGGCTTGGGAGACGATTGCGCCGCTGCTCGAGCGCGGCTCGCCGCTGCGCAGCGCGCATCTGCGCGATCCGGTCGGACCGCAGATCCATTTCGCGAGCGAGTCGTTCATGGACGAGGTGGCGGCGGCGGTCAACGTCGATCCCATCGAGTTTCGGCTGCGTCACGTCAAGGATGCGCGCGACATCGCGGTGATCAAGGCCGCCGCGGAAAAAGCCGCCTGGCAATCGCGGCCCTCCCCGCGCAAGGACCAGACCGGTACCAAGGTCAGCGGCCGCGGCATCGCTTATGCGCAACGCAACGGCACCCGCTGCGCGGTTATCGCCGAGGTCGATGTCGACCGCGCCAGCGGCAAGATCTGGGCGCGCAGATTCGTCGTCGGCCACGACTGCGGCCAGATCATCAACCCCGAGGGGCTCAGGCACACCATCGAAGGCAACGTCGTGCAGGGCATCAGCCGCACGCTATGGGAGGAGGTCAAGTTCGACGCCAACAACGTGACCAGCGTGGATTGGATGATGTATCCGATCCTCGACATCACCGAGACGCCGGAGGCGATCGAGGTGGCGCTGGTCAATCATCCCGAGCTGCCGCCGACCGGCGCGGGCGAGCCGTCGATCCGCCCGGTCGCAGCCGCGATCGCCAACGCCATCTTCGACGCCACCGGGGTGCGCATCCGCCGCGTGCCGTTCTCGCCCGACCGGGTGAAACAGGCGCTGTCGTGACGTCCCGCTGAAACGAGTGCACTTGCGGGAGCATGCCGTAGCTTGGCCGCAAAACTCCTACCCTCCCCCTTGTGGGGAAGGTCGCCCGCCGTAGCGAAGCGCAGGCGGGCGGGGTGGGGGTGATGCGGCAGACGCACGAGCGTCGCCTCACAACAACGACCCCCACCCCCAACCCCTCCCCACAAGGGGGAGGGGAGCAGACCGAGTGCGTGGCCTGTGTGTGCTACAGTTGCGCGCCATGATCGCGCGCTCCCTCGACGAAGCCATCGCCGTGATCACCGACGGCTGCGCGCTGGCGGTGCCGCGCGAGGCCTCGGGCGTGGCCATGGCGGCGACGCGCGCGCTCATTCGCCGCGGTGTCAAACGGCTGCATCTCATCGCGCTGCCGACCTCGAGCCTGCAGGCCGACCTGCTCATCGGCGCGGGCAGCGTCGAAACGATCGAGACCTCGGCGGTCAGCCTCGGCGAATTCGGACCGGCGCCGCGCTTCACCGCCGCTGTGACCGCCGGCACGATCCGCGTGAAAGACGCGACCTGCCCAGCGCTGCATGCCGCATTTCAGGCGGCGGAGAAAGGCGTTCCCTTCATACCGCTGCGCGGGCTGATCGGCTCCGACGTGCTCGCGCAGCGCAAGGACTGGAAGGTCATCGACAACCCGTTCGGAAAGGACGATGCGATCGTGCTGCTGCCGGCGATCAGGCCTGATGTCGCGCTGTTCCACGCGCCGCTCGCCGACCGCGAGGGCAACGTCTGGATCGGCCGCGACCGTGAGCTCGCCACCATGGCGCATGCGGCGGCAAAGACGGTGGTGACGGTGGAGAAGCTTCACGAGGGAAATCTGTTCGACGATTCCACGCTCGCGGCCGGCGCGCTCGGCGGCTTCTATATCGAAGCGATCGCGGTCGTGCCGAACGGCGCTTGGCCGCTTGCGCTTGCTGATCACTACGGCGCGGATGCGGCGCATCTTGCCGAATACGCGCGCATGGCTTCGAGCGCCGACGGATTTGCCGCCTATCTCGATCGGCACGTGCATGCCCAACGCGCCGCCTAGCTCGTCATGCGCGGGCTTGACCCGCGCATCCATCTTCTTACGAAAACGATGGATTGCCGGGTCAGGCCCGGCAATGACAACGGAGAGGCCTTTCCCTGTCTGAGGAAGTCACTTCGTACCGCAACGAGGAGCTGCTCGCTGACGTCATTGCCGGCCTGATCGGCGATGCCCGTCACGTGGCGGTCGGCGCCTCCTCGCCCATTCCTGCGGCGGCGGCGTTGCTGGCACGCGAGCGCGGCCGTGGCCGGCCCTACGTGTCGCTCCTGGGGAGCCGGCGGCAAACCTTCTTCACCGACGGCGGGCGCGAACTGTTCGACTGCGCCGGGCAGGGTCGCATCGACGCCTTCTTCCTCTCGGGCGGACAGATCGATGGCGAAGGCAATATCAACCTCGTCGCCATCGGCGACTACGCGCAACCGAAGGTGCGCTTTCCCGGCTCGTTCGGCTCAGCCTACCTCTATTACGTCGTCCCCAAAGTGATCCTATTTCGGCTCGAGCACAGCCGCCGCACGTTGGTCGAGAAAGTCGATTTCATCAGCGCGCCGGGGACGAGCGCGGACAATGTTTATCGTCCGGGCGGTCCCGTCGCGCTCATCACCAGTCGCTGCCTGTTCACCTTCGACCAAAAGCGGCGGCGCTTCGCGCTCACGAGCGTGCATCCCGGGCACACCGCCGCCGAGGTGATCGAGAATACCGGCTTCCGTTTCGACCAGCCGCCGGAGGTGCCGATTACGGCAGCGCCCTCCCCCGAGACGCTCCGCATCCTGCGGACCGCCGTCGCCCCGCAACTCGTAGAAGTCTATCCGCGGTTCGCCGCGGAGGTCTTTGGGGTGCGAGAACGCACTTGAGGCATTTTCTACCGCGCGCTTTCGGCGTCATCATCCGCGCAAGCGGATGATCCAGTAATCATCGAGTCAGGCGGGCTGGCGCGACGGTGCCACATCGGATAGTCAGGTGTTTACTGGATGCCCGCTTTCGCGGGCATGACCATGTGGAGAGGCGGCAACGAGGGGAAATCCAAGTGCAACGAGTCGAAGTCGCAGTGATCGGCACTGGCTGGTGCGGCGGCATCCGCGCGGAGACGCTCTCGCGCTCGGCGCTGGTCGACAAGCTGCACATCTGCGAAATCCGCCCGGATCGCCTGGCCGAGGTCAAGGCGCTCACCTCGCCTGCCAGCGCGACGCTCGATTACCGCGA
>JBJMTU010000006.1:0-4291 GCA_045811545.1 Xanthobacteraceae bacterium | reverse complement strand
GAACACAAATTCTGGATGGATGACGGCGAGATGAGCCGCGCCCCGAAAGGCCGCATGGAGGACCTGTTCAAGAACAGTCGCCGCGTCTTTGCCGGTGAGGTGCTCAAGCGCGTGCGGACGTATGACGAAGGCAAGGAGGTCGTGCCGGGCATCACGGCGGTCGGCACCCATGGCCATACCCCAGGGCACAATTCGCATGTCGTGGCGTCCGGATCGAGCAAGGTCTATATCCAGGCCGACGTTACCCACGTGCCGTTCCTGTTCGCGCGCAACCCCGGCTGGCACGCCTTCTATGATCAAGACCCCGTGATGGCGGAGGCAACGCGCCGGAAAGTTTACGACATGCTGGTCGCCGAAAAGATGCTGGTGCAGGGCTTCCACTATCCATTCCCCTCGCTCGCCTATGTCGAGAAGAGCGTGTCGGGCTATCGCGAAAGCCCGGTGGTCTGGAATCCGACGCTCTGAACTAGGCTGGCCTGGTGCGCGCTCGCCGGCTAGGCCTAGTCGCTGCGGCCAGCGAGGGCTCGTGCTTGACGCAGAAGGGCGTGACGTTTATAGCGCCCGCCCATGACGATGATCGCTCGCCGCGCATTGTTGCAACGCCGCCGCGCCGCGCAGCCAAGTTTACGCAGGCTGCGTAGACTTGCCTGCGCTTCGGCACGGGCGCGCGATCGCGCTTGATCGTCACCCATGCCGCCGGACTCGGCTCCCGCGGCACATTCTCCCAATCACCCGCGTATGACCGAGCTCCAGCGGCCTCTCGCATCGGAGCACGGACATGTACGCCCACGCTGCCTTCAAAGTTCATCACGCCGTCGGCCTCGCCTTTGCGGTCGCGCGCGGCTTTGGCCAGGTGATCGCGTGCGAAGGCGGTCGCCCGGTGGCTTCGCTGCTGCCATTCCACGTTTCGCAGGCGGATGGCGGATTGCCGCGCGTCCAATTTCACGTCGCGCGTCCCAACCCACTCGCCAAGCTTGCGGCCAAAGGCGGGACATGGCTGATCGCCGTTGCCGGCGATGACGCCTACGTATCGCCGCGCTGGTACGCGAGTCCCGAGCAGGTTCCCACGTGGCTTTACGAAGCTGTGCAGCTATCCGGGCCGGTGCATCTCATCCCGACCGCTCACATCCCCGATCATCTCGATCGTCTCGCGGCGCAATTCGAATCCGGGCTGCCGTCGAACCGGCCGTGGACGACGGATGGCCTGTCGTCACAGCGGCTCACGACGCTGATGGAATCGATCGTTGCCATCGAGATGACGGTCGAGACCGTCGAAGGCAGCCTCAAGCTCAACCAGCATAAGGCTGACGCCGATCATATCGCGGTTGTTCGCGCACTGCGCGAGCAGGGCAAGCCGTCCGCCCACGCGATTGCGGCGCGGATGGTCGCGTTACGGCCGCACTTGGCGTACGAATGAGCGAATTGATCGGAAGGATTTGAGCCATGGCTGACAAGGCCAAGATCGGCGTGCTCGGCGCATCCGGCTATACCGGAGCGGAACTGCTGCGGCTGCTGATCCGCCATCCGCGCGTGGAGATTGTGCTGCTGACCGCCGCGCGCCGCGCCGGGCAACACATGCGGCAAGTCTTTCCGCAGTTCTCGCCCTATGCGCTGCCTAAGCTCGTGGCCGTCGACAGCGTCGACTGGAAGGAAGTCGCGCTTGATCTCGCCTTCTGCGCGCTGCCGCACGCGACCACGCAGACGGTGATCAAGGACCTGCTCGCCGCGGCCCCGAACACGAAGGTCGTCGACCTCTCCGCAGATTTCCGCCTCGATGATACGGCCGCCTATGCCCGCTGGTACGGCCACGAGCACCACGCCGCGGAGCTGCAAAAAGAGGCGGTCTATGGACTGCCGGAAGTTTACCGCCAGCAGATCAAGGCCGCGCGGCTGGTTGCCAATCCCGGCTGCTACACGACGTGCGCGGAGTTGCCCCTCATCCCGCTGTTGAGCGAAAAGGCGATCGATCCCAATGAGATCGTCATCGATGCCAAATCCGGCATGACCGGCGCGGGCCGCGCGGCGAAAGAAGAGATGGTGTTTTCAGAGGTCGCAGAAGGCTTCCACGCTTATGGCGTGGGTCATCACCGTCACATGGCCGAACTCGATCAGGAATTTTCGAAAGCCGCGGGACGCAAGGTCATCGTCAGCTTCACGCCGCATCTGCTTCCCATGAACCGTGGAATCTTTTCGACCCTCTACGTCCGCGGGCTCACGACATCGCCCAGCGGCCTGCATGCGATCCTCTCGCGAGCTTACGCGGAGGAGCCGTTCGTGCACGTGCTGCCGTTCGGCGAAATGCCGCAGACCCGGCATGTGCGCGGCTCCAACATGATCTTCATCGGCGTCACCAAGGACCGCGTCGAGGGCCGCGCCATCATCTGCGCGGCGCTCGACAATCTTACGAAGGGCGCCTCCGGCCAGGCCGTGCAGAACATGAACCTCATGCTTGGCTTTCCCGAGACGCTGGGGCTCGAGCAGGTGGCGCTGTTTCCGTGACCAGTAATTGATTTGCACGCGTCCTCGATCCGCGTGAACGCGCGGGCGCCGTGGTGCGCGCCTCAGTGCTGCAAGATTTTCGATAGAAAAACCTGGGCCCGCTCGCTGCGCGGCTTGCCGAAGAACTCGGCGGTCGGCGCGTCTTCGACGATCTCGCCCCTGTCCATGAACACCACACGGTGGGCGACCCGGCGCGCAAAACCCATTTCGTGCGTAACCACCATCATGGTCATGCCGTCTTTGGCGAGTGCCACCATCACGTCGAGCACTTCGTTGATCATCTCGGGATCGAGCGCCGAGGTGGGCTCGTCGAACAGCATGGCGATCGGATCCATTGCAAGCGCACGCGCGATCGCCACTCGCTGCTGCTGACCGCCGGAAAGCTCGCCTGGATATTTGCGGGCATGCGCGCTCAAACCCACGCGCTCGAGCAGGCGCATGCCGTTTGCCGCCGCTTCATCGGATTTGCGGCCGAGCACCTTGATCTGCGCCAGTTCGAGATTGCGCATCACGGTCAGATGCGGGAACAGCTCGAAATGCTGAAACACCATCCCGATCCGCGCGCGCAGCTTCGGCAGATCGGTCTTCGGGGCGTTCACGGAAATCCCGGCGACCGTGATGGAGCCTTCCTGGAACGGCTCGAGCCCGTTCACGCATTTGATGAGCGTCGACTTGCCGGAGCCCGATGGACCGCACACGACGACTACTTCGCCCTTCTCGACGTGCGTCGAACACTGCTTCAGCACCTGAAAGTTGGGGTACCACTTGCTGACTTTGCTGAGCGTGATCATGTGCTGTCCTCAGCGGATGATCGCGACACGCCGCTGCAACCCACGCACGAGCAACGATGCCGCGAAAGAGATCACGAAATAGACCAAGGCGGCGAAGAGGTACATCTCCACCAGACGCCCGTCGCGCTGCGCCACTTTGGATGCCGCACCGAGAAAATCGGTGATGGAGAGCACGTAGACGAGTGAGGTGTCCTGGAAAAGGACGATGGTTTGCGTGAGCAGCACCGGCAGCATGTTGCGGAACGCCTGCGGCAGCACGATGTAGCCCATCGTCTGCAGGTAGGTCATGCCAAGCGCCTGCGCGGCGCTGACTTGACCGCGCGGGATCGACTGGATGCCGGCGCGCATGATCTCGGCGAAATAGGCTGCCTCGAACAGCGTGAACGTCACCAGTGAGGAGGCAAACGCGCCGACTTGGATAGGCTGTGAAGCGCCGGTAACCCATTGACCGATGAACGGTACCAGGAAGTAAAACCAGAAGATCACCAGCACCAGCGGTACCGATCGCATCAGGTTCACGTAGCTGGCGGCGAGCACGGAGAGCGGAGCAAAGCCGGAGAGCCGCATCATCGCGAGCAGCGTGCCGAAATGATGCCGCCGCAGGTCGCCAGCGCGGTCAGCATCAGCGTGAAGGTCATGCCGTCGTAGAAAAGGTAGGGCAGGGAACGAATGATGACGTCGAAGTCGAAATCCGCGAACATCGATCGCCTCAGTGTGTCGCTACCGCCGCCGGTGCGGCACCGATGAAGCCGGGGACCGCGGTGCGGCGTTCGACCCATCGCATGCCGAACGTCACGACGATGTTGATTGCGATATAGATGACGGTTGCCGCAGTAAACGCCTCGAATACCTGGAACGAAAATTCCTGCATCGCGCGCGCGCGCGCCGTGAGCTCCATAAGTCCTATGGTGAGCGCGACCGCGCTGTTCTTGATGATGTTGAGAAATTCGGAGGTCAGCGGCGGCAGGATGATGCGATACGCCATCGGCAACAGCACGTAG
>JBJMTU010000005.1:0-7536 GCA_045811545.1 Xanthobacteraceae bacterium | reverse complement strand
CGCCGGCCGGCAGCGCCGCGGACATGAAGCCGTCCGCCGATCCGAACCTCTCTGAAATGGCGCAGCGACTCGAGGCTGCGTTGCGCCGTCCCAGCAAGAGCGACGAGGCGCGCGCTCCCGCCGGCGGCAAAGCATCAGAGCCCACGCCCCAGGGCGGGACGTTCGCACCGAAGTTGTCCCCTCGGCCAAACCCGGCGCTACTGCGCCCGTTCAAGACGGATGAGGCGCGCGCCCCGATTCCCGCCAAGCCAACGAGCGAGCCGGCAACACCGGTCACCGACGAAGGGGCAGCGCCCGCGGAGTCCACGCAGGGTAGTCCGCGCAATGACGCCAAGCCGGCGCAGCAGAAATCGTTCTACGACAGCCTCGAGCAGGAGATGGCGAGTCTGTTGAACCGTCCGCCGCCCAAGCCTTGATCGGCTCCGACCAACATATTCAATCGTCATTCCGGCCGAGCCGCGACAGCGGCGAGGGCCGCAATCCATAACCGGGCTCGCGGGCACACGCAGCCAAGCTTGCGCAGGCTGCGTACACTTGCCTGCGCTTGCCCGCGCCCCGGAATGACAAGCGAGCAGCTACTCCGCCTTGATGTTCGCGGCCTTGATGATCGGCCACCACTTCTCGATCTCGGCCTTGTGGTAGGCAGCGAGCGCCTGCGGCGTCTGTTGCTCGCGTGGCGGCACCTCCTGGCCTTGATCGAGGAATCGCTGCCGCACCGTCGCATCGGCCAACGCCGTCACGATCGCTTCATTGAGCTTGGCGACGATGTCCTTGGGCGTGCCCTTCGGCACCCAAAGGCCGTGCCAGAAGGAAATGTAGACGCCCGGCACTCCGGTTTCGTCGACCGTCGGAATTTCGGGCGCTCCGAACCAGCGAGACCTGGCCATGACCGCGAGGGCCTTGATCTGTCCGCCGCGCACGTTCGGAAGCGAGTTCGAGGACATGTCGCACATGAAGTCGACTTGTCCGGCGACCAAGTCCGCTATCGCGGGGGCGCCGCCGCGATAGGGCACGAATTGGAAGCGGGTCCCGGTATTGTTCTGAATGTAGATGCCGCAAAGGTGCGACCCGCTCCCGGGACCCACCGTCGCGGCCGATGCCTTCTCCGGGTTGGCTTTGAGCCACGCGACGAGCTCTTTGAGGTCGTTTGCCGGCAAGGCTTTTCGTGCCACGACCCAGAGCGGGGTATCGGCGACTCTCGCCACCGGTTCAAAGTCCGCCAACACGTCATAGGCAACGGGATAGACGGCGCCGGCCCCGACGTGGCTTGCCCAATTGCCGAAGCTCAGCGAATACCCATCCGCCGCCGCACGGGCGCTTCGGCTCACCCCGATGCTACCGCCCGCGCCGCCGACATTTTCCACCACGACGGGCTGGCCAAGCGTCTCCTTGAGATGCTCAGCGAGCACACGCGCCAGCGTCGTCGTGGCTCCGCCTGCCGGGAACGGCACAATCATCGTGAGCGGTCGCGACGGATAGGATTGCGCGCTTGCGATGCGCGGCACCGATAGCAGCGCGGCGGCAGTTCCCAGATGCTGCAGAAATCGACGGCGCGGAGCCTTCATGGCGTTTCCACAAGACATCGAGCAGCGGCGGTGGCATCGCGAGCCGCCGCAAATGCTCGCGTATTCGACCGCGGGCTGCGCAGCTGCCGCGCGCCTTGGCGTTGGCAAACGGCGAAGCCGCCGATGCCGCTAACGGTCACTCGTCGCGATAGATACGCTCGCGCCGCTCGTGCCGCTCCTGCGCCTCGACCGACAGCGTGGCGATGGGGCGCGCCTCGAGCCGCTTGAGCGAGATCGGCTCGCCGGTCTCCTCGCAATAGCCGTAGGTGCCGTCGTCGAGACGCGCGAGCGCGGCGTCGATCTTGGCGATCAGCTTGCGCTGCCGGTCGCGCGCCCGCAGTTCGATCGCGCGGTCGGTTTCCGAGGACGCGCGGTCGGCAAGATCGGGATGGTTTTCGTTTTCGGCCTGGAGATGGGCGAGTGTCTCTTTGGCCTCCTTGAGGATTTCCTCCTTCCAGGCGAGGAGCTTCTGGCGGAAATACTCCCGCTGACGCTCGTTCATGAAAGGCTCTTTGTCGGTAGGTCGATAGGCCTTGGTCTTGTCCAGTACCGCGCCGCCGTTTTTTTGCGGAGACATTGCAACCCC
This sequence comes from Xanthobacteraceae bacterium, assembly GCA_045811545.1. GTDB lineage: Bacteria > Pseudomonadota > Alphaproteobacteria > Rhizobiales > Xanthobacteraceae > VAZQ01. The sequence goes on along the minus strand of JBJMTU010000005.1, from coordinate 5,385 downwards.
GTGCGAAATGCGAACCCCCTGCTCGCGGGGCGAGCTTATATCGAGCCGCGCGATGGCGGACAATAACGGAATTGCGACGGACCCCAAATTTCGGTGCGACGCAAAAAGAGGGTAGCTGCCGGGGCGGCGCTGTCCTATGTGAGGGCCGCGCCGCTGCCGTCTAGCGCGCGCGTTCGACCTCCCTGATCGCGTCCGCGCCCGCGCTCGCTGCGGGCGCCCGCGCCGGGAACCGGATGCGCAGGTCGGAGAACTCCTCAAGGAAGGCCGTGCCCGCGCCCGTAGTTAGGCCGAGCACGTGGCCGCCGCGCGTCCTATCGGCAGAGAGAAAGTGGAAGTGCCAGCCCGGCACGTTGACGGAGCTTGCAGCAGCCGGGAAACGAAAACCAATCAGGCTGCCGTCGATGTCATCCAGCGTATGGACGACCTGCTGCGTTTTGATCACCTCCGCCAATGGCCGATAGGGAGGCTGCTGCTTGGGCTCGCTGCGGATCGCGATGGCGCGGAACCGCCCATCCACGCGCGCAGCGAGCACGCGCGAGGCGCTATAGGGCAGCGCATCGAGCATCGCCTCCAGCTGCTCGAGCGAGTGCCCGGGCGCGACCGGCGTGGATCCTTGAGGACGCAACGCGACGACCACTGCAAATGGAGTCAACTCCGAGGCGCCGACCACATGCGCCCGCCCGTCCACGGTGCCGCGATAGACCTCCCCGTCGAGCACCATCATCTCCCCATCGACCCCGTTGAAGGTCCCCAGCCCGAAGCCACCGTGCCGGAGCAGCTCGCCGACCGTCGTATCGCCGTCGTAGCCGCCGGCCAGCAGAGTGGAGATCGTGGAAACCTGATACACGTCGGTCGCGTGCACGGGCAGGGCGCTGGCGGCGACGAGCGCAAGCGCCAGCACGCGCCACACCATCGCGCGAATCATGATGAGCTCCCTTGCGGATTGCTGCGAGTTGAGCACGAAGCGATGGAGGCGCGGCTCATGGGTGCGTCGACGCGCCTGCCGCGCGAAATCGTCGCGCTCGAGCCGCTCACGCCGGCGCGTCGGGGGTGAATTTCAACGCGACCCCGTTGATGCAGTAGCGCAGACCCGTTGGCGGCGGCCCGTCCTCGAAGACATGGCCCAGATGTCCGCCACAGCGCTGGCAGTGCACCTCGGTGCGCGACAGCAGCAATTGGTGGTCGGGCGCCGTCCCGACCGCGTTCGGCAGCGGTCGATAAAAGCTCGGCCATCCGGTCTGGCTATCGTATTTGGTCTCCGACGAGAACAGCGGAAGGTCGCAACCGGCGCAGACGAATGTGCCCTTGCGTTTCTCGTCATTGAGCGGGCTCGAGCCCGGCGTCTCGGTCCGGTGCAACCGCAGCACCTCGTATTGCGCCTTGGTCAGGATCGCTCGCCACTCGCTGTCGCTCTTCTGGATTTCGAACGTGCCGGCGGCCTCGACACCCCTGCTCTGCATCCAGCGCCAGCCCGCGAGCAGCGCAAGCCCTCCCGCACCCGCCAACAAAAGACGACGATCGAGCATGGCTAATCCTTCTTGCCCCACAGCTCCTCGAGCCGGGCGTCGCGTCCACAGTTGAAGCGATAGAATTTGTAACGGATTGGATTCTTCATGTAGTAATCCTGGTGATACTCTTCGGCTTTGTAGAACCGTCCGGCCGGCACGATGTCCGTCGCAACCGGCTGCTTGAAGCGCTTCTCGACCGCCGCCTTCGAGGCCTGCGCCAGCGAACGCTGCTCCTCGCCGTGATAGAAGATCGCGCTACGGTACTGGTCGCCGTGGTCGCAGAACTGCCGATCCTTCGCCAGCGGATCGATGTTGTGCCAGAACACGTCGAGCAGTTTCTGGTAGCTCACCTTGGCCGGATCATACACGATCTCCACCGCCTCGGCATGGCCGGTACCGCCGTGCGAAACCTGCTCGTAGGTCGGATCGACGGTACGCCCGCCGGTATAGCCCGAGGTCGTGCTGATCACGCCGTCAACCTTGTCGAAATCGGCTTCCACGCACCAGAAGCAGCCGCCGGCAAACGTCACGATGGCGGTTCGTTGCGGCTCGCTCCCCTGCCCGGTTGCGCTCGTGTGAAGCGCAAACGAGAGCAACACGCTCAGCGCGAATGCTCCAGCGATGATTCTTGTCTGGCGCCGCATGCGGTTCTCCCGGGCTTGGCGCGACGGGTCACTGGCTGAGATATATACGGCATCTTGCCGCCGCCAGCCGCAGCAAGTCCGCTCACGTTCATGCGATGCGGGCGTGAAGGCCTCGCCGCTCGGTTGCAGTGCGGTGTCCTTCTCCGGTATTGCTCTCTTTCCACCCTGGCTAATCCATGCGTTTCGAAGGAACCAACGCTTATGTGGCGACCGACGACCTCAAGGTCGCGGTCAATGCCGCCATCACGCTCGAGCGGCCGCTGCTGGTCAAAGGCGAGCCTGGCACCGGCAAGACGGTTCTCGCGCTCGAAATCGCCAAAGGCGTGGGCGCACCGTTGATCGAGTGGCACATCAAATCGACCACCAAGGCGCTGCAGGGACTCTACGAATACGACGCGGTGTCGCGGCTGCGCGACAGCCAGCTCGGCGACGAGCGCGTGCACGACATCCGCAACTACATCAAGCGCGGCAAGCTGTGGGACGCCTTCGTCGCCGACGCGCGGCCGGTGCTGCTGATCGACGAAATCGACAAGGCGGACATCGAGTTCCCCAACGATCTGCTGCTCGAGCTCGATCGCATGGAGTTCTTCGTCTACGAGACCGGCGAAACGGTCAAGGCGCGGCGGCGACCGATCGTGGTGATCACCTCCAACAACGAGAAGGAATTGCCCGACGCGTTCCTGCGCCGCTGCTTCTTCCACTACATCCGGTTTCCCGATCCCGACACCATGCGCGCGATCGTCGAGGTGCATTTTCCCGGCATCAAGCAGCGCCTGGTATCGGAAGCGCTCAAGCTGTTCTACGAGATCCGCGAGGTGCCGGGGATGAAAAAGAAGCCGTCGACCTCGGAGCTCCTCGACTGGCTCAAGCTGCTGCTGGTCGAGGACATCGGTCCCGAAACGTTGCGCGAACGCGACCCGAAAAAGCTCATCCCGCCGCTGCACGGCGCACTGATCAAGAACGAGCAGGACGTGCACCTGTTCGAACGCCTCGCCTTCCTAGCGCGCCGCGAAGGGCGGTGAGAGCTATCGATCTCGATGCCGAGGTTGAACAACTCCGCGCAAATTCTCACTCGTCATTCCGGGGCGCGGGCAGCGCAGGCAAGTGTACGCAGCCTGCGCAAGCTTGGCTGCGTGTGCCCGCGAGCCCGGAACCTATCGCGGCTCGGCCGGAATGACGAACCGAAGGCTTGGTATTACTCCGGCGTGCGCGCCGGGAGCGGCTCGTCGAGACCGGCACGGTCGATCGAAGGCGCGGCAACGTCCTTGGGTGCGGGCGGATCGGCGGGAAGTTCCGCGAGCTCGGGCTCCGCCGGCAGCTCCGCTTGCGGCACCACTGCCCCGAGCCGCGCCTCGACGTCCACCTCATGTTTCCCCTCGCGCAATGCAGCGTGCTCCGCCACGCGCCGATCTTCCTCCTCGCGCTGCCGCGCCGCGCGCGCCGCCAGGCGCTCGCGGGTATCCACCCACCAGTAGAGAACCTGCATCGCCGCGCGCCCGACACGACCACCGGCCCAGACGAGTTCGAAGGGGGCGAATAATCGCCACGTGTCGTCGCCTTCGACAATGGCTTGGGCGAGAATGTCGCCCGCCATGGCCGTGGTGTTGATGCCGTGGCCACCGAAGCCGCTGGCGAGCCACAGACCTCCGGAAACCTCGCCGATCTGCGGCATCCGATGCAGTGCATTACCGAGCACGCCCGACCAGACGTGCTCGACCTCGACCTCGCCGAGCTGCGGGTAGACCGCGGCGATGTCGGCCTGGAGCCGGCGCACGTAGCGCGTGGGATCGGCCTCCCACGTGGTGGTGTGTCCCGACCACAGCAGCCGGTCGTTGCCGACGATGCGGTAGTGATTGTTGGCCAAATCGGTATCGGTCACTCCGCCGCGGTAACTGATGGCGGCGGCCAGCCGCGGCCCGAGCGGCGCGGTGGTGATCGTATAGCTCCAGATCGGCAATAGCGTGCCGGCAATTCGCGGCGCGAGCGCGCCGAGATGGGCGCTGCAGGCGAGCACGATGTGGGCGGCTCGCACGCGCCCGGACGGCGTGGCGATCCGCTTGCGCACGCCTTCGGCGTCGATTCCGAGCGCGGGGCTATCCTCGAAAACGCGCGCTCCAGCCGCCTCCGCCAGTTCCGCGAGCCCCAGCGCGTAATTGAGCGGATGGATGTGAAACGCGCGCGGCAGATGCAGGGCATGAAAGTAATGATTGGTCTTGAGTGCGTCCCTGACCCGCTCGGTCGGCCATAGCTCGATCTCAGTGCCGAGCTCCTCTCCATAGAGCTGCGCGTCGTCGAGGACTTGGTCGCCGTCGACCTTGGACACCTTGAGCCAGCCGGCCATCGGGGCAACACCCGGCAACCGCGCCTCGGCAATGGTGGTGCGGACGTATCTGAGACCCATCTCCGAGAGCGCCCAAAGCGCTTGGGCATGCTCCAAGCCGACGCGACTCACCACCTGGTCCATCGGCGCCGCAAAGCCGGGCAGCACGAAGCCGTCGTTGCGGCCGGACGCGCTCCACGCGATGCGGCGGCTCTCCAGCACTGCGACCGACCACCCCCGCCGTGCGATCTCGCGCGCGGTCGTTAGCCCGGCAAGGCCGGCGCCGACGACGCAGACATCGACATCCAGGTCATAGGTGAGCGGGGGCCGCGCAGGCACCGGCACCATGGTGGCCGTGTACCAGGTCGGCACGTAGGACCCTCGCTCGGCGGCGTTCACGTTTTCTCTCCCGCAGGTTAAGTTATCATCGGCATGCTAGACTGCACCGCGCGGGAAATCGATGCCATGCGCCTGATGTTGCTGCGACACGCCAAGTCGGAAAAATCGGAAGGAGGCATGAGCGACCACGCGCGCCGCCTCAATGCCCGTGGCAAGAGCGATGCCCCGATGATCGGCGCCTACATGGCGCGCCACGCGCTCATTCCGGACCTCGTGCTGGTCTCGACGGCCGAGCGCACGCGGCAGACGTGGGAACGCGTCGCCGCTGCGCTACCCACGCCCCCGCCCGTGGTTTACGAGGACCGCCTCTATAACGCCGGCGCCGAGGCAATCATCGCGCTGGTGAAAGGCACCGCGGCGACGGCGCGCACGCTGCTCGTGGTAGGCCACAATCCGGGACTGCATGACGCGGCGCGGCGATTGATCGCCTCCGGCGACGTCGAGACCCGCGAGCGGCTCAACGAAGGCCTGCCCACCTCCGGTCTCGCCGTGATCGATTTTGCCGGCAAAGACT
>JBJMTU010000004.1:0-3907 GCA_045811545.1 Xanthobacteraceae bacterium | reverse complement strand
GACAGGAAGTCGTTGACGCGGATGGCGAGCGCCATGATGTCGTCGATCTCCTGCGGCGTGGCCCAGCCGAAGGCGGTGATGTGCTCCTCGGAGACCATCGGGTCGCCGAGCTGATCGTTCTTGTAGTAGTATTCGATAATGGAGCGCGGCCGCTGCGTGCCCTCCTCGAGCCCGAGCCGCTGCGACAGCGAGCCCGCCGCGACGTTGCGCACCACGACTTCGAGCGGAATGATCTCCACCTCGCGGATCAACTGCTCGCGCATGTTGAGCCGCCTGATGAAGTGGGTCGGCACGCCGATGTCGTTCAAGTGCTGGAAGACGTATTCGGAAATGCGGTTGTTGAGGACGCCTTTGCCCTCGATGACATCGTGTTTCTTCGCATTGAAGGCGGTCGCATCATCCTTGAAGTGCTGGATCAGCGTTCCGGGCTCGGGGCCTTCGTAGAGGACCTTGCCCTTGCCTTCATAGATGCGGCGACGGCGGCTCATCGGCGTGTACCGTGGTTTGTCCATCTGGCGACCGTGGCTCCGGTTCGAGGTGATGTCCGCGGCGACGGCGCGTGGCGGCTCGACGAAAACGCGTCCACGGCGGAAAGCTAGCCGATCGGGCTCACCAGCACAATCGCGGCGAACAGTTTTGTCGTGACTGTTCCACGGGCGGCGCGAATCAGTTCTTCGGTTGCCTTGACCATCGCGTCCCGCTATGCAAGGCGGCGCGCTCGGTTCAACGCCGGCTGTTGAAATCGCGAGAATGCGTCGGCGGCGTGCCGTACTGGACGAATGGCCGATGCGCGAGAAAGCGTCTGCGCGACGAGCGAGGAGGCGATGACCACATTCGACAAGCGCGAGGAAGGCTTCGAGAAGCAGTTCGCCCACGACGAAGAGCTGCGCTTCAAGGCGACCGCCCGTCGCAATAAATTGCTCGGCCTGTGGGCGGCGCAGAAGCTCGGCCTCTCCAGCGCCGAGGCCGACGCTTATGCGAAGGACGTCGTGCTGGCGGATTTCGAGGAAGCCGGCGACCACGACGTGTTCCGTAAAATCCGCAGGGATTTCGATGCCAAGGGCGTGAAGGAATCCGATCACCAAATTCAGCGCACGATGATCGACCTGATGGCGAAAGCGATCGAGGCGATCAAGGCCGGCCGCTGAGGATATCTCTGGCTCGCGGGCGTCCACTCAGGGCCGTGAGTTACAATCTGACGTTCCGTACGTCGTGCGCCAGCGCGATCGATCAGAGCAAGGACGTCTCATGACCACGGCAACCGCCTTCTCGCTCGCGCGCCGGCTCAAGGCCGGCGAGACCGTCCACAGCGGCTGGTGCGGCCTGCCCGCCCCGATCGTCGCCGAGCTCGTCGGCCGCGAAGGCTTTCCCGCGGTCACCCTCGATGCGCAGCACGGGCTATGGGACACCGCCTCGCTGCTCGCCGGCATCGCCCAGGTGCGCCAGGGTGGCGCAGCCGCGATCGTCCGCATTCCGGTAGGCGAGTTCGCAACCGTCAGCCGCGCGCTCGATTTCGGCGCCGAAGGCATCATCGCGCCGATGATCAACACGCCGGCCGATGCTCGCGCGTATGTCTCGTTCGCAAAGTTCCCGCCGCTCGGGGAGCGCAGCTGGGGGCCGCACCGCGCGACCACCCTCGCCAGCATGCCGGATCAGAAGGTTTATCTGCGCGAAGCCAACGCGCTCATCGTCACTTTCGCCATGATCGAGACGCGAACCGCGCTTGAGAATGTCGAGGCCATCGCGGCCACGCCCGGCATCGATGCGCTTTTTCTGGGTCCCGCCGATCTCTCGATCGCGCTCAGCAACGGCGCCGATGTCGATCCCATGTCGCTCGACGTCGATCGCGAGATCGACCGCATTATGGGCGCAGCGCACAAGGCCGGCAAAGTCATGGGCGCTTATTGCCATTCGGTCGAGCGCGCGGTCGCGCTCGCCAAGCGCGGCGTGCGCTTCCTCGCGGTCGGCAGCGACATGGGCTTTTTGCGCGCCGGCGCCGCAGCAGCGCTCAAAGCGCTCAAGAGCTGAGTCCGCCTTCGTCGTCCCCGCGCAAGCGGGGACCCATGACCACCGCCTCTGGGATATAGGTCCCCGCCTTCGCGGGGACGACAGTCCTTCATTCTGGCGTGCTTGTGCTCTGAGTGCCGTTTATCGCGCGCGCCAGTCGGTCCAGCACCTGCGGCAGGTCGGCTTCGACCGCGCGTGTCTCGACGTCGAGCACGCGATAGCCGCGCTCGGTCAGCCACCTGCGGCGCTCGGTGCGCGTCTTGGCCGCGACGCCGCTTTCCGGCACGGGAATAAGCTCGATCACCAGCCGCAGCGGAAAAGAGACGAAGTCGGTAATATGCGATCCGACCGGGACCTGCCGCTTGATACCTTTACCCGCAAATCGCCTATCGTTGGTGAGCGCGTGCCATAGCGCGCGTTCGGCATTGGTGGGATTGCGGCGCAGGAGCCGCGCGAGCCCGCGCACCGGGCCGTGCTCGTCCGTCGCTCGACCTTGACCGTGCTCGGCGATGAGGGCACGCAGCGCGGCCGCTTCCTCGCTGTCGAGCACGCCGCCGCGCGCCGATCCCTTGCGACCTTCGCAGAGCGCGACGACGATGCCGTGCAAGGTTTGGATATCCTGTTGCGTCGGCTGCATGCGGGCGAAGATGTTGCGCAGATTGACCAGCATGGTGGCGCGTTTCTCGAGCGGCCGAAAATATTCAACCTCATCGAGCTGGTACTCGAGATAGGCAAAGAACGCCTGCACCTGCTCCTTGCCGGCTGCCTGCGACTTTTGCGGCATGGCGAAGGGAAGCGCGCCGCCGCAGGCGAGCTTGAACCACTCGTAGGCCACGACGGCGACCGCCTGGGCGAGATTGAGCGAGGCAAAGGCCGCATTGACCGGAAAGGTGACGATGCGGTCGGCGAGCGCGACCTCGTCGTTTTCGAGGCCGTGGCGCTCGCGGCCGAACAACACCGCGACGTTCTCGCCGGCGCCGACGCGCGTGGCGAGCAAAGCGGCGGCCGCGTCCGGGGAGATCACGGGCTTGGCCTGATCATGGGCGCGCGCTGTCGTGGCAAGCACGAGCGTGCAATCGGCGATCGCCGCCTCCACCGTGTCGTAGAGCTTCGCCTCGTCGAGGATGCGATCGGCGCCGGAAGCCGCCCGGCGTGCGTGGACGTTGGGCCAGCCGTCGCGCGGCTTGACCAGGCGCAGCCGCTTGAGGGCGAAATTGGCCATCACGCGCGCGGTCGCGCCGATGTTCTCGCCGAGCTGCGGCTCGACCAAGACGATGATCGGACCAGGCATCTCGATCCAGTTCTTGGTCTTATCGGTTCCGGCGCCGGGCATCGTCCGTTTCCCCGTTACTCATGCACTCAACATGTAGCCCGGTCGGAGCGGAGTGACACCCCGGGGTGATCGGAGTTGCGGGCGAAGCCCCGGCTTTCGCCATAGCGCGTCCTTAAGGGCGTTCACGCCCGTCTTCGACGGGCTATGGACGCGCGTAAACGCGCTTATGGCTCAATCCGGCCTACGTTTGCTGCTCGCAAACGCAGGTGCGCTTAATACACCAGCACGTCGTCCGTGCGCGCGCGGGTGAAGGTTCGTCGATCGACCCGCGCGCAATTCGGCGCACATCGTGTTTTGCGCTTGCGGGACGCGGCCGGGCACGCCATAAGGCGCCTGCCCCGAGGGTATTTCGCTCACTCCTCCACACGTTCGCGCGCGCAAAAGCAAGGGCTCCATGGCGAAGATCGCAGTGCAGAACCCGGTCGTCGAGATGGACGGCGACGAGATGACCCGCATCATCTGGCATCTCATCAAGGAGAAATTGATCCATCCCTATCTCGACATCGAGCTGCTCTACTTCGATCTGGGCATGCAGAAGCGCGACGAGACGCGCGACCGCATCACGGT
>JBJMTU010000003.1:0-4727 GCA_045811545.1 Xanthobacteraceae bacterium | reverse complement strand
GTAGATGTGCGGCAGCATCTGCGGGTCGTCGCCGCGGTCGGCGACGAACGCGCGCAGCTTGGGATCGCAGAGATAGGTGAAATTGACCTCGTCGAGCTGGAGATAGCGGCAGCCGGCATCGGCGAAGGCGCGCACGGTCGTGCGGTAGCTCTCTCCGAGGTCTCGGTAGAAATCGTCCATGATCGGATAAACCGTAGCCGGCACGGCGTCGCGCCCGTAGCGGAAATGGAGCGACGACGGCGACGGGACCGTCATTTTCGGCGTCGCCCTGGCATGCGCGGCCACGAATTTGAAATGCTCGATCATCGGGTGTGAGCCGTTTGCGCCGAGCTTGCCGGTTACCCGCAACATCATCGGCTTGGGCTGCGGGCCCTGGAACTTGATCTTGCGCTCGCCGAGGTACGCTTCGACGCCCTTGAGCTTGCCGAGAAAGTCGTAATTCCAGAACGCGCGGCGGAATTCGCCATCGGTGACCGATTGCAGCCCGATCTCCTCCTGCTTGCGCATCACTTTCTCGATCTCGTCGTTTTCAATCGCCGTGAGCTCGGCCACAGTGATTTCGCCGCGCTCATGCTTGCCGCGCGCCGCTTTCAGCGCGGCGGGACGCAGCAGGCTTCCCACGTGATCGGCACGGAACGGCGGCTTGGTTCGGGACATGAGCGGCTCTATCTCTCAGTTGTCGTCCCCGCGAGGGGCACCCGGCGACGCTTGCGTCGCGGGGACCCCGTTGCGGGAACCCATATTCCAGAGCCCGTGATTATGGATCCCCGCTTGCGCGGGGATGACACTGAGCAAGCGGTCGATCTGCTCACTCGGCCGCGGCGAGGGCCTCCGCGGCTCTCGCCAGCACGAAGTCGTATTTCACCTCGTAGAACGGCGTCGTCACCATTTCGCCGGTCGGCGCCTTGCCCGGCGGCTTTTTGACGAAATCGACGATCAGTGGCTCTTTCACGGCATAAACGACGTCGGTGTCGAGATATTCGCCGCCCCGCTGGAACAGGTGCGTGACAAGGCCATCATAGCCGGGCGCAGAGAGCGCGAAATGAATGTGCGCCGGCCGCATATGGCTGATGTTCGTGCGCTCCATGAGCTCTCCCACTGTGCCGTCCATGGGAATCGTATAGGCAATCGGCGCCACGGTACGGATCACGTAGCTGCCGTCGGCTTGCGTGCGGTAAAGGCCGCGCATCCACGGTCCCTTGACGTCGCGTTGGTCCTCGTAGAGCCCCTCGCCGTCGGTCTGCCATAGATCGAGCACCGCTCCCGCGAGCGGCTCACCCTCGAGGCCTCGCACCGTCCCGGTCACGAAGCAGGGAATGCCGGGCGCACCCTGCGCCATGTTGCCGCCGTGCGCCACCGCCGGCGCATCGGGCACGTGGAACGGGCCTTCGACCGTGCTCGGCGTCGCGCCACTGGGCTGGCGATGGTTGATCGCGTCGACCAGCATGCTTACCCCCAGCACGTCAGAGGCGAGCACAAATTCCTGCCGTTTCTGCGAGGACAGCTTGCCGGTACGCGTGAGCCAATCGATCGCGGCTGCCCATTCCGCCTGCGTCAGCTCGATCTCGCGCACGAAGCCGTGCAGGTGCTTGATCAGCGATTGCATGATCTGTCGCAGGCGCGGATCGGGGATGTCCTTCCACCGCTCCAGCGCGACACCGGTCAGATTGTCTTCAGTCACGTAGGGCATGGCTGACTCCTCTTTGTTCCCGCAGCACGATGGGTCATGCCGCGAGTTCGCGGCGCACGATGCCGGCGCCTTCGACCATCGCGCGCATTTTTCCGAATGCGACCTCGCGCGGAAGATATTTGAGGCCGCAATCCGGCGCCACCACGATCCGATCGGCCGCCGCAAACGGCAACGCCTTGCGGATGCGCGCCGCAACGGTTTCGGGCATCTCGACCGTCATGTCCGACAGATCGATCACGCCAAGAATGATCGTCTTCGACGGCAACTGTTGCAAGACCGAAAGATCGAGCTTGGGTTGAGCCGCCTCGATCGAGACCTGATCGACGGCGGAGTCTTCGAACTCCGCCAGGAAGGAATAGCCGGAAGGCTTGTCTTTCACCACCGCGGCGTAGCCGAAGCAGATATGCACGGCCGTTGTTCCCTCGACGCCCGCGAGCGCACGGTCGAGCGCCTTGAGGCCGTACTTGCGCGCCTTTTCCGGCCGCGATTGCATCCACGGCTCGTCGATCTGCACGATATCGGCGCCGGCCACGAACAGATCCTTGATCTCGGCGTTGACCGCCGCCGCATAGTCGAGCGCCAGCCGCTCCTCGTCGCCATAGAAATCGTCCTGGCACTGCGCCGACATGGTGAACGGACCCGGCACCGTCATTTTGATGGTCCGCTCCGTATTGGCGCGCAGGAATTCCAGGTCGCGCACCTCGACCGGATGCTTGCGCCGAATCGGCCCCACGACCCGCGGCACGGTTGAAAATCCGCCGGTCCGGTTGGGGGTCTTGCCGGGATTGTCGAGATCGATCCCCGCGAGCGCGGTGGCAAAGCGATTGGAATAGCTCTCGCGGCGCTGCTCACCGTCGGTAATGATGTCGAGCCCGGCGTACTCCTGATCGCGGATGGCAAGCAGCGTGGCGTCATCCTGCGCGGCCTCGAGCCGTGGCTGATCAACGAGCCACAGATCCTGCGCGCGCACGCGCGGCACCTGCTTTGCAAGCTTGGCCTGGTCGATCAGCCAGACCGGCTGGGAATAGGAGCCGACCAGGGTGGTGGGTAAAAGCATAACACGCCGACCTTACGTGTCCCGGACGCAGCCTTTCGGGGAAAGCGCCGCATCCGGGACAAAGCGCAGTTCCTACTTCGCCTTCTCGTAGGGATAGATCACGTCACCGGTCTTGTACTGCGCCGGCGTGAGCACGGTCTGCGTCTCCATGCCCCGGAATTGCTCGAGATCGCCGCTCTTGATGCCGTGGTACTGGACCTGCAGCATGCGGCCCTGTGCCCACTCGCCGCCCTTACCGAACCTCACGTCGCCCATGATGGTCTTGAAGTTCGTTTTGCCGATGTAGTCGGCGAGCTTATTGTCGTCGAGGCTCTTGGTGGCCTGCACTGCCTCGCCCAGAATCTGGATATAGGCGTAGCCCCAGGTTCCGAGATAGTAGCCGAGCGGATCGACACCCTCCGCGCCGGCGCGGGCCTGGTACTGCTTGAGGAACGCCTCGGTGCCCTCGAACATCATGTTCTTCGCCGGAACCCAGGTCTCGTAATTGACCCAGCCGTTGAGCAATGGTCCGAGCTGTCGCTTGAAGACGGTGGCTTGCAGCCCGACCATGGCGCCGCCGATCATCTTCGGCTTGTAATTGAGTTCGTTGACCGCCTTCACCATCCCCACCGAGTCGAGCGGGTAGGAACAGATCGTGACGATGTCCGGATTGGCCGCCTGGACCGCGCGGACAATCGGCGAGAAGTCAGTGGTCGACGGTGGATAGGTCTTGTCGTAGACGATCTTGAAGTTGGCTTTCTTGGCATTGTCGCGCGCGCCGTCGCAGGCGTTGCGGGAGAACTCCTGGTCAGCCGCGGCGAGCGCGACCGTTTGCGGCTTCGGATTCTGCGCCGCTGCGACCTCGAAGAAGCCGGTGGTGAAGGACGGCTTGGTGTCCGGCCCGGTCGGAATCATGGCGAAGAATTTCGGGTACTTGAACTCGTGGTTCACATCGAGCCCGAACAGGATGATGAAGACCTTGCCCTTCTGCATGATGACCGGCATGGCCGGCGCGGCCATGGCGGTAGCGTAAGGACCGAGGACGAGGTCGACCTTGTCGACGTCGAGCAGCTTGGTGTAGATGCCCGGCACCGTCGAGGGGTTCGACTGGTCGTCGTAATAGACCAGCTTGACCGGACGCCCGAGGAGACCGCCCTTGGCGTTGATCTGCTCCTCCCAGATTTTCATGCCGAGCAGCGCCTGCTTGCCGTTGGCAGCGAGCGGGCCGGTGAGCGCCATGGAGAAGCCGATCGTAACCGGCTGCCCGGAGGGCGCCTGGGCCTGTGCCGACATTGAGAAGACGGCGGCAAAGAGCGAGGCCACGGCGCCTCGCCAGGTCAGTCGTGCAAACATGCGTTCCTCCACTAGTTCAGATTTGACCGGGATTCTTGGCGATCCCTTGCTTTGAAATTGCTCTCATCGCCCCCACATTTCGCCGGCGACATCGACGATCATCCGCAATTTCGCCCATTGCTCCTCCTCGGCCAGGATATTGCCTTCCTCGGTCGAGGCGAAGCCGCATTGCGGCGACAGGCAGAATTGCTCGATCGGAGCGAATTTGCCCGCTTCGTCGATGCGGCGCTCGATGTCGTCCTTCTTCTCAAGCGCGCCGCTCTTGGAGGTGACGAGGCCGAGCACCACGACCTTGTTGCCCTTGGGCAAGAAGCGCAGCGGCTCGAATCCGCCGGCGCGCTCCGTGTCGTACTCGAGGAAGTAGCCGTCGTAGTTGACTTTGCCCAGCAATGTCTCCGCCACCGGCTCGTAGCCGCCCTCGGAAATCCAGGTCGAGCGGAAATTCCCGCGGCACACATGCGTCGTGATGGTCATGTCGGCGGGCTTGGCTTCGAGCGCGGTGTTGATCACCCGCGCGTAAATATCCTGGAGTTGATCGACGTTCGACATCCGCTCGCGTGCTTTGCGCAATTCCTCCTGCGAGCAAAGATAGGCCCACACCGTATCGTCGAATTGCAGATAGCGGCAGCCGGCGTCGTAAAATGCCTT
>JBJMTU010000002.1:0-13066 GCA_045811545.1 Xanthobacteraceae bacterium | reverse complement strand
GGGCTTGGCGGCGGCAACAAGCCTGCAAAACCTCGGCTTCGCGCTGATTGGTTGCTTCCTGGGCACGCTGATCGGCGTGCTCCCGGGGCTTGGGCCGGCAGCGGGCACAGCGATCCTGATCCCGCTCACCTTCACACTCGATCCAATCGGCGCTCTCATCATGCTGAGCGCCATCTACTATGGGGCCATGTACGGCGGCACCATCACGTCGGTGCTGATCAATGTGCCGGGAGAAGCGGCCTCGGTCGTCACCACTTTTGACGGCTATCAAATGGCGAAGCAGGGCCGCGGCGGCACCGCCCTCGGGATTGCCGCCATCGGTTCGTTCGTGGGCGGGATCGCCGCCACCGTTGCGCTGATCGTAGTTGCCCCGCCGCTTGCGCAGATCGCGTTGAGCTTCGGCCCTCCTGAGTTCTTTGCGCTGATGGTCGTGGGCTTGTGTCTCATTACCGGTCTCGGCGGACAGTCGCTATTGACCGGTCTCGTCATGGCCGTGCTCGGGCTACTGATCGCGATGGTCGGCATCGACCCCGTGCGCGGAGCGCCACGCTTCACCTTTGGCATCCCCAGCCTCTATGACGGAGTCGGCTTCATTCCGGTGGTGATGGGTCTCTTCGGCATCGCCGAGATTCTGCTCACCCTCGAGGCGCCGTACCGTGAGGTGATCAAGACGAAACTCACCTCGCTCTTACCCTCGCGCGAGGAATGGCGCCGCTCGTTCGGAGCCATCGCACGCGGCACCGGCATCGGCTTCTTCCTCGGCTTGATCCCCGGCGTTGGCGCCATCATCCCGACCTTTGTCGCCTATGTCTTCGAGAAGCGTCTTTCGAAGACGCCGGAGCAGTTCGGCCACGGCGCCATCGAGGGCGTGGCCGCACCCGAGACGGCCAACAACGCCTACGCCAACGCCGCGATGATCCCATTGCTGACGCTCGGCATCCCGAGCTCGCCAACCATCGCCGTGCTGATGGGCGCCTTCATCATCAACGGCCTCACCCCTGGCCCCTTCCTTTTCAAGGAGCGGCCCGACCTGGTCTGGGCGGTGATCGCCAGCTTCATGGTCGGCAACGTCATACTCTTGGTCTTGAACCTGCCGTTCGTGGGCCTGTGGGCACGCTTGCTGCGGCTGCCGTATCAGTACGTGTGTGTCGGGACGCTGCTGTTCTGCGTGATCGGCGCGTATAGCCTGCAGCAGAGCGTGTTCGATGTCGGCGTGATGATCGTATGCGGCGTCATCGGCTATGGCCTGCGCAAGATCGATCTTCCGCTTGCACCTCTCATTCTCGGCTTGATCCTGGGACCGTTCATTGAGAAATCGCTGCGAACCTCGCTCGAGATGTCAGGCGGCGACTTCTCGATCTTCTACACGCGGCCTATATCCCTCGGGCTGTTGCTTGCCGCCGTCGTCGTCCTCGTTGGCTCGCTGCTGCGCCCGCCGCCGCCCGAGGTGCGTGAATCCAAGGCTTAAACGGCAATCAACGAGAAGGAGGAAGGTCAATGATGTCTCAGATCGTCACAGCCACCATCGGTGCAATTTTGGCGCTCGCCGCAACGACCGGCAGCACCGGCGCGCAGCAGGACTTTCCCACCAAACCCGTGCAGCTCATGGTCGCGTACCCGGCCGGCGGCTCGACCGATATCGCCGCGCGCATCGTCGCCGCGATCGCCGAAAAATCGTTGGGTCAACCGATTGTCGTGGTGAACAAGGGCGGCGCCGGCGGCCAGGTCGGCTGGACCGAGCTCGTGCGCCAGCGGCCGGACGGCTATTACCTCGGCTTCATCAACCTGCCGGCCACCAACACGGTCATCCTCGACCCCGATCGCAAGGCGATCTTCACGGAGAAGGACTTTACACCGATCATCAACCAGGTGCTCGATCCCGGAGTGATCTGGGTCAGGGCGGACAGCCCCTACAAAACGGTTCAAGACCTGATCGACGCGGCGAAGAAATCGCCCAACACCATCCGCGCCGCCACCACCGGTATCCTGTCGGACGATCATCTCGCCATCCTGATGACGGAGGAGGCGGCGCCTGGCGCCGTTTTCCGACTCGTGCACCTCGAAGGGGGCGCGGCTCAGTTCAAGGAAATTATGGCCGGCAATATCGACGTCGCTTTCGACAATGTCGGCACCATCACGCCGCGAGTGAAGTCGGGTGAGATCCGCGCGCTCGCGGTCATGGACGACGTGCGCTCCAAGTTTCTGCCCGACGTGCAGACGATGAAGGAATTGGGCTACCCAACCGTCATCTCGAGCTCGACCCGCGGGATCGCGGGACCGAAGGGCATGCCCGAGCCGATTGTGAGCAAGCTGCGCGACGTGCTGAAGAAAGCGATGGAGGACCCCGAGCACCTCGGCAAACTCGAAGCCCAGGGCCTCGCCATCAAGATCATGGTGGGCGAGGAATACGCCAAGTATTTCGCCGAGACTCACGCCAAGGCCCAGAAATACACCGAGTGGGCGAAGAGCCGCCCGCAGAGGTGATCGAATAGAGATGCCGTTTGCTGCCGTGCATGAGTCGCGCGGCAGCGACGAGCCAATACACGACCGATCTTGTCTAGTTGCTCGGCCTACTATGGGAGCGCTTTGAGATGGCGGATCGGACGGCCCGGCGTCAGCGTCGCCGCCGCGGCCACGATCGCATTGGCGTCGATGCCATAGTGCCGGTAGAGCTCCGGGATCGAGCCGGTCTGCCCGAAATGTTCCACGCCGAGCCCGCGCACGCGGTGGCCGTGCACGGCGCCGAGCCAGGCGAGGGTTGCCGGATGGCCGTCGATAACCGACACGATCCCACAGTGGGACGGCACATCAGCCAATAGTTTCTCGATGTGCGAGCGGGCGTGCACGAGGCCGCGCTCGCGCGCGCGTTGCGCCGCGGTCCAGCCGGCATTGAGCCGGTCAGCGGAGGTGACGGCCAGCAGGCCGACGTCGCGACGGTCCTCGGCCATCAGCCCGACCGCCTGGATCGCCTCCGGCACCACCGCGCCGGCATAGGCGACCACCACCTGGCAATTCGGACCGGGCGGGCGTTGCCAATAGGCGCCGTCGACGATCGCCTGCCGCAGCTCCGGCGTCATCGTCCGCTTGATCTGCTCGATCGGCCGCGTCGAAAGGCGCAGATAGACCGCGCCGCCGGTCTCGTCGCGCAGCCAGTTGCGCTCGGAGGCTTCGGCCTCGGCGTCGCGCTGGATGTAGTCGAAGGCAAACGCGAGGATGACCGCCAGCTCGTCGACGAACGCCGGCTCGAAGGCGGCGAGCCCGTCCTGGGCGATGCCGATGAGCGGGGTCGCGATCGACTGGTGCGCGCCGCCTTCGGGCGCCAGCGTGATGCCCGAAGGCGTCGCCACCAGGATGAAGCGGGCGTCCTGGTAGCAGGCGTAGTTGAGCGCATCGAGCCCGCGTTGAATGAAGGGATCGTAGAGCGTGCCGATCGGGATGAGGCGCTCGCCGTTGATCGCGTGCGAAAGACCGAGCGCGGACAGCAGAATGAACAGATTCATCTCGGCGATGCCGAGCTCGATGTGCTGGCCCTTGGGCGAAAAATCCCAAGCGAACGTCGAGGGAATGCGTTCGCTCTTGAAGGTGTCGGCGAGCGACTCGCGCGCAAACAGCCCGCGCCGGTTGACCCAAGGCCCGAGATTGGTCGAGACGGTCACGTCGGGCGAAGCGGTGACGATGCGTTCGGCGATGGCGCTCTTTCCCCGGCCGAGCTCGTTGAGCAGCGCGCCGAATCCGGTCTGGGTCGACATCACCGGCTGGATGGTCACCGGCAAATCCGCCGGCGCCTCGATGCGCGCGGCGTGGTGACGGCGGCTGCCGGCGGCGAACGGCACCCGGTCGAGAAATTGCTCCAGCTCGGCCGGGGCGATCGCGAGCCCTTCGAACTTGTCCCACTCGTGCCCCGGTCGGATGTTCATGGCGGCGCGCAAGCTTTGCGCCTGCGCCGGCGTCATCAGGCCGGCGTGGTTGTCCTTGTGTCCGGCAAAGGGCAAGCCGAAGCCCTTGATGGTGTAGCAGATGAAGCAGATCGGCCGGTCGTGATCGACTTTGCCGAACGTCTCGATCAGCGAGGGCAGATCATGCCCCGCGAGATTGGTCATCAGCTGCGCGAGCTCCTCGTCGGAGCGGGCCTCGATCAGCCGCGTGACGTCGCCTTGGTCGCCGATCTCGTCGAGGAGCCGCCGGCGCCAGGCGGCGCCGCCCTGGAACACGAGCGCTGAGTAGAGCTGGTTGGGACAATTATCGATCCATTGGCGCAGGCGCTCGCCGCCCGGCTCGCTGAAGGCCCGCTGCAGCAGCGCACCGTATTTGAGAATGACCACGTCCCAGCCGAAGGCTTGGAACAGCGCCTCGAAGCGCGCCCACAGGCCCTCGCGGATCACCGCATCGAGGCTCTGGCGGTTGTAGTCGATGATCCACCAGCAATTGCGCAGGCCTTGCTTCCAGCCTTCGAGGATCGCCTCGAAGATGTTGCCTTCGTCGAGCTCCGCATCGCCGACGAGCGCGATCATGCGGCCTTCGGGCTGCTGCAATGCCCAGCCGTGTGCGCGCACGTAATCCTGCACGAGCGAGGAGAACAACGTCTGCGCCACGCCCAGCCCGACCGAGCCGGTGGCAAAATCGACGTCGTCCGTGTCCTTGGTGCGCGAGGGATAGCTCTGCGCGCCCTTGTAGCCGCGAAAGTCTTCGAGCTTCTGTAGGCTTTGGCGGCCGAGCAGATATTGGATGGCGTGATAGATGGGGCTTGCGTGCGGCTTGACGGCGACGCGGTCCTGCGGGCGCAGCGTGTCGAAGTAGAGCGCGGTCATGATGGTGGCGAGCGAGGCGGAGGAGGCCTGGTGTCCGCCGACCTTTACGCCGTCGACGTTCTCGCGCAGATGGTTGGCGTGGTGGATGGTCCAGCTCGCGAGCCACAGCACCTTCTTCTCGAGCTCGCGCAGGATCGCAAGCTCGCGCGCGCTGGGGTTGGTCGCGGCGCCTTCGGCCATCCGTCCAAGTTTACAGCGCTTTGCGGGCGAGCGAAATCAGTGCAGGCTTCTCTCGCCCTCCGTTGTCATGCCTGCGAAGGCGGCATCCGGTACCCCATGCGGGAGCGACCAAGGCCGAGGTGCCCTTCATCGAGTCCACCGATGACTGGATCGTCCGCTTTCGCGGACGATGACAACCGAGCTGGTGTTAACGTGTCCCTCGAATTTGCCTGTCCTATTGCAGGCTACGGCGTCAGCAGCACCTGACGGCAGGCGTCAGGCAGATCGGCCATCTTGAGCGGCGGCTTGGGCTTCGCCGGGATCGGCGACGGCCTGGGGTGGAGCACCGCTTCAGTGAACCAATGGTCGAGCTCCGCGCCGCAGCCGTCGTCGGCGGGCCGCGGCGGCTGCGGCGTGCAGTCCGGGCTATCGGATGGGCAGTTGATGCGGACGTGGAAGTGGTAGTCGTGCCCCCACCACGGCTGCACCTTCCCTAGCCAGTGCCGGTCGTTGCCGGCCTCGCGGCAGAGCGCCTTCTTGATGGCCGCGTTGACAAAGATGCGGGCGACTTGTGGATCCTTCGCCGCCGCCTTGATCAAGGCCGTGTGCGCCGGCGTCCACACCTGCGGGTCGACGTCTCGGCGGTCTTCGGCGACGATCATGGTCGCCGACATGTCTTCCCGCTCCTCCCGGCTCAGCTGGCGATCCGGCATGGGCGTGAGCCAGATGTCGGCGTCCAGGCCCACCTGATGGCTGGCGTGGCCGGTGAGCATCGGGCCGCCGCGCGGTTGCGACAGGTCACCCACGAGGAGCCCACGCCAGCCGGTCTTGGGCGCCTGGGCGGCAAGCCGTTCGAGGACTCCGATCAGATTCGGATGCCCCCAGTTGCGGTTGCGCGAGAGCCGCATCACCTGCCAGGTCGGACCGTTGATCGGCAGCGCTTTGGCGCCGGCGAGGCAGCCCTTTGAATAAAAGCCGATGGTGCGCGCTTGCAAAGGCGCGGGCGCGGGCTTGCGGGCGAACAGCTCCTTGGCCGGCGTTGCGGGGTCGTCCGGCTTGGCGAGCGGCGGCAGCGGCTTCGGACTGACGGTGCCCTTATCCTGCGCGGCCGCGCTCAAGGGGAGGAGCGATGCAGCCAACAGCCATAGAGCGGCGCGCGGTGCGATCCTGCCCCAAGGTGCGCCGCTCGGCGCCTTCATCATCGTCATGCTTGCCCCGATCGAGAGTTGCCCCCTCGGAGCTTGCGCCGGCTTTCGAGTCAGCGCCGGGCGCCCGTTGGGGGCGGGTAAACCGCGGGATTCGTCCAGTGCAGCCGGTCCATGACTCGCTCGTGTGCCGGAATTGTGAACGGGTACCGCATCACCACCGCAGCTCGCCGAATCCGTTCCGCGCCGCCATCCCTCGTCGGCCGCGCCTTGAGGCGTTAGCACGACATATCGCACGGGCGCACCGACGCGTGGCTTGATCGACCGGCGGGGGTCGCCGTTCACTCGATCACGATCTCGCCTACCATGCCGTGGTCGGCGTGGCTCTTGCCATCGGCAGCGACGATCCCGCAACGCAAGTCGGTCACACGCCCGGCGGCAACCGGCACGAACCACCATTCGGCGGTCTGTCCGGGATAAACCTCGATCTCGCGGATCGCGCCCTTGAACTCGGCAAGCGTCGCCATCTTGCCATCGCGGTTCTGCACGACCTGGACCTTGCGCGTGTAGATGAGCTGCGTGAAAGCGTGTGAGGTGAAATAGTGCGGGTCGTTGCTCGGGTTGCGCAGGACCAGCTTGTAAAGCTTGCCGGTCTCGAAGCGTAATTTATCGGGCACGAAGACGTGCTGGCCCGGCTTGCCGAGGTCCACCGTGACTTCGATCGGTTCTTGGCGCGACAGGTCGCCAGCGGCATGGGCGATCGTCGCTGCGAACAGCAACACGGCGGTGGTTTGCGATATCGACCTGATCGGATTCATGAGCTGCATCCTCCCTGGAATTTCCGGTAGTATTGCAATTGAGAACCATTTGCAACAGCGCCTACGGCGCGAGGATGCCCTTCCCAATGATGCTCAAGCCTTCAAACGTGCCGCCACCGCTTGCGCGCGGCGGCGATAGGCGTGGGCAAGGCGCTCGGCACCGTCGCGAAAAAGGTCTGCGTCGTGGCCGGCCAGCGCGAGCAAGCGCTTTTCCGTCGCCGCATGCGGTTCGACCGTGCCGTCGGCGCGGATGTGGCCAAGTGTCAGTCCGCGTTCGGCCAGCGCGCGGCCGACCAGCAGGCAGCGATGGCAGTCGAGCGGCTCGCGCTCCGCACACAGCAGACAGACGCGATGGCGCGCGATTTCATCCACTACACGCTCGAGACCGGCCACGAATTCCGGCCTCGTGGCCATCGCCTCGTAGTCGGCGACGCCGTTGCGATAAAGCTTTGGATCGCGCGGGCGGCCGCCGAGCGAGTCACCCAAGGCGATGTAAGCGATGCCCTCGCCGGCGAGCCGCTGCGCCAATGCCTTGGCGGAGAACCACGGACACCAGCGCGAGAACGGGATCGAGCGCACGTCAGCGACGGCGGTCACGCTGGCCCTCGTGAGCAGAGCCATGAAACGATCGGCCGAAAGGTTGGAGTGGCCGATGGTGAGGAGGTCGCAGGCGGCGGAGTGCGTCATTGGACTAGTCGAACATTTGCCCGCCGACCCGGAATTCCACACCAAGGGGGCTTGCAAGTGTCACGTCAACGGCAACGGAGCGTTAGCCTTCCGGTGGTAGTGCAGGTATGGGTGCATCGGAGCGCATGTGCATGACTCAAAAGCTTGCGAGGAGTTGCCTTGCCGCCGTCGCGCTGTCGCTGCTGTCACGGCCGCTTCACGCGCGCGCTGACGTTCTGGTCAGAATCGACAAGTCGAGCCAACGCATGTCCGTGATCGTGAACGGCGAGCATCGCTATACGTGGCCGGTCTCCACCGGGATCTATGGCACACCGAGTGGGACCTTTCGCCCGCAGTCGCTCGCGCGGCACCACCGCTCGACCCTCTACAACAATGCACCGATGCCGTATTCGATCTTTTACGACGGCAATTTCGCTATCCACGGCACGACGCACGTCTCGCAGCTCGGCGGGCCGGCGTCGCGCGGCTGCATCAGGCTGCATCCGTCCAGTGCCGCCATTCTCTTTTCTCTGGTGCAGAGGGAAGGCCTGGGCAATACCAGGATTTCGATCCACTAGCTCCGAGTCTCGCCGCAGCATCTGTGCCGGCGCTGTTTTCGGTCGAACGCCTCAGCGCGGCGCCAAATCGGCGACGAGCGCGTGCGCGGCGCTGGTGAGCGCCTCGAACATAGAGAAGTTCAGCCGATTGACCGCGACGAAAACGCCGACCCCGCGCGTTGGCGCCAGCACCACGTAAGTCATGAATCCGGCGATGCCGCCGCTCTTGGCCATGATCAACGGGCGCTGCTCCCTGGGAAGCGAGAAGAACCAGCCGAGGCCGAGCGCGTCCATGTCCTTGCCGACGCCGACCGCCGCCTTGAGCCCGTCATGCCAGCGGTAAGGGGCATGATCGATCATGCGCACCTCGGCACCCGCGGCATCGTTGACCGCGAGATGCCAGCGCATCCACTTGGTCATGTCGTCGCCGGTGGTGAAGACATTGCCGGATGGATCCATTGCCGCCGGCGTTTCCCACAGAGGCGCTTGCTTCCCGTCGAGGTCGATGCCGGTCATGGCGCGCGGCGTCTGCGCCGCGGAAAGTTTGGTCGTGGTGTCCACCATGCCCAGCGGGCCTGCCACGCGTTCGGCGAGCAGCGCGCCATAAGATTTGCCGCCTGCTTTGGCGAGCGCCTCACCGAGCAGGCCGAAGCCGAGATTGGAATACATCGCTCCCGAGCCCGGCGCATACGGCAACTTTGCCTGCGCGAGCCAGCGCCAATACGCGTCCGCTTGGAAGTGCATGAACGGGTTCTCTCCCGGTTGCGGGTCCGGCGCGTCCGGCAGTTCACGCGGCAGGCCGGCCGTATAGGTCGCGAGATCGAGCAGCGTGATCTCTCGCCCCGCGAATGCCGGCACCTTGGCGCCGGACGGCGCGTATTTGGCGAGCGGATCGACGAGCTTCAGTGTGCGGTCGGCTGCCATGCTGGCGAGCATCTGGCCCGCCATCACCTTGGCGATCGACCCCATGCGCAGAATGGAACGGCCGTCGGGCTCGACCTTACTGCCCGGGCGCGTCTCTCCGAAGCCGAGCACGATCGAGGCGTCTCCGCGCACCACCGCCAGCACGAGACCGGGCGCGCCGGAGCTGAGCCACATCACGCCGCCGGTCATGGATGCGGCGTCTTTGAGAACGATATCGTCGGCGCGTGCCGTTGCCGGGGCGCCAGCGACGAGCATCGCGAGGATTGTGGTTAGGCCGTATCTGTTCATTTTCGGGCTCATGGCGCTCGCCGATCGAGGGACACTTGTTGCAGGATACATGACGGGCGCGCAGGTAGTCTCGCCCGCGACGCGCGCATCGCGAATGGAGGTCGTCATATGAATCAGGCCTGCGCCTGCCATGGCGCGATCCTCGCCCCAAGCCGACGCTCTTTCCTCGCCGGGCTTGCCTGTGCCGCCATCCCACCGATCGGCGCGCATGCGCAGACCGGCGATTCGTCGGCCGACGACGTGCGTTTCATGCGCATGGCCATCGACGAAGCCCGCCGGGCCGATTTTCCCTTTGGCGCGGTGATCGTGCGCGACGGCGCGGTCATCGCGCGCGGCCGCAATTTGGGCCGCACGACTGGCGACCCGACCGCGCACGGGGAAATGGTGGCGATCCGGCGCTGTCTCGCCGATCACGGCAGCGCAGCGCTGCGCGGCAGCACGCTCTATACCTCCGGCGAACCCTGTGCGATGTGCATGGGCGCCATCCTCTGGTGTCATCTGGGCCGGCTCGTGTTTGCTGCCTCGGTTGCGCAACTCGCGACCAAAATCGATCAGATCATGGTCTCAAGCGCAGAGATCGCGGCCAAGGCTTCCTCCGCCCCGATCTCGATCACCGGCGGCGTGCTGGCGGACGAGGCCATGACGCTGTTTGTGAAGTGATCGCACCAATCCCGTCATGACGCAAAGCCATTGGAGATGGCGATGATCGCCATTCGTGCGGCGAAGGCGGCAACGGTCGCGGCCATCGCCCTGTTCGCCAGTCTCGTCACCTTCGGAAACCTCACCGACTACAACACCAATTTCGTTTTCGTGGAGCACGTGCTGGCCATGGATACGATTTTTCCGTTCTCGACGATCAAGTACCGGGCGATCACCAGCCCGGCGTTTGCGCACGCGGCCTATGCGCTCATCATCGCCGCCGAGGCGGCGACCGCAGTGCTGTGCTGGATCGGCGCGGCGGCGCTCGCCCGCCGCTTGCGCGCGGATGCGGGTGCGTTCAACCGGGCCAAGAGCTTCGCGGTTGCCGGCTTAACGCTGGGTTTCCTGCTGTGGCAGGTCGGATTCATGTCGATCGGGGGCGAATGGTTCGGGATGTGGCAGTCACAGCAGTGGAACGGTGTGCCGAGTGCGTTCCGCTTCCTCATCACCATCATGGCCGTGCTGATCTTCGTGGCGATGCCGGATCAGGAGCTCGATCGGCGCGAGACCTGAGCCGGTCACACATCCACCTTCAGCGCAGCAATGAACGCCTCCTGCGGGATCTCCACCTTGCCGAACTGGCGCATGCGCTTCTTGCCCTCCTTCTGCTTCTCGAGCAGCTTGCGCTTGCGCGTCACGTCGCCGCCATAGCATTTGGCGGTGACGTCCTTGCGCAGCGCGCGCACGGTCTCGCGCGCAATGATCTTTCCGCCGATCGCCGCCTGGATCGGCACCTGAAACATGTGCGGGGGAATGAGCTCCTTGAGCTTTTCCGCCATGGCGCGGCCGCGGCTCTCCGCGCGCGTGCGGTGGACCAGCATGGCGAGCGCGTCGACCGGTTCGCCGTTGACCAGAATTTGCATCTTAACCAGGTCCGCCGGCCGGAAATCAGTGAGGTGATAGTCGAACGAGGCATACCCCTTCGACACCGATTTCAGGCGGTCGTAGAAGTCGAACACCACCTCGTTGAGAGGTAGGTCGTACTTCACCATCGCCCGGTTACCCACGTAGGTCAGCTCGATCTGCGCGCCGCGGCGGTCCTGGCAGAGCTTGAGCACGCTGCCGAGATATTCGTCCGGGGTCATGATGGTGGCGCGGATCCACGGCTCCTCCATTTCCTTGATGCGCACCGGATCCGGCATGTCCACCGGATTGTGGATCTCGAGCTGATTCTCGTTGGTCAGCGTGATCTTGTAGATCACCGACGGCGCGGTCGCGATCAGGTCGAGATTGAATTCGCGCGCGAGCCGCTCCTGGATGACCTCGAGGTGCAGCAGCCCCAGGAAACCGCAGCGGAAGCCGAAGCCGAGCGCGGCGGAAGTCTCCATCTCATAGGTGAAGCTCGCGTCGTTGAGCCGTAGCTTGCCCATGGCCGCGCGCAAATCCTCGAACTGTGCGGCGTCGACCGGAAACAACCCGCAGAACACGACGGGAATGGCCGGGCGAAAGCCGGGTAGCGGCGTGCTCACCGGTTTGCGGTCATCGGTGATGGTGTCGCCAACGCGGGTGTCGGCGACCTGCTTGATCGAGGCGGTGAGAAAGCCAATTTCGCCGGGACCGAGCTCTTCGACGTCCACCATTTTCGGCGTGAATACGCCGACGCGGTCGACCTCGTAGGCGGCGTCGGTGCCCATCATGCGGATGCGCTGGCCGCGCCGGAGCACGCCGTCGACGATGCGCAGCAGCACGACGACGCCGAGGTAGCTGTCGTACCAGCTGTCGACGAGCAGCGCCTTGAGCGCCGCGTTGCGGTCGCCCCTAGGCGGCGGCAGGCGCGCGACGATGCCCTCGAGCACCTCGGGCACGTTCAAGCCCGTCTTCGCCGAGATCAGGATTGCGTTCGAGGCGTCGAGTCCGATCACGTCCTCGATCTGCTGCTTCACTTTTTCGGGTTCGGCGGCCGGCAGGTCCACCTTGTTGAGGACCGGCACGACCTCGTGGTTGTTCTCAATCGCCTGGTAAACATTGGCCAGCGTCTGCGCTTCCACGCCCTGCGACGCGTCGACGACCAAAAGCGAACCTTCGCAGGCCGCGAGCGAACGGTTGACCTCGTAGGCGAAATCGACATGCCCCGGCGTGTCGATCAGGTTGAGCACGTAATCCTTGCCGTCGCGGGCGCGGTAATTGAGCCGCACGGTCTGCGCCTTGATGGTGATGCCGCGCTCGCGCTCGATGTCCATGGAATCGAGGACTTGCTCGACCATCTCGCGGTCGGCGAGACCGCCGGTCGCTTGGATCAGCCGATCGGCCAAGGTCGACTTGCCGTGGTCGATGTGCGCGATGATGGCGAAGTTACGAATGTTCTCGATGGCCGCATTCATGGCGGGCGGATTACCACTCGCGTCTGCAAGCAGCAAGGACTAGGGGCTTGTCGCCTGTCGGCGTTGGCCCGCGGTTCACTCCGCCGCCGCGACCCGGTGCTCCGCCAGGAACGGCTCGACCGCCACCCGTTCCCCTTCGCGCGCCACGATCGCATGCCCGGGCGGCACCGGCTTCCAATGCGCGCGGTCCGTATCGAGTGGTTCCGACACGATCACCACGTTGCCGCCGGACACCCGGTAATAGAGCGAGTTGGCTTGGTCGTTGGCGGCGTAGCGGAAAGCGTAGAGATCGCGCCCGTTGGTGAGCGCCGCCGTGAAACGCAGCGGCTCGTGATAGCCGTCGCTGCTGACCATCTCGGTCAAGGTAGCGAGTACGCGCGTGGTCGCGCCGACCGGATCCTTGTCGCCGCCGGCGCCGAGGATGGCGAGAAAGACCGCCTCGGAATCGGTTGTGCCGATACGTGAGCCGTAGAACGCGTCGGGAATGAGCGCCTCGACCTTCCTGCGCAAGCGCCCCCAGGTGCCGATGATGCCGTTGTGCATGAACAGCCAGCGCCCGCAGGCGAAGGGATGACAGTTCGGCCGCGTGATCGGCGTGCCGGTCGCCGCGCGCACATGCGCAAAGTAGAGATGCGACTGAATATGCCGGCAGAGGTAGCGCAAATTCTCGTCCGACCACGC
>JBJMTU010000001.1:0-15625 GCA_045811545.1 Xanthobacteraceae bacterium | reverse complement strand
AGTAGCCGCAGCCGATGCAGAGATCCTTCGAGTGCAGCACCACCGCATCGGCGGTGGTGTAGAAGCAGTTCACGGGGCAGACGGCCGCACAGGGCGCGTCGGTGCAGTGCATGCAGGCCATGGTGACCGAGCGCTCGCCCGGTTTGCCGTCATTGATGGTGACGACGCGCCGGCGGTTGATGCCCCAGGGCACTTCATGTTCGTTCTTGCACGCGGTGACGCAGGCGTTGCACTCGATGCAACGGTCGGCGTCGCAGAGAAATTTCATCCGAGCCATTGTCGAGCCTCCTTACGCCGCCTTGACCTGGCAGAGCGTGGCTTTGGGTTCTTGCATGCCGGTGACGGGATCAAACCCGTAGGTCGTAATCGTGTTCACGCTTTCGCCGAGCACGATCGGGTCGGAGCCTTGCGGATATTTCCCGCGCTGGTCGACGGTCTGGAACCAGCCGCCGAAGTGGAACGGGCACCAGGTCACCCCTTTGCCGACGCGCTCCGTTACGAGCGCCTTCATGCGGGTGGCCTTGCCGCTTTCCATCTCCGGGCCCCAGACGAAGACCCACCCGCCGTCCCGGATGCCGCGCTCGGCGGCATCAGCAGGGTTGATCTCGATGAACATGTCCTGCTGCAGTTCGGCGAGCCACTTGTTCGACCGCGTCTCCTCGCCGCCGCCCTCGTACTCCACCAAGCGCCCGGAGGTGAGGACCAGCGGGAACTGCTTGGCAATTCCCTTCTCCACCGCCGTCTTCTGTACCGTGAAGCCGGTGTTCGGCACGCGGAACTCCTTGGCGTCAGGCCGCGTGGGATATTTCGCGACGAGGTCCGGCCGCGGCGTGTAGATCGGTTCACGGTGCACCGGGATCGGATCAGGCAGATTCCACGCATTGGCGCGCGCCTTGCCGTTGCCGTAGTGGATGCAGCCGTGCGCCATCGCCACGCGCTGGATGCCGCCGGAGAGGTCGATCGCCCAGGAGACCGTATCGGGGTTGTTGCCGCCGATGCGCTCGATCACAGTCTTCTCGGCGGGGGTGAGATCCGCGTCCCAGCCGAGCTTCTTGAGCACCCCATAGGTAAACTCGGGGTAGCCGTCCTTAATCTCCGAGTCGAGCGAGTAGGAGCCCTCGGCTAGGAGATTGTCCTTGCGCGAGGTGCCGTCGGGAAGCTTGACCTCGCGCTCCACGCCGAAGCGGGCGCGGAAGGTGCTGCCGCCGTCCATGACGCGCAGATTGGTGTTGTAGAGCGTGTGCGTACCGGGATGCTTGAGTTCCGGCGTACCCCAGCACGGCCATGGCAAGCCGTAATAATCGCCCTTGGCCGGACCATCCTTGGCCCGCAAGGTGACGAGATCGAAGTCCTTCTGGTTGGCCATGTGCAGCTTGAGACGCTCCGGCGACTGGCCGCAATAGCCGGTCGACCAGCCGCCGCGATTGATCTCGCGCAGGATGTCCTCCGCGAGCGGTTGGTTACCCTCGACCTTGATGTTCTTGAACATGCGATCGGCGAGGCCCAGCCGCTTCGCCAGCAGATACATGGCTTCGTAATCGTCCTTCGACTCGAAGATCGGCTTGACGATCTGCTCGCCCCACTGCAGCGAGCGGTTGGACGCGGTGCGCGAGCCCGACGTCTCGAACTGGGTGCAGATCGGCAAGAGGTAGGTGTCGTTCTTGCGCTCGCCGAGCACAGCCCACGTCGTGGGATGCGGGTCGCCGACCACGAGCAGGTCGAGCTTTTCGAGCCCTTTGGCCGCTTCCGGCATGCGGGTCACGGTGTTGCCGCCGTGCCCGAACACCACCATCGCCTTGAGGTTGTCCTTCTGCGCGACTTGGTCCTTCGGCAGCATGGCCGCATCGAACCAGCGGGTCGAGGGAATGCCGGCCGTCTCCATGATCTGCTTGGAGTCGAAGCGCGACTGCATCCAGTCGTAATCGACCTCCCAAACGCGGCACCAGTGCTTCCACGCGCCTTCGACCAGTCCGTAGTAGAGCGGCAGCGTCACGATATCGAGACCGAGGTCGGTTGCGCCCTGCACGTTGCAATGGCCGCGGAAGATGTTGGCGCCGTTGCCGAAGTTGCCGACATTGCCGGTCGCGAGCAGAAGGATGCAGCTGGCGCGCACGTTGGCGGTGCCGACCGAGAATTGGGTCTGCCCCATCGCCCAGATCAGGGTCGAGGGCTTCTGTTTGGCGAAGATCTCGGCGACGCGCTTGACTTGTGCTTCCGGCAGGCCGGTGACGCGTTCGACCTCATCGGGTGTCCACTTGTCGACTTCCTTGCGCACCTCGTCCATGCCGTAGACGCGCTGCTTGATGAATTCCTTGTCCTCCCAGCCGTTCTGGAAGATGTGCCACAGCATCCCGTAAATGGTCGGGATGTGGGTGCCCGGCCGCACGCGCACATATTCCGTCGCGTGGGCTGCCGTGCGCGTCAAGCGTGGATCGACCGAGATCCAGTTGGCGCGGTTGAGCTCCTTGCCTTCGAGGAGATGCTGCAGCGAGACCGGGTGCGCCTCCGCCGGGTTGCCACCCATGACCATGATGGTCTTGGAGTTGCGGATGTCGTTGTAGCTGTTGGTCATCGCGCCGTAGCCCCAGGTGTTGGCCACGCCGGCGACCGTCGTCGAATGGCAAATACGTGCCTGATGGTCGACGTTGTTGGTGCCCCAGAACGCCGCGAACTTGCGAAAGAGATACGCGCCTTCGTTGGAGAACTTGGCGGAGCCGAGCCAATAGACGGCCTCCGGTCCCGACTTCTCCCGGATGGCAAGAAGCTTGGCGCCGATCTCGTCGATGGCTTGGTCCCAGCTCAAGCGCGTCCACTGCCCGTTGACGAGCTTCATCGGATATTTCAAGCGCCGGTCACCGTGCACGAGCTCGCGCACCGACGCCCCCTTGGCGCAATGCGAGCCGCGATTGAGCGGGGAATCCCAGCCGGGCTCCTGGCCGATCCACACGCCGTTTGCGACTTCCGCCACGACCGTGCAGCCGACCGAGCAATGCGTGCAGATGTTCTTGCGGATCGTGACCTGCGCCCCGGCGGGCGGCGGCGGGCCCGCCTCCGCCTTGCGCACGCTCCGAAGCGAGAGCGCGCCAAGAGCCGCGAGACTGCTGGCGACCAGGCCGGAGCGGCGCAGGAAAGCGCGGCGATCGAGGCCGCCGTCGCCGTGGCATGGCAGCGCGCTGGCGAGCGTGCCGCGATGAGCTTGACGTTCGGTTCTCTTGATCAGCACGGTTGCCTCCCTCAGCTCGGATACCGGTTGACCCGATAGAAGGTTTGCACCTCCCGCGAGTTCGGCTGGTAGCGAGCCTTGCGTTTCTCGTCATTGCTCTCGCTGTCGGCGCGCGCTTCGTCCGCCATCGGCGTGGCGGCTGCGGCCGCGACGGTGGCGCCTGCGCCAAGTGTGCGCAGGAATTCACGACGGCCGAGCGTCGCTTTGCGTTCTCGTTTCATCGCCGTCTCCTCCTAGCTCTTCATCCCGATGTGATGCGCTCGTCGCTGCTCACGAAGGCAGCGCGAAGGCGTCGGTTTCGATCTCGATGAATACCCGGCCGAGTGTTCCAACGCGCCGGTAGAAATCCGCCGCATCGGCCTGCTCCAGATCGGCGAAAAAGCGTCCGATCCACGGCGCGAGATGCTGCTCGAACACTTCGCGATCCGAACCCGCGGGAGCGGGAAAACGCCCGCTCGCCAGCCCCGCCATGATCTCGCACAGGATCGCCGCGTGATCCTCGGGCTCCGCTTGGTCGGCCGTGCGTTCGATCGCGAGCTTCTCGAGATGCGCGCGCAAGCGCGCGAGCGGCCGCTCATGCAAGAAGCCGGTGAGATAATAAGAACCGTACGGCAGAAGCTCCCCGCGCCCGAGACCAATGAAGAGGTCGAAATATTCGCGCTCGACACGCTCGACATTGGTGCTTTGCGCCGCCTCCGCGAGCGCGGCATGTGCCAACCCGAGTGGACTCGGATCGCCACGCAATGTCGCGAGACGCTCCAGTAGGGGAGCATCCGGCGCGCGTGCAAGCAGCACGGACAGCAGCGCGTATTCTTGCGCGCGCGCGGCATCGACCTCGTCGACGTCGCCAGCCGTGCCAGGATGCTCAGCGTAAAGGTCGGGCCGCAGCGTTGCGCGGCTCACGCCCGTCGCCGCTTCCACCGACAGCACGCGCTCCGCTGGAACGCGCAACCAGTTCGAAACCGAAGGCTGGGCGATACCAATTTTTCGGGCTAGCGCGCCGACGCCGCCGGCAACGCGGATCGCTTCCTCCAGGCCTACGTCCCTCATCGGCGCTTTTCTTTTTTATTCTAGTTCGATTGTAGAAACGTACCGCCCGCGGCAAGCGGCGGTCAATAGTCGGAGGCTATGAGTCGCGGGATCACTTGGGCAAAGCGCGCCCGTGCAGCCGTTTCGCAATCAATTGGTCGTTATCGGAGTTTTCTGGATCGCGCTGCAGCGCAGCAGCTGCTTTGCTGCGTTGCGGTACGGAGCTGTCCGGCTCACTGTGCTTTCCAGCGTCCTGGTGCGTTGCCGCGCCGCTCTGAACGTCTTTTGCTGGCACCTTAGGGGCTGCGTCTGCTGGCATCTCAGCGCCAGCCGAGTGGCTCTGTACTTCGGAGAGCTGCGGCTGTGGCGAAAGCGGCCGATCAGGCGATTCGCCAGCGAGGCTGCGGCCGACCATTTGCGCCACCTGCGCTCGTAACTCGTCGGTCATTTCCAGCGGGCCAAAACCCGCGATCGCGCCCGGCGCGTTGAAGTCCCAGGAATTCTCGGACAGGCCGACAAAATCGCGGATCTTGGGATCGGTGGCCCACGCGCGACGAAGCGCCGCACGGGTCAGTTCGGGGGGCACGCCAGGCGCGAGAAAGGCGCGGATGTCGCTCTCGGCGGTGATCGTTTCGATCGGCGGAAGCTTCGTGGGATCAAACGCGGCCCCTGAGGGCTGAAGCGCGCCACCGTCCGCAGGCGCGGCATCGCTTTCTTTGCGCCGGCCTTCGTCGGAATGTTCGCTTTCCGCCGGCGGGGCGGGCGCGGCTGCAGCCTTCGTCGCGTCGGCGTCTTGCGCCGCCTTGCGCTTGCGCCGCGACCAGCGCGCGATGAAGTTTTCCGGCTCGCTCATTCTCGCGGCTTCTGCATGGGTCCGCGCCGCGCCAGCGCCTCGGGATCGGCGCGGTCACGCTCGCGCTTGTGGAACGGCTGCTCGACATGGTGCTCGGCGATGAACGCATCGATCGCCGCATGCACCGATTCCGGCATCGGCACGACATCGATGAGATCGGTGCCCGCTTCGGTCCAGGCCTCGCCCTCAGCGGGATCGGCGGTCACGGCGAAAAGCTCGTAGGGCGGCTCGACTCCCGTCGGCCGCAGCGCCACCCAGAGCATCGGCGCGCCGGTAGCGAGATTGTTCCGGTAGTTGCTCGTCTCGGTGCGATAGAGCTCGATCTCGGCCGCGCCCGCATAGAACGTCGTGCTGTCGCCGTCTTGCGCGAGCATGGTCCATGGCAAAGCGTCCGGCATCCCAGGCAAGGCCGTGACCGGTTTCCAGGTGAACTCGATCCAGGGACTCTGTGCCTTGCGCCGCTCGACCACGACGCCGATCGCAATTTTGGCAGGCGCGAGAGCGCTCATGAGACTGCCTCGAGATGAGCGATAGGAAGGCCGACGACGAGGTTTTGCGGCTTCATACGTAGTGTGTGGTCGGCCGTCATCGCCGATATCAGATAGATGGGTTCGCCTTTTGCCTTTTCCAGGACGACTTCGGGATCGGAAAAGGTGAGTCGGTAAAGCCCGACGATGCGCTGCCGCGCCGCTTCGTCGAGCTCTGCGCTCTTCCACAAGGCGTCCCCGATCCGGCTTGCCTCGGCGTCAAGCCCGACATACCACGTGAGATTGACGTTGGCCGCCTCGGTCAGCGGCTCGATTTCCACCTCGACCGACAGCAGATGCGCGATCCACTGGGCGATGACTTTGCCGAGCGCGTCGAGGCCGCGCCGACCAGCGGTCAGATCGAGCGCCATGTCGAACAGATCGCTGCGCGACCAATAGGTTTCGGCATTTTCATCATTGAGCACGTCGATCTCGCCCGCGGTGGGCAAGCCGAGCATCGCAACGAGCGGCGAGAGCGGCTGCGGGCTCTCGCCCGAGACCTTCTCTTCGTCGGCCGCAAGCAACGATCCGTCGAGCACACTTAGGCGTTGCGGCCGGAAAAAGAGTTCCGCCGCACGCAACACGAAGACGTCATCGCAGCCGTCCAGCAGGTTGCGCAGGATCACGTGCACGAGCTGGTTGATGAAAAGCGGCGGAGTGGCGCTCACGCCGCGACGCACGAGATCGAGATAGGCAGCCTCCACGGTTCGGTGGCGAACGAGGCGATCACGAAAAGCGATCATCAAACTCCAATTCTCGCGTGCGTCCGCATCGGTAATCGCTGCAATCTCGGAGCTTGTGACCGGTCGGCGCGGATCGCTAAGCAGCGCCGCGTGCAAGGTGCGCTCGGCAGCGCACGCATCCGGCGGCGGCGCAAGCTCCGGCCGGGCAAGATAGGCCTTTAGGAACTCGTCGGTGGCGAGGAGCCCGCCGCCGTCGTCGCGGTCGAGTAGATGATGCCCGCAGGAGAGCCAGAAATCCGGCATGCGATCACGCCTCGACGAGTTGTTGCCAGGTCTCTATACCACAGCACTGCATCGCGAGGGGTGATCATGCCTGAGACACCGAGTTGGCGCGTGCGAGGGCCGACGATTCGCCTTGTCCATGCAGCAACCCTGATGATCGGCCTGGCGTTTGTGTCCAGCGCGTCGGCGCAGTCCTATCCAAGCAAGCCCATTCACATTGTTGTGCCGTTTGCGCCCGGCGGTATTACCGATGTGCTCGCGCGCGCGCTCGGCCAGCGCCTGGCGGAAGCCTGGGGTCAGCAGGTCGTCATCGAGAATAAGCCGGGAGGCGGCACGGGCCAGGTGGGCACCGAATACGTCGCGCGCTCAGCCCCCGACGGCTATACGCTCCTGGTCACTGCCGATGCGACGTTCGTCACGTCACCTCACATCTACAGCAAGCTGCCCTATGACCCTATCAACGATTTCGTCGCGATCACCGGCCTCGGCATCAGCCCGCAGGCGCTCGTCGTCCATCCATCGCTGCCGGTGCGCACGCTCGGCGATCTTGTCGATTTCGCCCGGAAGCGGCCGGGCGAGCTCAATTACGGAACCTTCGGCATCGGATCGAGCGGACATCTCAATATCATCCTGCTGGAGGGCATGACCGGCAACAAATTCACGCCGGTGCATTACCGTGGCGCAGCGCCTGCGATCACTGATCTCATCGGCGGTCACATCCAGATGATGATCGTCAGCATCGGGCTTGTGGCGCAGCCATGGCAGGCCGGCGCGCTGAAGGTGCTCGGCTTTGGCAGCACGCGGCGGATGGCGCAATATCCCGATGTGCCCACGCTCGCCGAAAGCGGCTTGCCCGGCTACGAAGCCGGATCGTGGTACGGATTGGCCGCGCCCAAAGGCACGCCAGCAGAGGTGGTGCCCAAGCTCAATGCGCAAACCCAGAGGATCTTCGACGATCCGGGCTTTCGAGAGAAATTCCTCGCGCCCAACTTCATCTTTTCCATTACCAGCTCCCCGGAAGCATTCGCAGAGCGCATTCGGATCGAGTCGGCCAAATGGGGCAAGCTCATCCGCGACGCAAACCTGAAGGCGGAGTGATCATCCCGACCTTGGCTGGTCGTCGGCCGGGCGAAAATTCAATCGGCCGGTTTGTCTTTCGCCAGCGCGTGCAGATTCACGCGTTCGCCCGGCTCCTCTTCGTTCTCCACCTCAAGGAACGAGAAAGCACGCATCGGCTTGCGTGTGCCGCGCGGATGCAGCGTGCGAAATGCCTCGCGGATCGAGCCGTCCTCGACAGTGCGGCGCACGGCAATCAGCGTGTCGCGGGGCTGATCGCAGAGCGAGGCCGCGAATGCGACCTCCTCTTCCGCCGCTACGCGGGCAGTGGCAAGGTCGGGCGCGCCGAGGCGCTCGTGCAGTTGCGTTGCCAGCGACTCCGCGAGTGCGTCGCGATCCGCCTCGCTCGCTTCCACAATCTGCACCAGCGTCGACCAGCCGAGCGAGGCCACGCCGAGAAAACCGCCGCGGAAGGCCGCGCGAGACTTGCCCTCAAGCGCTTCGGGATCGGCGTCCGCGAACATGAAGGCGCCGGATACCGCCCACTCGCCCGGCTCGGCGGCGCGCTCGAACACAAACGTGTCCGACGGGTCGAGCCGGATAGTACGCAAGAGTCTCACCTGCGCGGCCCTCCGCTCGCGGGGTCGAGCCACGAGGGCTCCGCGAGGGCGCGCAGCAGCGAGCGCCGCTCCGGCTCACCCCCCGGCGCTGCCATCCGCCGGGCCAGGAGATCGCCATTCTCCGCGATGTCGCGGCGCACGCCGCTTTCAGGCGCAAGCCGCGTGAGGTAACTCTTCGCGATCTCTCCGAACCCCTGCTCCTGCCAGGCATCGATCGCGACCATGAAATGCCGGGCGAAGCTTTCCACCAGCTTGCCCGAACCGAGATCGTCGAAGCCTTCGTCCTCAAGCGCCGCCGAGAGCGGACGCAGCCCCGGTTCCTCCTCGCCCATGGCCACCGTGCGGATCATGGCGGCGAACACCAGCCACGGCGGCGGTTGGTTCTCGTCCGCGCCCTCCGGCCAGGCGAGGCGGGCCCCGCCCACAAGCCCACCATCGACGCGTAGCGCGTCCGGCCAATCGAAACTAATCGGCCGCTCGGGCGGAGCGTGAACCGCGAGCGCGTCCGCGAGCGCAGCGAGGCCCGCATAAAGCGCGCGTCGGGCGGTCTTGAGCGGCTCCTCCGGCTCCAGCACGACCGCGAACTCCGCGAGATCGAAGCGGCCCACATAGACGAGCGTGCCGGCTCCCTCTTGCGCCGCCACACGGGTCGCGTGGGCAAAGGCATCGCCCACCTCGCGCAGCGTCACCAGCCGAAACGGCGGCGGCAGGTCGAGTGCGGGCTTTGACGACCGGCGCAGGCGGGTGCGCTCGTGCAGCGGCATTTGGACAGCCAGGCTCGCAATGGTTGTTTATAATACTTATAACGTGATACGGACCACGGCCAGAGCCGCGCTCGGTGCCATGCCCGCGCAGGCAGACCCTGTAGCCGCCATCGCTCGACCATCGCCGAGACGGCGCTTGCCGGAGCATCCACTTGCGCCGATGTGGGGCGAAGAGGTGGTGCCTCGAACATAGTGGGAGACGAAATGGCCGATCGGCCGCCGAACATCTTGATCTGCTCGTGCGAAGACACGATGCCGCTCGACGGCTCTGCCGTGCAGCGAGGGTGTCGCGGCGCCGAGGTCTCGACCGCGCGCCAGCTTTGTCGGGCGGAACTGGAAAAATTCCGCGCCGCGGCAGCCGGCGGCGAGCCGCTGATCGTGGGCTGCACCCAGGAGGCGCCGCTGTTTTCGGAAGTCGCCGGCGATGCCCAGGTCACATACACCAACATCCGCGAGACCGCCGGCTGGTCGAAGGACGCCCATGCGGCGGGCCCCAAGATGGCGGCGTTGCTCGCCGCGGCCGCAGAGCAAGCGCCCGAGGTTCCCTTCGTCAGCCTGAGCAGCGAGGGCGTCGTCCTGATCTATGGCCGCGACGAGCAGGCGATCGAAGCCGGCAACCTGCTCAAGGATCATCTCGACGTGACGGTGCTGATCAAGCCGCCAGCCCAGGTGGCGTCGCCGCGTGTGACCGATTTCCCGGTGGTGAAGGGGGCGATCCGCTCGGCCAAGGGCCATCTCGGCGCATTCGAACTCACCGTCGACGGCTACGCGCAACCTGCGCCGTCCTCGCGCGGCACGCTGAGCTTCGCCGCGCCTCGCGACGGCGCGGCGTCGCGTTGCGACCTCGTGCTCGACATTTCCGGCGACGCGGCGCTGTTCACCGCCTCCGATCTGCGCGATGGCTACCTGCGCGCCGATCCCGGGGATCCCGCGGCCGTGCTCAAGGCGGTGCTCAAGGCGCGCGATCTCGTCGGGAGTTTCGACAAGCCGCGCTATGTCACCTTCACCGAGGATCTGTGCGCCCACTCGCGCTCGCGGATCGTCGGCTGCACGCGTTGCCTCGATCTCTGCCCGACCGGTGCGATTGCGCCTGCCGGCGATCATGTGACGATCGACGCGTATATTTGTGCGGGCTGCGGACAATGCGCGGCGGTTTGCCCGACCGGCGCCGCTGGCTACGCGCTGCCGCCGGCGGATACACTGATGCGCAAGCTGCGCGCGCTACTCACCGCCTATCGCGATGCAGGGGCACGCGAGCCGCCGGTTGTGCTCATCCATGACGAAGCGCATGGTGTGCCGCTGATCGATGCGCTGGCTCGTTTCGGCGACGGTCTGCCGGCGCATGTCTTGCCCGTCGCAGTCAACGAAGTAACGCAGGTTGGGCTCGAGACTATTGCCGCCGCATTCGCCTACGGTGCGACGGCAGTGCGGTTGCTGTTGCGCGCAAAGCCGCGCCATGACGTGACGGGCTTGAGGAGAACGCTTGCGCTCGCTGAGCCGATCCTCGCCGGGCTGGGATTTGGCGACGCGCGCGTGGCGACGATCGAAACCGATGACCCCGACGCTCTCGCCGATGCGCTGCACGCGATCGAGAAGCGGCAAGGCGCGCCACGTCCCGCGAGCTTCCTGCCCGTGGGGGAAAAGCGCGATGTGATGCGGCTCGCGTTACGGGAGTTGCAGCGCGCGGCGCCCGCTCCCGTCGACGTGGTGGCGCTGCCCGCGGGCGCGCCCTTCGGCGCGGTCGAGCTCGATGCTGCAGGCTGCACGCTCTGCCTCGCCTGCGTGTCGGCCTGCCCGACCGGCGCGCTCAGCGACAATCCGGAACGGCCGATGCTGCGCTTTGCGGAAGATGCCTGCGTGCAGTGCGGGCTATGCAAGGCGACTTGCCCGGAAAAGGTGATCACGCTGACGCCGCAACTCGATTTCCGCGCCGCGACCGCGACCGCCCGCGTGCTCAAAGAAGAGGAGCCATTCCATTGCATCCGCTGCAATAAACCGTTCGGGGTCAAGAGCACGATCGAGCGGGTGGCCGCCAAGCTCGAGGGCAAACACTGGATGTTCCAAAATTCCGCGCAACGCCTCGATCTGATCAAGATGTGCGAGGACTGCCGCGTGGTGGCGATTACGGAGCAGGAGTTTGATCCCTACGGCGCGCCGCAGCGACCCAAGGCTCGCACGACCGAGGATTATTTGCGCGAGAGCGAGCAAGCGGAACGCGCTGGCAAGCCGGAGACATGACCGGCGCGACATGGACCGTCCACCCCTTCTCAACGGTGTCCGCACCAGCGTGCTGGAGATCGCGTATGAGGAAAGCGGTCCGGCGCATGGCGCCGCTGTCCTGCTCATGCACGGCTTTCCCTACGACCCGCGCACCTATGACGACGTGGCGCCCTCGCTCGCGGATGCGGGATGTCGCGTGATCGTGCCGTATCTGCGCGGCTATGGCCCTACCCGGTTTCTCGCTCCCGACACGCTGCGCTCGGGCCAGCAAGCGGCGCTCGGCAATGACCTCAAGGAGCTCATGGACGCGCTCGCGCTCGAGCGCGCCGTGCTCGCCGGCTACGACTGGGGCGGGCGCGCCGCCTGCATCGTCGCGGCGCTTTGGCCGGAGCGCGTGCGCGGCTTGGTTTCAGCCAACGGCTACAATATCCAGGACATTGCCGGATCAACCAAACCAGCATCGGCGGAACAGGAGTACCGGCTTTGGTATCAATACTACTTTCACACCGAGCGCGGCCGCGCGGGACTGCAGGCCAACCGGCGCGAGTTTTGTCGATTGTTGTGGCGATTGTGGTCGCCGAATTGGGAGTTCGATGACGCGACCTATGACCGCACCGCAACGTCGTTCGACAATCCGGACTTCGTCGACGTTGTGATCCATTCGTACCGTCACCGTTATGGCTACGCTGATGGTGATCCGGGCCTCGAGCCGATCGAACGGCGCCTGGCTACACAGCCGAAGATTTCGGTTCCGACGATCGTGCTGCATGGCGACGGCAGCGGCATCTCGCCGCCGGAAAGCTCGCTGCCGCACGCTGCCCTCTTTACAGGTCCTTATCAGCGTCGAGTGATCCCAACTGCCGGCCACAATCTGCCGCAGGAAGCGCCCAATGCGGTCGCCGACGCCGTTCTCGAATTAGTCCACGCGACGAAGTGAACGGCCCCGCTCATTCTCACGGCTGCGTGGTCGCCTTCTCCAAAAACTTCACCAAGGCAGCGCGATCCTCGGCCGAACCGATGCGCTGCTCCGGCATCTTGGTGCCAGGCGTATAGGTCATAGGTCCGACCTCGAACAGCTTCGCGACCGTGTCCGGCGTCCACACGATATCGAGCTTCTTGAGCGCGTCGGAGAAATTGTAGCCGGGCAGCGTCGCGATCTTGCGTCCGAAAACCCCGGCAAGCGTGGGGCCAGCGCGGACGCCCTCGTCAGGCTTCAACGTGTGACAGGCGACGCAGGCGCGAAACACCTCGGCGCCGGGATCGTCGGCGAAGGCGGCGAGCGGGTCCTCGGGCGCGCCCATGACGATGTTGCCGATCGGCTCGCCGGTCAGCACGTCCCAACGGCGGATCATCCGGTCGCTGCCGCCGGTCAGTAGCGTGCGCCCGTCGGGAAAAAAGGCCGCGGACCAGACCGGCAGTCCCGGTCCGACGAGCGTGCGCTCCATTTTGCGCGCAGCTTTGTCGATGATTGCGACCGAACCACGAACGCCGGCAGCGGCAATCAGACTGCCGTCGCGAGATAAGGCCACCGAAATAATAGGCGCTTGCGCCGCCTCGATCGCGCCAAGGAGCTCGCCCGTAGGCGACAGCACGTAAACCTTGCCGTCAGCACCCGCGGTGACGATCTCGCCGTCCGGCGCGACCGCAACCGTGTTGAGCGGCGTCGGCAGCGTCGTGACAGTCGGTGCGCTGCCGCCCGCAACGGGCGAGATGCGCAGCGTCGCGTCATAGCCAGCGGTGATAAGCGCGCGGCCATCGGACGCAAAGGCGACGCCATTGACGTTCTGTGCGTGGCCCTCGATGACACGCGGCGCCCCGCCGGCGAGCGGCCAGAGCCGCGCGGTGTGATCCCAAGAGCCTGAAGCGAGGGTGGTGCCGTCGGGCGATATGGCAAGGACGACCACCGGCGCCGTGTGGCCTTCAAGCACCTTCGACGGCTGTGGCGCGCCCGGCGTCCAGATCGCGATGCGCGCATCCTCGCCGCTGGTGGCGATGCGGCCGTCGCGAAGGAAGAGCGCCGCGTTGACCGCGCCGTCATGGAAGCGCAGCACCTGCTCGGCCGCGTTCTTCGGCAGCGACCAGCGGATCACCGAGGTGTCGAAGCTGCCGGAAACAGCCTGCGTGCCATCCGGCGAAATCGCGAGTGCACGGACCGGTCCGCCGTGGCCGCGCAATTGGGCTTGCGCCGTGTACGGCGCGCCCAATACGAGAAGCGCAATGACGGCAAACACGCGCAACGTCATTGCGAATCTCGAACGTCGGCAGGGCGCATGCCCAACGCGCGGATTTTCTCGCGCACGCTCTCGTCGCGCAGCGCAGCGACAAAGGCTGCAACCGCGGGGCGCTCGCGGCGGCTTTCGACCAGGAGAAAATCGTAATCCTCCGGCGCGACCGGGATGAAGGCCAGGCCGTAAAGGCGCGCCACCGATTCGATCGCGATTCCCCAATCCGCGCGGCGCTGCGCCACCGCGGCGGCGACGGCGTTGTGCGAACGCGGCTGATTGCTGTAGCCGGCGGGCCGGGCGCCCTCGAGCAGCCGGTCGATCAGCACGCGCGTGCCGGCGCCGGCATTGCGGTTGACCATCAGACAGCGGGGATCGGCGAGCGCCGCCTTGATCGCATCGGCCGCGCTGCGTTCCGCGAAGCGGGCGTCGTCACGGCGGTGCACGAAGCCCTGCATGCGCTGCCAGCCTTTCACCAGCACGAGCCCAGGCCGCAGCAGATGTGCGTTGTAGACTCCGCTCGCGGGATCGACGAGATGCACCGGCGCAAGATCGCACTCGCCGCGCTCGGCAGCCGCGACTCCGCCCATGCTGCCGATCGCGATGGTGCGCACGGCAAAGCTGCGCCCGGCGAGCGCCCCGAGCACAACGTCGAGCGCGATGCAGTGGCTGCCCATCACGACGAGGTCGGGCATAGCGGCCGTCTCCCCGATCAGGGTCACGCGGGCGCGCGTCCCGGCGTCGAGCGCCGCCGCGAGCGCGTCCACCTCGAGAAATCCGTCGGCCTGGGAGAAGCTCGTCACGGCCCCCGACCCCTTGGCGGTCGGAAATGCAACCGGCCCGTCATCGCCTGCTGTCAGCGCGACGAGGACGAACTCCTTGCGGCCGAGCTCGGAGGCGATGCGCACGGGGACCGTTGCCTCCATGCTATGGACAGCCTCCGGCGCAAAGCCGGCGCGCGCGCGGATCACCGGCGCGACGAAGGCATGGAAGGTGAAGATCGCGGACGTCGGAAATCCCGGCAGCACCGCGAGCGGTTTGCCGTCGATCACGGCGAGGCAAAGCGGCTTGCCGGGCTTGAGCGCGACGCCATGAACGAGAATGTCGCCGAGCTTCGAGACGATGCGGTGGGAGAGATCGCCCGCACCCTTCGACGTGCCGCCGGAGAGCACCACCAGGTCGCAGGCCGCGAGCGCGCCGCGCACGGCACCCTCGAGGGCCGCCTCATCGTCAGGCAACGCGCCGAAGGCAACGGCTTCCCCGCCCGCTTCCGCGACCGCAGCCGCGATGA
Organism: Xanthobacteraceae bacterium; assembly: GCA_045811545.1. Taxonomy (GTDB): domain Bacteria; phylum Pseudomonadota; class Alphaproteobacteria; order Rhizobiales; family Xanthobacteraceae; genus VAZQ01. The sequence continues at coordinate 855 of JBJMTU010000001.1, read as the reverse complement.
TCGCCCCGTTGCTGTCGTAGACCCGTGCGGGACCGAGCGCGACGCCCGGCGCGGCCAGTTCATCGCCGGTCGAGAGCACCGCGACTTTCGGCCTGCGCACCACGTCGATTTCAGCGAGGCCGCAGGCCGCGAGCATTCCGATCTCGCGCGACGAGAGGCGCGTCTTGCGGCGCAGGACCACTTCGCCGCGCGCGATGTCGGAGCCCGCATAGGAGATGAACTGCCCGGGCGCGAGCGCGCGGCGCACGTCGATGGCCGGCATCCCGCCCTCCTCAACCAGCTCGGTATGTTCGATCATGACGACGGCATCCGCGCCGCGCGGCAGCATGCCGCCGGTGGCGATGGTAGTCGCGGAGCCCGGCGTCACTTCGAGCGCGGGCGCATGCCCGCAGACGATGACTTCGCCATTGAGACGAAACCGGAGTGGTGCGCCGTCGCTCGCGCCTACGGTATCGGCGGAACGCAGCGCGAATCCGTCCACATTCGCGCGATCGAACGGCGGCACGTCGATCGGTGCGGTGATGTCGCGCGCCAGCACGCGGCCGAGCGCCGCCGCCAGACCGATCGTCTCGCTCGTCAGCGGCGACAGATCGAGGTGCTGCATAAAGCGCGCACGCGCCTCCTCGGCAGATACGACTTCTAGGAATTGCTCCTGTCGCGCGGCGCGGCGAATTGCCGCCAAGAGATCGGCGCGATCGCGCTGGGCCGACGTTGGTTCGAAACGCGCAGTCATGGCCAAGGTCTTATCACGACCTCGCTCTGCGCCGGATATCCCTCGCTGTCCGGCCTTATCAAAATCCAGCCATCGGCCTGTGCGAGCCCCGAGGAGGAAATATAGCCCGAGGCTATGGGTGT